>JAZOTI010000203.1:0-23630 GCA_045657565.1 Oscillospiraceae bacterium | reverse complement strand
GAGTAGTTCATATCGTACATTTTAACAGCTGCAGAAATTCTTGTGATCCAGAGACGACGGAAGTCACGTTTTTTCTGTTTACGGCCAGCGAAAGCGTAGTTACCGCTTTTCATAACCTGCTGTTTAGCCATTTTGAAGTGTTTGGATTTGGAACCGTAGTAACCTTTTGCAAGTTTAAGTGTTTTATTTCTTCTTTTGCGAGTCATCATCGCGCCTTTAATACGAGCCATTTCTATATTTCTCCTTTAGTATGTCAATAAGTTAAGTTAAGCTGCCTGCAGATTACAGATATGGGAGCAATTTTTTGATAACTGCTGCGTTTGTTTTGTCTGCGTAGCCGCCTTTTCTGAGGTTTCTTTTTCTTTTTGTAGACATTTTTGTCAAGATATGGCTTCTGAAAGCTTTACCTCTTTTAAGCTTGCCGTTTTTTGTCATTTTAAATCTTTTTTTAGCACCTGTGTGTGTTTTGATTTTGTACTTATTCATGGAAATTTCCTCCTAGTATTATTTGTTGTGTGCTGGGGCAATAAACATGAGCATATTTCTGCCTTCAAGCTTCGCTGGTTTTTCGATTGTGCCGCCTTCAATAGCCTGGCCAAAACGTTCCATTACGTCAAGACCGAGTTTTGAATGAGCCATTTCTCTGCCGCGGAAGCGAATGGAAACTTTAACTTTATCACCGTTTTTAAGGAACTTGTTTGCCTGATTAACTTTTGTGTTAAAGTCGTTTGTGTCGATGTTGATGGAAAGGCGAACTTCTTTGATTTCAACAACTTTCTGGTTCTTTTTGTTTTCTTTTTCCCTTTTCTGCTGTTCGAAACGGTATTTGCCGTAATCCATTACTCGACATACAGGCGGAACTGCTGTAGGAGCAATCTTAACGAGGTCAAGGTCTGCTTCTTCTGCAATTTTCAAAGCCTTGTCCGGAGACATAACGCCGAGCTGTGAGCCGTCTGCGCCGATAACTCTGATTTCCTTATCACGAATTTCTTCGTTGATTTCAAGTTCTTTTTTTGTACTAATGATAAAGCACCTCCAATTATTTTTAGCAAAAACAAAAGCGCGTATTGGTATACGCGCTCAAAATAACCGAATTTTCCCCTTTGTCAAAAGAGGACTTCCATTATTGACCCGACCGCCCAGTTGCGATACAAGGTGAGCACGATACTACGTGTCTACTTTATTGCTTTGACTATTATATACTCATGCGGTCGGTTTGTCAATAGGAAAATATCAGTTTTTTCTTTATTTTACGGGCTTTTTCCAACTTTTACATTTTGACTAAAACTCCGTATATTCACCGAGGTGAAAACTGTATATTATGCATTTTATGCTGTTTATTTCATAGAGATAACCGCCTGCACGACGGTACATTTCCAGCTGTTTTGAGTATCTTTCGTACAAAGTCTGCATATCATCCACCCTGTCGGTTTTGTAGTCGATAATATACCCCTTGTCGCCATTCACCACAAGACAGTCAATAACGCCCTGCACCATAACGGTTTCCCCGCTGCAGGTTTTATCCCCTGTTATCTCCGCAGCATCAAAAGGCACAAGAAATTCTTTTTCCTTGTACACTTTTTCACCATTCAGAATAATGGTTGCAACTTCGGAAGTCACAAATTTTTCAATCTGTTGTTCATTCAGCAGTCTGCGGTCGGTGATGCCTGCATCACACAGACGGCTGATTTCGTTTTTCAGGTTTGTGCGGGCAAGCAGAATATCACTGTGCTGTGCAAACAGGTGCATCTGCGTGCCTTTTTCCGCAGCGGAAAAACTTTGCTGTTTTGCAAACACAGGTTTTCTGAGAGAAAGTTTAGGCACGGATTTTGCCACTTCTCCTACCGAAACCTTAATCGGAAGACGGGTTTTCGCTTCATGTTCATAGACATAACCAAGGTTATCCTTTGCCTTTGATACATCAAAAGGCATCTGCGGCGGCTGTGCCTGTGTCTCCTGTGTTTCGTTTTCGCACTGTGAAGCTGTGTACTGCACAATTTCAAGGTCAGCAAAATGTTTTTCTTCTTCCCGTGCTTTCACAAACACTCCGTCTGCAAAATTGGGGTGACGGATAAGACCTGTAAGCACCCATTCAATCGGTGTGTTTGCTTTGCGCAGTGCATATTCGTTTGGTTGTTCCCCTGTTTTTTCATAGATTTTTTCAAGGGTTGATGCCGTGAACATATTTGTGTACTGAGCTGTAAGGAACATACAGTTTTTGGCCCTTGTAAGTGCAACATACAACAGTCGCATTTCGTCATCCGCATTTGCGCTGAGAACCTTTTTCTTTATAGCCTGTATCCCTGCTGTGGAACGGTTGTGGCCGAAACTTTCGTTTGCGTAGGTGGCCATGCCCAGCACAGGGTCAATCATAAGACGTCTGGAGCGGTCCATTTTGTTGAAAGCTGTTCCCAGACCGCTCACAAAACACACAGGGAACTCCAGCCCTTTTGATGTGTGCATTGTCATAATTGCAACTGTGTCTGCCGGCTGACGGAAGTTTTCGCCGCCGCCTTTTCCGCTTTCCACCATAAGATCAATATAGCGCAGAAAATCCCCAAGATAGTTCTGATAGCCTGTGATATACCCCTTTGCAAAAGCGATGAAACGGCGGATATTTTCCCTTTTTACGCTGCCGTTTTCGCTGAAGGCAAGGTTGCGGTAATATCCTGTTGTGCCGACAATATAGTCTATAAGTTTGTCAGGAGAATATATTTTTGCCGCAAAGGAGAAGTCCTGCAGCATTGAAAGGAAGTTTTTCGCCTTTTCGTCCTCACTCTGTGCAAGGAGGCGGTAAAGGTTTTCCTTTTTGTTTTTAACTTTGAGTTCAAGAATTTCATCAAGGGTGAAACCGAATATATCCCCGAACATCCCTGCCGTGAGATAAACTTCCTGCAGAGGGTTGTTTATCACTTTAAGCAAAGAGATTATGCTTTGGATTTCAGGTTTTTCCAGGAGCGGTTTTTCGTCCTTTGCAAAACTTTTTATTCCCCTTGCTTTAAGGGCATCGCCGAACTCATCAAAACGCTTTTTGTTTCGCAGCAGAATGCAGAAATCGGAATATGTCACTTTGCGGTTTGTGCCGTTTTCGGTTATTTCATAACCGTTTTTCACCATCTGTGCAATTTTGTCCGCCACCATTGCCGCTTCGTTTTCCTTGTCTTCAGCAATCATAACTGTGACAGCTTTTTCGCCTGTATCTTCCCGGTTTGGTGCAGGCATAAGCTGTTCGCCGTCGGAATAATCCACACCGCCGAGACCTTTGGTCATTATGTTTTCAAAGATGGTGTTCACACCTTTGATAAGCCCCACTGTACTGCGGAAGTTGTTGGGCAGAACAATCGTTGTGCCGAGAGACGGATTTTTATCCTGACGGGAACGTTTTTCCAGCAGGATTTCAGGAGATGCCTTGCGGAAACCGTATATGGACTGTTTTACATCCCCCACCACAAAAAGATTCTGTTCATAATCTTTTGCTATGGTTTTGAAAATCATGTCCTGAACAAAGCTGGTGTCCTGAAATTCATCCTCCATGATTTTTACATATTTATCTGTCAGTGTCTGTGCAAGCGGTGTTCTGCCGCCATTTTCATCCGCAAGCAGCTGCACCGCAAAGTGTTCAAAATCAGAAAATTCAAAGGCTTTTTCCTGCTTTTTGATTTCAAGAAGTTTCTGTGAATAGAACACAAAAACATCGGTTATTGCACGGATATAACGGTTTGTCTGCACCGACTGATGCAGATATCTGTCGCCGTCAAGATATTCCATATCTTCGCTTATGGCAACAAGCTGTTTTTTGAGGATATCGTTTACGTTTTTTATCGCTTCGGAATAAACGGATTTTTCACCGCTTTTCACACGGCCAAGAGATGCAGGTTTTTCCGCCGCAAGGCTTCTGACCATAAATACATCGCCGCTGTCATAGCTTTGCTTAAGCTGCTGTACCTGCCTTGAAATAAGAGCGATACCGTTGCGGTAGCTGTCCACGCCACCTTCGTTGCAAAGCCATTCCACCCTTTTGGCAAGATAGCATACATATTCAATCTGACTGCCGATATCCTGCCAGAGATATTTATAAATATGTGTGTTTTCAAATTTTTCCTGCTGCAGCATTCCTGCAAGTTCCTGTGCACGTTTTTCCGGGAAAGGCAGGGCAGAAAAATAATAGAACATATCCTTTAAAAATTCTCTTATCTGATTATCCTGACTGGATTTGCCGAAAATTGTTACAAAACTGCGGAAATCTGCATTTTCATAACCGTATTCCATTGCCATATCAATGGCTTTTTCGTGTATGGCAACGGCCTGGGCATCATCGCAGATGGAAAAATCCTGCGGGATATCCAGGGCTTCAAAATTTTCCCTCGCAAGTTTTATGCAGAAAGAATGGATTGTGGAAATATCCGCTTTCTGCAGCAGAACTTTCTGTGATTTTATATATGAATTTTCAGGGTTGTTGCGGATTGCTTCGTTTATTCCTTTTTCAATTCTGTTTTTGAATTCCTTTGCCGAAGCGTTGGAGAAGGTAACAATCAGCAATCTGTCTGCAGGAGTTTTGTTCTGTTCATCAAGGAGAAGTCTCAGGGCTTTTTCCACCAGTACGGTGGTTTTGCCACTGCCTGCAGCAGCGGAAAGCACTGTAAGCGTGCCGTCAGCCTCAATGGCTTTAAGCTGTTGGGCTGTCCATTTTCTTTCAGCCATTGTCATCCTCCTTTACTGTAAAATCCGCTTTCTGACGTGGTTTCATGCGGTCATGTTCAAGGCACAAAGCACGGTATCCGCACCATTCACAGGCGGTTTTTTCGCTGCCAAGGTCCATAGGCAGATTATCAAACTGTCCTGCATAGACCTGCTGTGCCATATTTTTAATTTTATCTTTTGTGTAATCCAGCACGGCGGTAAACATTTTTTCATCCACTACTTCACTGCCGGAAAGGCCTTTTATTTTGTCTTCCCCTGCAATAACACCAAAACGGCCTTCCGCATCCTTGTCAAAGCCCTCGGAAACAAGCTTTGATTTTACCGCCATTCCCACAGGGGTATAAATACCGCCGTCATCATCAAACCTGAACGCCGCATCGCTTGGCTGATACACAACAGCCGCAGGTGCAGGGTTGTCCACAAAGGATTTGCTTTCCAGAACACTGTTCATATAAAGCAGCAGCTGGCTGGAAATTCCGTTGTACACATCCTCAAGGCTGAACTTTTTGGTGCCTGTTTTGTAGTCCACAATTCTGATATAGTTTTTGCCGTCAGCTTCCATTGCGTCAATGCGGTCACAAACGCCGATAACGCTTACACGGCTGCCATCATCAAGTGTTATTGTGAGAGGTCTGATATCGCTGCCAAAACCTATCTGTTTTTCAAAGGCAATCGGTCTGAAAGCGGAATTTTTCTGTTCTTCGTGGATATATTTAAGCAGCTGCAGAGCATTCTGCTGCATATCATCACTCAAAGAGGCAAAACGGGCGGTGTCCCGTACCTGTTTAGGATAGTTGTGCTGCAGGTATTCTGTAACAACCTGTTTTGCTTCCGCTTCAATTTCCGCCCAGTCGGTGCGGTAGTATTCCACATTGTATTTTTCCAGCACTTTCTGCGCCACGGTGTGCAGATAATCCCCCGCTTCACGCTGTGTAAGTTGTGCTTTTTCCAGCGGATAAATTTTAAACAGATTGCGCATAAGATAGCCGAATGCGCATTTGTAGTAGTTTTCTGCCGCTGTAGGAGAGATAACCATATGTTCCCCCACAAGCTGACGGAGTTTGTCAAGATTTTCTATATTGAAGCGGCGTTTTTCCACCGACGGAATTTCTATACCCATTTTCTGAAGTGCAGAAATGCCATCTGTGCCTTTTGTTTCGCTTAAATACTGCAGGAAAAATTCTTCTGTTATGCAGTAATCTTCAACGCTGAGGCGGCTTTCCCCAAGGCTGAGTGCCGCTTTTATGCCCTCAATTTCTGCCGACATAACCTCCTGACTGTCAAGGTTTCTTTCGGCACAGGAAACAAACAGCAGTTCCCTTGCTGTTGTCATTGTCTTGTAAAAATAGAGGTTTTCAAAGGCAAAACGGCGGGCAAAATCCCCGCTTATTGCCATATCATTGTCTTTGAGATACTGCACATCTGCCGCGGAGAGTATGCCGCTGTCCGACACAAGAGACGGGAATATATCCTGCCCGGCACCAACAACAAACACAACCTTTACCGTATCAAGTTTCATACGCTGCGGTGTGGAGATGATAACACAGTCCTGTGTCTGTGGCGCAAAGCCGATTTCGCTGCCCTGTACCATAAGCATAAACAGTTCGGCAATTTCCCTTGGACGCATAATCATTTCGCCGCAGATGGAGTAAAGCTCGTTTATACAGTCGATAGCAGTTTCCCACTGACGTATAAACAAATCCGCTTTATCCTTGTCAGGTGTGTTGTTGATTATATTGCTTAAAATATCTTCACTTCTGAGCTCACCGATAATGCGGTACATTTCGGCCAGAATGTTCTCTCCCGTGTCTTCTTGGCCGCATTTTTCGTAGCTTTCAAAAACCTTTCCAACGCCTTTTGCAAGGGTATTTATACAGGAAAGAATTTCACTGTCCCCTTCCTCCACCTCTCCGTCAGAGATGCGGCCGTAAGGCAGAGTGAAAGGTCTGGACCAGTCAAGATTCTGCCCCTGCCATATATAAATATAGTTTTCCAGCCAGTTGATGCTTTCGCTGTCAAAGATTGTAAGATTGGTTTTCAGCAACGGCAGAACAGTGGCGCTGTCAACACCCTTGTCCATAATTTCCAGCACTGCTTTGATGAGCACAACAGGAGCCGAAGAAAGTATAATTCTGTTCTGGTCAATAAAGAAAGGAATTTCCGCAAGGGAAAAACTTTCCTGAAGCTGATGTTCGTATTTTTCAAGCTGAGGGCAAACCACAGCTATATCATCATATCTGTACCCCTGTTTTACAAGGTTTCGGATTTTTGCCGCAGCAAAGCACACCTCTTCAAACTGGGTTGCAAAGGTTGTAGCAAAAGCCCCGTCATTGCTTTCTTTATGGCAAAGCGGACGGGATAAGATATAATTGTCAACATTACACAGGGTTTTGTTCAGAAATCTGTGTTGCTGTTCCATTTTTATTGCAGATGCAACAGACACACCTGCCTTTTTTGCATATGCAACAAGCTGCTGTGCGGTGTCTGCTGTATAGCTGAGAGGGTGTGTGCCCCCTGTGTTGTCAAAAATTCTGTCAGCTGTAAGGGAAATATAAACATTTTCCGCTTTTTTCATCATCCTTGTAAGAATCGCCAGCTGTCCGTAACTGAAGCTTTCAAACCCGTCCACGAAAATTTCGGTGCTGTCGGTATAGCTTTCAGGCAATGTTTCACTGAGATGCAGATACAGCTGTTCCATATCGCTGCCACTGCGGGCGATATCGGCACAGTAACCGGTGTATATTGCCGCAATATCCCTAAGTTTTCCATTTGCCTGCGGTGCACTTTTGGCAAGCTCAAAAAGCTGTGTGCTGTCGATGCCGTTGCGGCGGAAATCCTCAAAAAGACGGCTCAGTTCATAGGAGAAGTTTACACTGTGGCGCATATTTCCGTAGCTTTCAAGGTGTTTTTTCACCCTGCCAAAGCTTTTCTGTGCAATAACAGCCTTGCCTGCATCGGTGATAACCTTTGAAGGAACAATGCCCTGTTCGCTTTGCACATCACGAAGCAGAGAAGTAAAACTGAACACGCTGACAAAACCGAACTGATTTTTTTCCAGTGCGGAAAAAATTTCGGTTTCACCTGTTTTGCTGAACTGTTCAGGCACTATAAATATGCTTTTTTTGCCGCTGCGGGCATTTGCAAGAATTTTTTCCTTTACCCAGTAACTTTTGCCTGTACCCGCTGTGCCGATTATGAGCTGTAACATTGTACCCCTCCGTAAAATTGCTTATTAAATTATTTTACCATACACAGAATATATTTTAAACATAAAACTTTCGTAAATTTGTAACAGTGTCATATTCCGACAACATAATTTCTGTATAACCTTCGCCATATAAAAAACCGCCTCCCTTAGGGTGTTTTACACATAAGGGAGACGGATGTCTTTAGTTTATTTGCCTTCGTAGTACATATAAAGCTGGCAAGGAATCATGCCATTGTACAGTTTGCGGCGTTTTTTTGCTTTTTTGCCGAAATTGTTTTCAAACTCTGCATCAGCAGTAATGATATAGCTTGCTTTTACAGGGTTCTGTTCCAGACGGCGGGAGAGTGTTTTTTCCAGCAACGCTGCTGTTTCAATATCACCAAGACGTTCACCGTAAGGTGGGTTTGTGATGACAACACTGTTAGACTGTGGGGAGAATGCTTTTACATCGGCAGTGTTAAAAACGATTACGCTGCCAACGCCTGCTTTCTGTGCGTTCTGCTTTGCAATTTCCAGCACAAATGGGTCAATATCAAAACCGTAAGCCTTGAAATCCACATTGCGGTTGATAGCTTCTCTTGCTTTTTTGCGTTCTTCTTCCCATATTTCTTTAGGAATAAAGGAGTATTCTTCCGCTGCAAAACGGCGTTTGAGTCCAGGTGCAATGTTGAGAGCTTTCTGTGCAGCTTCGATAAGCAAGGTGCCGCTGCCACAGAATGGGTCCTGAATTATGCTGTCACCGCGAACACGCGCAAGGTCAACAATAGCAGCTGCCAGTGTTTCCTTGATTGGTGCTTCACCGCTGTTGCGACGGTAACCGCGTTTGTGAAGACCATCACCTGAAGTATCCAGCATAACAGAAACAATATCCTTTCTGAGTGCTACACGCACTTTGTAAAGGTTGCCTGTTTCGGAAAGTATTTTTGTGTTGTGACCTTTTTTAAGGCTTTCAACAATAGCTTTTTTTACAATTTTCTGACAGGCTGGCACACTGGAAAGTGTACTGGACAAAGATGAACCTTTTACAGGGAACTGTGCGTCCTTTGGCATAAGAGATGCCCAGTCGATGGAGTAAACACCGTCGAAAAGTTCATCAAATGTTTTTGCCTTGAATTCCTTAAGAAGAATAACAACTCTTTCTGCTGTGCGAAGATTGATGTTTGCTGCGGCAATGATACGTTCATCACCTTTAAATGTCACCTTGCCGTCAGCCACAACAACATCTGTTGCACCAAGTTTTTTAACTTCATAGCTGAGAACAGATTCTGTGCCAAAATAGCAAGGGGCTATCAAAGTATATTCCATTAAATTAACCTCTTTCTTTAAGGGGAGTGAAATGTTTGTAATTTAAAATAAGGCTCCATATAAAATGGAGCCTTTCTATTATATTAGTTTACTGTGGTAAAAGCAAGCCATATTTGCCGTCTTTGCGTTTATAAACCACATTGATTTCGCCTGTAACAATATCTTTGAACATAAAGAATGTGTGGTCAAGCATATTCATTTCGAGAATTGCATCGTCAACAGACTGAGGTTCAAGGTTGAAAACTTTTTTACGAACGATTTCGTATTCTTCTTCCTCTTCTTCGCCCACTGGAAGAACAGGGAGTTCTTCGTACTTGTAGTTGTTGCCTTTGTGTTTGCGTGAAATCTTGCTCTTGTTTTTAACAATCATAGATTCCAGTTTTTCAACTGCGGCTTCCAGTGCAAGTTCCATTTTTGGTGCAGATTTTTCACTGCGGAAAGAAGCATATCTGTCTTTGATTGTAATTTCCACTGTCTGCCAGTCTTTTTCAACTGTAACTGTTACATGTGCCTGTACTTCCTCAGGGAAGAACTTATCAAGTTTGCCAAGTTTTTCCTCCACACTGTTCAAAAAGGTTGGTTTCAATGTACATTTTCTGCCGGTTGTGTTAATCTTCATAGATTGTACCTCCTGAGGTGAAGCTTGATACCTAAGTATCTTGCAATCATTTTAGCACAATGCATATATTTTTTCAACATATTTATTCATATTTTTAACAATTCGCCATAAAATAAAAAGATTTTTCTGTTTTCTTTCTTCGACAATGTTTTTATACAAAGGATGATACAATTAGCCCATAAGACAAGTCTGCATACAGGCTGAGCAGATTTGATCTTGCATTTCCTCATATACTTTTTCTCTTGCAAAAAACCGTTGTGAAACGGTTTTTTTGCTTTTTATGGAAATTATTAAAAAAAACGTGTTCAATAACCTGCAGGCAATAAAGCGCAATACTGTTTTTCAACACAAAAAGAGCACACCGCAGTTACCGGTGTGCCCTGTGATTACAAAAATTATTCGCCCTGAATGTCCTTGAAAATCTTTTCATTAGGGTTTGCATAGCCCAAACGCTGGCGCGCAATGCGTTCAATGTATTCTTCCTCTTCTTCAATTTCCAGAACACGCTGAATATCCTCTGCTTCAAGCTGAACACGCTGCTGCTGTTGCTGAAGGATTGCAAGCTGCTGACGTTTTGTCATAAGGTCAAATTGTGCACTGATGAGACTTACGGAAAGATACGCAACTATGCAGACAACTGCAATAATTTTTATATTAAAAAACTTTTTCATATCTTACCACCCTCCTTCAGCAAACAATTATAGTACTATAAATTATACACCCAAACTTCACGATTTTTCAAGTCCCCGTCTGCCTCCTGTATTGGTTCAGAAGGCTTTTCAGCCCTGTGTTTTTGCCGCAAATCACAAATTGTAGATTTTATTTTACCACCGCAACACAATATATCGTTTTTAAATTTCACAAAAAATTTTTTGAAAATTTCCTGAAAAGGCATAAAAACTGTCTGTGGAAAGCTTAAATACCCTACAAATCCTGAAATTATATGATAAATGCGTATATCGGGATAGTTTGCAAAGGACACAACATAACTGAAAACCATTACAGCAAGTACAAAACAACCTGCAATATCTTTTAAAAACAGCATTCTTTTGCCACCGGGCAGAAATGCAAACAGACACCCGCCGACAAACGCCGCCCCGAAACCTGCTCCCATAGTGAAAGCAAAGTCCTGCAGCAGATGGCTGTAGTTTATACTTTCAAAAATCATCTCAGCAGTTTTGACAGTCCGCTTTCGCTTTTGCCACGGTTTTTCTGATACTGCAGAAAGTCAATATCCCCTGTAAGCTGCATAGTTTTGTCCTCCACACTGAGCTGACCTGCCGCAAGATTTCTGCCGCCTATTACAAGTCTGCCGTAGTCGGTGCGCACAATTATTTTAAATTCATCATAGCTTACAACCTGAGTGACCCCTGTCAGTTTTACTTCTCTGCGGTTTTCCATTGCAACTGTATGCTGTATAAAAATTTTATCGGCCATATATCCACACTCCTTACAGTGCAGTATATGACCGATTTGTGACAATTATTCTATTACTGTGTACATTTCTCTTGCGCCGTCTTTTGTGTTTACATTGTCAACGCTGAGAACCTTTACCTTTACAGGTGAAGTGCCGAACATAATTTCGATTTCGTCACCGATTTTAACCTGATAGGAAGCTTTTACCTCTCTGCCGTTTACACTTATTCTGCCTGCATCCGCAACTTCGTTTGCAACTGTGCGGCGTTTGATAAGTCGGGAAACCTTTAAAAACTTGTCTATACGCATTGTGTGCCTCCTTTGCAAAAAAGCTGATACCTGCAGGTACCAGCTTAAATGGGAACGGATTATTTGCTTACAGCTTCTTTAAGAGCTTTACCTGCTTTGAATGTTGCTGCTTTGCTTGCAGGAATCATGATTTTTTCGTTTGTTTTTGGGTTGTGGCCTTCTCTTTCTTTTCTTTCTTTAACTTCGAATGTACCAAAACCTACGAGAGAAACTTTTTCGCCTTCGCTGAGTGTTTCTGTGATTGTGCCGAGAACTGCTGTCACTGCCATTTCAGCATCTTTTTTTGTGAAGCCTGTTTTTTCTGCAACTTTTGCAATCAAATCTACTTTTGTCATTTTTATATCCTTCCTGCCTGACGGAATTTTCCGCCAGCATTTTATACTAGTATTACCCCGGCTTTTCAGCACAAGAGCGTTTTTTATTTTACCAAATGAGGATAATAATTGCAATATTTTTTTACTATTTATTGTCTAATTTTTTAAAATATTCCAGCATTTTTGCGTTTTCAAAGCCAAGGATTTCTTCTGCATCATTTTTAGTTGCACCTGCAAGAGTGGATGCTTTGTAAAGCAGTGCACCAAGTGTTTCGCCGCAGTTTTCACCAGCTGCAATTTTTGCTTTTATCGCATCAAGGTCTGCCTGAATTGCATCGGCAATTTCCGCTGCATCGTTTTTCACAAGGCCGCCTGCAACTGCACGTTTGTTGAGTTTCTGTGCATACATAAGGGCAGGAAAGCTTTTTGGAACAGCTTCCAGAGTTTCGGTAACAGTTTTCTGGCCTTTTTCTTCCTGTTTGATTTCTTCCCATTTCTGCAAAACGCCGTCAACTGTCTTGTTGTCAAAGCCAGCAAAAATGTGTGGATGACGCAGCACAAGTTTCTGTGCTGTGCCGTTTACAACATCGGCAAAATCAAAAACTTTCTGTTCTGCCTCAAACTGTGCATGGAGCAGAATCTGCATAAGCACATCGCCCAGTTCTTCCTGCATAAGTTCCTTATCGTCAAGGTCAATTGCTTCAATTGCTTCGTATGTTTCTTCAATAAAGTTTTTGCGGATGGAAAGATGTGTCTGCACTTTATCCCAAGGGCAGCCGTTTTCCGGGTCTCTGAGCATTTCGATAATTTTAAGCAGGTCGTTTATATCATATCTGTCTTTAATCTGAAATTCCATTTTTGTTCTCCTGTATACAAATCATTGACACTATAATACTATTTTTTGCTGCCGATATCAACCACAAAAGACCATATCATCATAACCGACAGATACAAAAGGCAGTATATAACTCCGCTGAAAATCAGATTTATTGCCGCAGGCATACTGTCAAGAGCCACCGACGCAAAGATTTTCAGAAACATCATTGCCGCCACTGATGCCGCAACAGGCATCATAAGTGCTGTGGCAAATGAAAATTTTATGCCGTTTTTTGCAACTGCAAATATACTCATCACAAATATTATGGTATAAAAAACTCCCCCTGATACAGCAAAAGCCTTTATATTTATGCCGGATATACCACACAGCAGAAAACTGACTGTACACCGCACTGCCGATGCCGCCAGCAGAATGCAAAACACCGCACGGGGTTTCCCCAGAGCATTGAGCACCGCATTGAATGCGGATATAAAACAGCTGAACACAATGAATGGCGAAATTATCAAAAGCAGAGAAGCTGCAATCTGTGTCTGCCCTGCCGATGTATCAAAAAGAAACTGTACAATTTCTCCTCTGAAAAACCATACAAACACCGCCGCAGGCACACTGATTCCGCCTGTTATAAAAAACAGCTTATCCGCCTGATACTGCATTCTCGGCAGATTTTTTGCACTGTAAGATGCTGTCATTGCCGGCAGACCGGCCACCCCAAGCGAAGCCATTACAGCCGGAACCATATTGAAAACCGTAAGTACCATGCCCTGATATATACCATAAAGGTACATGGAAATTTCACCTGCGCCCATAAAAGAAGCCGAGCCGAAACTTTGCACTATTTCCTTGTACGGAAGCTGTTTTATCACAGGCAGGCAGACAGCTGTGTCAAAAAACGAAACCATTGATGCCACAAGTGCCGACGCGGAAACAGGCACTGACATTGCCATAAGCTGTGCAGCGGTGGCAGTTTTTTCACCTTTAGATGTGTTTTTTCTGTTTTTGATAAAACTGTTTTCTTTTATCTTTGTACTTTTCCATAAATAAGCAGCACAGACTGCTCCCGACAGCGTAACAGACATAAGGCAGGCTTCCACCGGCAGATTTGCAGGATATTTTTCCATATACTTTTTTATAAAATAAACGCTGCCAAGGCCAAGGACAGTTTTTATTCCGCTTTCCATAATATTTGCCTTTGCTGTCGCAGACATATCCATTATGCCCTGAGTTATACCCTTGCACACCGCTTCCGCCGATGCGAACACAATGGAAGGTGCAAGTATAACTGCCCCTGCAAAAAATATGCTGTCCTGCTGAAAAGCGGAATATATTCTGCCAAAAAGGATAAAAATCACCGCCATAGCAACAGCTATGGCCAGATAAAGTTTCATCGCTTTTGACCTTAGCGTATCAATTTCATGGGTATCTCCATCAGAAATACGGGCAGTAAACCGCGAAACACAGGGTGCAACACCTGCCGTGGCAAAAGCCATAAAAGGCATAAACAGGCTGAAAACCGAACTATACTTCCCCATAAGATTCGCACCAAGCATTCGGGTGAGAGGTATGCGGTACACCGCACTTAACACCTTTACCGCAAATCCCGACACCACCAGTACCGCACCTGCTTTTACAAAGGATTTTTCCTTTTCCAGACCAACGCCCCCCGCCATAAACTGATAAATCTTATTAATTTATATCTGCGGACAAGGTCTGTTATGCCAAAAACACAACAAAACACCCCGACGGATTACCATCAGGGTGTTCTGTATTTTAAAAAATGTTTCGTATTATATAACTCTGTAACAAAAATGCGTTTACACGCCTTCAAGATTGAAAGGTGGAATAAAGCTTTCGCTTGCAGCTTCACCTTCCTGTACAAAGCCGTTTTCCAGCCCAAGTTCCGCCGCAAAATCCACAACATCGTCATATTCTTCCTGTGTAAGTCTGCGGTTGATTTCAGGGTATTTTTCAAGGTCTGTGCAAGGTGTGTACTGACTCATAATGCTGATAAATATATCATCGCCGTATCGGTTGTACAGATACTCTATTATCTGCTTCGCCTCGTCGGTATAACCCGGCAGTACAAGAACACGGACAATAACCCCTTTTGTGATTATGCCTTCATTGTCAAAAACACAAGGGCCTGTCTGTTTCACCATTGCATCAATGGCATTTTTTGCTGCCTGAGGATAATCTGCACAATGGGAATATTTCTGTGCAATATCCGCAGACATATATTTGAAATCCGGCAGCCAGATATCCACAGTATCTTTAAGATTTTCGATATTTTCTGATTTTTCGTAACTGCTGGTATTATAAACCACAGGAATGCTCAGGCCATTGTTTCTTGCAAGTTTTACAGCATCGATAATCTGTGGTGCATAATGTGTAGGTGTCACAAGGTTGATATTGTAGGCGTTTTTAGCCTGCAATTCAAGAAAAATTTCCCCGAGACGCTGTGTTGTTATCTCCTTGCCGAAACCCTGATGTGATATATCCTGATTCTGACAGTATACACACCCCATATTACAACCGGAAAAAAACACCGTTCCGCTGCCTTTTTCCCCCGAGATGCAAGGTTCTTCCCAGAAATGGAGGGCCGCACGGGAAACTTTTATTGTATTGGTCATTCTGCAGTATCCTGTTTTTATATCACGGTCGGTATTGCAGTTTCGCGGACATAAATTGCAAAGCATAGTACACCTTTTTTCAGTTAAGTTTTTATACATCTTATCACAGCAGGATGTTTTTTACAACAAATGATAGAATTCACTTAACTCCGCATACCTAACACCAGCAAACACGCCTGTGAATATTCATATTCAACAAATTATTGCTGTTATTTTATATTCCGTGCTGTTATACCATTCAGTTTTTATACTTCGGTGACTCTGTGCCCCAAAATCTTGTTTTGATATCTTCGTATATTTCCACCACTTTGAACCTTGCGGTTATCTTTGGTGTTTTTATAAATTCTGCAGTATTTTCCATCTGTATTTCACCACAGGCGGTACTGCACAGTGCGGGATAAAGCACACACCACCAGTTTTTGCCCTCTGCTTTTCCAAGACGCACTGTAAAAGCTGTGTATTCCCCTTTTGGCAGCACAAAGCCGTCATACTGCGTTGTGTCAAAATAAAATTTTTCCACTGAACAGCGTGCTGTGTATGGTATATTCTGTTTTTCAAGATATCGGTTTATATCTTTTTCCATTATCGCCGCATTTGCACTGGCAAGCTTTTTTACCTCGTCAAAATCTGCTGCCTCGGCGGAAAACAACTTGTCGCTGTTTAAAATTTCATCCCTCACCTCAAGTTTTATCCTTTGGTCCTCTGCTGTGTTGCTGTTGGCAATTATGTGCAGCCGCAGAGTGCCCGCACACACCTGCTGTGCATCGTAAAGCTGATGTGAAACAAGGGATATGACAACTGTCAGCACAAATCCGCACAGGAGAGAAATTTCTGATTTTTTCATTTTTTCTGCCTTTCGATATTTTTTCTGCTTTAGTGTTGGCAGGGAAAATTTTCCTAAACAAAAAATCCACCCGTACATTTTTAATGTACAGGTGGATATTTTTTATAGTTATTTTACTTCGTAACCACAATATTCAATTGCAGCACGGGCAAGCTCTTCTGTGGCATCCACAAATTCATCCTTGAGGCCAAGTGATTGCACAGCCACAGGAAGTTCGGTACATCCGAGAATAAAATATTCTGCACCGCGGCTTTTCATCTCGTTTAACACATCAATAAAAGGCTGTGGGTCAGCTGGCATTATCCCTGCTTTAACATGGTCATATATAATGCTCATCAGGTATTTTCTCTGTTCTTCATCAGGCAGAACAACATCTATCCCCTCGTCATTGAACGCACGGGAATAAACCCCTGCATCAAGGGTGCCTGTGGTGGCAAGTATGCCGGCCTTCTGCCCCGGGTAGCGTTTTTTGGCAACACGGACAGTCTGACCAATCATGCTGAGAAATGGAATTTTTGTCTGAATCTGCAATGACTGCAAAAAGTAATGCGCTGTGTTGCAAGGCATTATGATGCAGTCTGCACCCATTTTTTCCAACTTTTTAACCGACTCTATCAGCTGTGGCAAAGGGCTTGGTCCACCGTGAAGAATTGCCGCTGTGCGGTCCTTTATCTGTGCGTTGTTGTCTATGTAAATTCTGATATGGTCGTTGTCACAATCCGCTTTGGTCATTTTTACAATCTTTGTAAAAAGATCAGCTGTGGCAAGTGGTCCCATACCGCCAAGGATACCTATGCTTTTTTTCATATTAAGGCCTCATTATATATACTTTCAGTATAATTTCGACAATATATTACAAAACTCCCTGTAAAAGTCTTATTAAAAGGCTTTTACAAGAGAGTTTTTGTTTGTAATTTACAGATTATCTGTCTTTGTACATTTTTTCGTAGTAGTTCTGATATTCACCGCTGATAATTTCTTCCCACCAGCCTTTGTTGTCAAGATACCACTGAATTGTCTTTTTGATACCATCTTTGAACATTGTTTCAGGCAGCCAGCCAAGTTCTGTATGAATCTTTGTAGGGTCGATTGCATAACGCATATCGTGACCTTTTCTGTCTGTTACATATGTGATAAGGTCTTCGGATTTGCCGAGTTCCTTGCAGATGATTTTAACGATAGCGATGTTGCGCATTTCGTTGTGGCCACCGATGTTGTACACTTCGCCCACTTTACCTTTGTGAATAATAAGGTCGATAGCTTTGCAGTGGTCTTCAACATACAGCCAGTCACGAACGTTGATACCTTCGCCGTAAACAGGGAGTGGTTTGTCATTCAGTGCATTTGCAATCATCAATGGGATAAGTTTTTCAGGGAAATGGTATGGGCCGTAGTTGTTGGAGCAACGGCTGATAGTAACAGGCAGACCATATGTTCTGTGGTAAGCCATTACAAGCAGGTCAGCTGCAGCTTTGGAAGAAGAATATGGGCTGGATGTGTGAATTGGTGTTTCTTCTGTGAAGAAAAGGTCAGGTCTGTCCAGCGGAAGGTCGCCGTAAACTTCGTCTGTGGAAACCTGATGATATCTCTGAATGCCATATTTGCGGCATGCATCCATAAGTACTGCTGTACCTTCGATATTTGTTTTGAGGAAGATGCCCGGATCTTCAATGGAACGGTCAACATGGCTTTCTGCAGCAAAGTTAACCACTACATCAGGGTGTTCTTCTTCGAAAAGTTTATAAACAGCTTCTCTGTCGCAGATATCAGCTTTTACAAAGCGGAAGTTAGGGTTGTCCATTACACCTTTGAGTGTGGACAGGTTGCCTGCGTATGTAAGTTTATCCAGACATACAATTCTGTATTCAGGATATTTGTTGAGCATATGGAACACAAAGTTGGAACCGATAAAGCCGGCACCGCCTGTTACGATAATAGTCATATATATTCTCCGTTAAAAATTATTTCTGATTTTCAAAATATGCTTTGAGTGCATCTTTCCAGTGACGCATTTCGTTGCCTACAGTTGCTTTGAGCATCATATTTTCAAGGCAGGAATATGCAGGGCGTTTTGCCGGGCGTGGAAATTCTGCTGTTGTGCAAGGTGAAACCTGAGCGTCAACACCTGCGCATTCCATAATTTCCTTTGCAAATTCATACCATGTGCATTCGCCTTCACCTGTGCAGTGATAAACGCCGTATTCACAGGTTGGTGCAATTTTAAGGATATGATGTGACAGGTCTGCTGCGTTTGTAGGGTTGCCCTTCTGGTCATTTACAACGTTTACAGCGCCTTTTTCTGTGCCGAGACGAACCATTGTTTTTACAAAGTTGTTACCTTCATAGCCGTAAAGCCATGCTGTTCTTACAATGAAATATTTGGAACAGAACTGTTCTACAAAAGTTTCACCTGCAAGTTTTGTTTTGCCATAAACTGACTGTGGTGCAACTGCGTCATATTCGCAGAAAGGTGTGTCACCTTCACCGCTGAAAACATAGTCTGTGGAAACATGTACAAGTTTTGCACCCACAAGTTCACATGCGCGTGCAAGGTTTCTTGCGCCCATTGCATTTACCTTGAAAGCATCAAGCTGGTTTGTTTCGCAGCCGTCAACATTTGTGTATGCTGCACAGTTGATACAGATATCAGGCATATTTGCAATGAAATATGCACGGCAGGCGTCATTGTCTGAGATATCAAGGGTATCAACATCGCAGGTAAGAATCTGCGGATGGAGCATTTCTTTTGGAAGCGGACCAAGTTCTGTATAGCCTCTTTCAAGGTCTTTTATAATCTGTTTTGCCAACATACCGTTGGAACCTGTGATAAGTATTTTCATATAATCCTCGCTGTACTAATACATTACTTTGTTTTCTGCAACTTTTTTGAGGTGTACGCCGTATGGGCTTTTGCCGTATTTTTCTGCAGATTCAAGGAGTTTTTCCTTGTCAATCCAGCCGTTACGGTAAGCAATTTCTTCAAGAGCGGAAATTTTGATGCCCTGACGTTTTTCCACCATCTGCACAAAGTTTGCAGCTTCCACAAGGCTGTCCATTGTGCCTGTGTCAAGCCATGCAAAGCCACGGCCGAGAAGTTTTACATCCAGAAGGTCTTTCTGGAGATACTGGTCGTTGAGGGTTGTGATTTCAAGTTCACCACGAGCGGATGGTTTTACCTTTTTTGCTTCTGCCACAACATCTTTATTGTAGAAATAAAGACCTGTGATTGCGTAGTTGCTTTTTGGGTTTGCTGGTTTTTCTTCAACAGAGATAACCTTGCCGTTTTCGTCAAATTCCACGATGCCGAAACGTTCAGGGTCTTCTACATGATAACCAAAAACTGTTGCACGGCCGTTTTCCGCATTTGCAGCAGCTTCACGGAGAATTTTGCCAAAACCGTTTCCGTAGAAAATATTGTCACCAAGAACCATTGCACATGCATCATCACCGATAAATTCTTCACCGATCAGGAAAGCCTGTGCAAGACCGTCAGGAGATGGCTGAACCTTGTATGAAAGGTTGATGCCAAACTGACTGCCATCACCGAGAAGTGCCTCAAAACGAGGTGTATCCTGTGGTGTTGAGATAATGAGGATATCCTTGATGCCTGCAAGCATAAGTGTGGAAATAGGGTAGTAAATCATCGGTTTGTCATAAACCGGCAAAAGCTGCTTTGATGTAACCATTGTAAGTGGATAAAGACGTGTGCCTGCACCACCTGCTAAAACTATACCTTTCATATAAACACTCCTTTAAGGGCTATAATTTATATCCCCATTTTTTCATATAAATAAACATGGATTTCAACTGCAGCATAAAAGGCTTAAAGCTTTTTGCTGTTTCCCTGTCCAGAAATGAATAACTGTGGCAGCAGGGTTGTAGTAAGCCTTTCCGTATTTTTTTGCCTCCATTGTAATATCGGCATCTTCAAAATACAGAAAATACTGCGGGTCAAAACCTTTTATATTTTTAAACACCTCTGTTCTTATAACAAAGAAACAGCCTGTGCAAAAATCAACTTCAAAACTTTCGTCCTGGTTTCTGTCCTTTGCAAGATATTTATCCTCTATCTTTTTAAAAGGTCCTTTGTGAACTCTTCTTGCAAGCAAAGCCGACAGTGTGGGACGGTTTTTGGCAATATACTGAATCTGTCCGTCAGGGTGAAGCACCTTTGGACAGCAGATGGAAACATCAGGATTTTCGTCCATAAAACGGCACATTTCACTGATTGTGTCCTTGTTTATCAAAATATCCGGATTGATTACAAAATGATATTTTGAATTTATTTTGTCCAGCACCTTGTTATGTCCTTTGCCGAAACCAAGGTTTTCTTCCAGCAGAATATAGTTTGGTGCAGGAAACTTTTCTCTGAGATTTTCACCAATTTTATCAACAGAATTGTTATCAATGATATAAAGGTCAAAATCCATATTTTTTGTATGTTCCAGAACGGTTTCCACCGTTTTGAAAGCATCCTCCGGGCTGTTGTAAACCACTATGGATGCGGAAATATTATATTTATCCATAATACTCCTGCCAATATACATATTTATCTTATTATATTCTACTATCTTTTACGCAATATAGCAAGTAATTTATTGCCCGTCACTGCCTTTGCAGTATATTATGCATCATATTTCTGTATATTTTTAAATTATCAGCACAAACAAAAACACGGCTCATTGCTGAGCCGTGTTAAATGTTTAAGTTTATGTTGCGTTAATTATAAAATTAAGCTTTCTGTTTTTTGCCGAAGATACCGTCGATGATAAGAGCGATAGCACCGTCACCTGTAACGTTACATGCTGTACCGAAGGAGTCCTGAGCGAGGTAGAGAGCAATCATAAGAGAGAGCTGTACTTCGTTGAAGCCGAGCATGGATTCGAGAATACCAAGAGCAGCCATAACAGCACCACCTGGAACGCCAGGAGCAGCAACCATTGTTACACCAAGCATAAGGATGAATGGGAACATAGCGCCGAAACCACATTCCATACCAGAGAGCATCATGATAGCCATGGAGCAGCATGTGAGTGTGATTGTAGAACCGGAGAGGTGGATTGTTGCACAAAGTGGAACAACGAAGTCTGCGATTTCAGCAGAAACGCCGTTAGCTTTTGTGGAAGCAAGTGTAACTGGAATTGTTGCAGCAGAAGACTGTGTACCGATAGCTGTCATGTAAGCTGGGAGCATGTTTTTGATGCAAGCAATTGGGTTTTTCTTGGAGAGAGCACCACCAACGAGGTACTGAACAACAATAACAACCCAGTGGAGAACGATAACACATGCAAATACTTTTGCAAATGTAGACATGATAACTACAACTGTACCTGCGTATGTGAGGTTACAGAAGATACCCATAACGTGGAATGGGAGAAGTGGGATGATGATGGATTCGATAACTTTGGAGATGATACCCTGGAATTCATCGAATACACCTTTGAGGTTGTTGCCTTTAACAACTGCGATACCGAGACCGAGAACGAAAGCTGTTACGAGAGCTGTCATAACGCCCATCATAGCTGGGATTTCAACTGTGAAGTAACCGCCAAGTGTTGTGTGTTCTGGGTTGTCGAATACGTTCTGGAGAAGGCCGTCGCCGCCAGCAAGAAGACCTGGGAAGAGAACTGTTGCTGTGAGGAATGCGAGGGAACCTGCACATACTGTGGAGAGGTAAGCTACACCTGTTGTGGAAGCAAGTGTTTTACCTGCGCCTGTACCGAGGTCAGCGATACCAGGAACGATAAAGCCGATGATGATGAGTGGGATGATGAAGTTGAGGAACTGGCTGAAGATACCGTTGTATGTAGCCAAGAGTCTAACTGGAACTTCTGTACCCATTTTGCTGGAGAGTGCACCGATTGCGATACCGAGAGCGATAGCGATAATCAGTTTTGGAAGCAAACCAAGTTTTTTCATGATTTTTCAAACCTTTCTTAAATTTTTCTACTTTATTTATTTTTTATATTATCGGGAGGAGGTTTTTCCTCCCGATAGATACCTATAGTAAGATACATATTTTGAAACAATTTGTCAAGCGTTTTCTTCACAATTTGTTCATATCTTTCGATAATTAAGCCAAATATGCAAAAACTTAATTATTTCACCACTTTTCAGTAAAGCCGTTTATTATTTAACGTGTCTGAAACCGTTTTCAGCAAGAAGTGAGTAAACTTCATCTTTGTGTGCCTGGTCTCTTGTTTCGATTGTGAGACGAACTACACAGCTTGTGATGCCGATTTCCATATGGCTTCTTACGTGGTTGATTTCAAGAATGTTTGCGCCTGTGCCGGAAACAAGGTCAACAAGTTTAACAAGGTTGCCAGCTTTGTCGGAAACTTCTGTGGAAATTTCTGCCATACGGCCTGTTGCTGTAAGAGCTTTTGTGAAGAGTTTCTGCTGCATGCCGATGTCTACGTTACCGCCGGAAACCATACATACGATTTTTTTGTATTTGGAAGCGTCAACTTTGCCGCTCATAACAGCAGCTGTTGGCATAGCGCCAGCGCCTTCAGAAACTACTTTACCTTTTTCAGCAAGTGCAAGCATAGCGATTGCGATTGCTTCTTCAGAAACAGAAACTACATCGTCAAGGTATTCTTTACATACTGCAAATGTTTTGTCGCCAGGTGCTTTAACTGCACAGCCGTCAGCGATTGTGTTTGCTGTTGCTGTTGTGCCGAGAACGCCGGAACGGATGGAGTTAACCATTGCGGAAGCTTCATCAGCCTGTACACCGATTACTGTACATTCTGGTTTGAGGTTTTTGATTGCGTATGCAATACCAGCTGCGATACCGCCGCCACCGATTGGGATGATAACACAGTCTGCATCTGGAGCCTGTTCCATGATTTCGAGACCGATTGTACCCTGACCAGCCATTACGTAGTCATCGTTGTATGGGTGAGCAAATGTGTAGCCGAATTCTTTCTGGAGTTCAACTGCTTTTGCTGCTGCATCGTCAAATGCGCCTGGTACGAGAACAACTTCTGCACCGTAGCCTTTTGTTGCTTCAACTTTTGCAAGTGGAGCGCCTGCAGGCATGCAGATTACGGATTTAACGCCCATGTTTGTTGCGGAAAGTGCAACGCCCTGTGCGTGGTTACCAGCGGATGCTGCAATAACACCAGCTGCTTTTTCTGCTTCTGTAAGTTTGGAAATTTTGTAAGTTGCGCCTCTGAGTTTGAAGGAACCTGTTTTCTGAAGGTTTTCGCATTTTACATAAAGATTTTCAGCAATTTTTGGGATGTTGAGAACTGGAGTGTAAACTGCGCCAGCAGCTTTAACAACTTCGTGAGCTTCTCTGATCATGTCCATACTAATCATGATAATAATACCTCCGTTTTTAAACTGTATTGTTTTTTATATTTCAGACTGTGCGCCACTCGCGTACACCTGTAACCGTTAAAAAGGCATTCAAAAAATTTATATCTTTATGTTACCTTTTTG
>JAZOTI010000202.1:0-6747 GCA_045657565.1 Oscillospiraceae bacterium | reverse complement strand
TTGGCTCACAGAACGACATGGCTACGATCCGACTTCCTGATGGAAGAAATCGGCAGGGAATTCAAGCGCCGTTTTGCAGAAAAAAATGTTAACAAGGTGCTGACCATTGAAGCTTCCGGCATTGGTATTGCTGCTTTTGTTGCAAGAGAATTCCGTGTGCCACTGGTTTTTGCAAAAAAATCAAAATCCATCAATATTGAAGGCGAAATGTACATTGCAGAAGTAGAATCCTTTACACATAAAAACAAAAATCAGGTTATCGTTTCAAAAAAATTCCTCAATTCCGATGATCATCTGCTTATTATCGATGACTTTCTTGCAAACGGTTGTGCACTTCAGGGCCTTGTTTCCATTGCAGAATCTGCAGATGCAACAATTGAAGGCCTTGGCATTGTTATCGAAAAAGGTTTCCAGGTTGGCGGCAGAGTAATCCGTAACCTTGGATATCAGCTTGAATCTCTTGCTATTGTTGATGGGATGAATGCTGAAACAGGTGAAATCATCTTCAGAGAACAGAATTAATTTTTGTTATATAGTATTGTTATATAAAAAGCAGACACATAGTTTTAAACTGTGTGTCTGTTCTTTTTTGTTTGTGGCGGAAATTATATCGTGATAAATTTCTTACTCATTGGCATATTTTGCAGGTGCGTACATTGCTGTACCTCGATTTTTTGCTGAATGATAATAGAAAAAGCACCGCCATACTTTGTGTATGTAGGTGCCTTTTTGAACAATTAAGTCGCAAAATTGTAATAGAGAAACGATGTTTTCTTATGTGGAACACCCTTTACCTTGATGATTTATTTGTGTATAATAATATAATAGATATTTATAAAAATTAAATTTAATGTATTTTAAGAGAAACCTCAATGATTGCTAAAAAAGAGAAAATTGTAATTACATTTTACACCACTACAGCAGCTATGAAGATGGAAGATATCTGCAAAAAATGCGGTGCAGACGGGCGAATAATACCGGTACCAAGTTTTATATCTGCCGATTGCGGACTTGCATGGTGTGCAAATCCACAATATGAACAGGAACTTTTGCAGCTTATGACTGACAACGATATTGTTTGTCAGGGTGTACACAAATGTATGATATAAACAGAGGTGACAGCATGATATATCTGGATAATGCGGCAACAACCATGCATAAGCCACCATGTGTGGCACAGGCTGTTGCTGATGCAATAACATCATTTGGAAATTCGGGAAGAAGTGCACATAATGCAGCACTTTCTGCTTCCCGCACAGTGTTTGAAACACGCAAACTTTTGGCGGAATTTTTTGGTGCGGAAGCACCTGAATGTATGGCATTTACAATGAATTCCACCCAAAGCCTGAATATTGCCATAAAAGGTATACTCAGCAAAGGTGACCACGTAATTACCACCGAACTTGAACACAACTCGGTTTTACGTCCATTGTATGAAATGGAACAGCTTGGTGTGGAAATATCCTTTGTAAAAAGCGATAAAGACGGCAGAATATGCTGTGATGACTTTGAAAAGCTGATAAAACAAAACACAAAGGCAATTGTGTGCACCCATGCATCAAACCTTACAGGTAATGTGGTGGATATAGAATATATAGGCAAAATTACCAGAAAAAACGGATTGATATTCATTGTTGATGCTTCACAGACGGCGGGAGTATTCCCTGTTGATGTGCAAAAAATGAATATAGATATTCTGTGCTTCACAGGGCATAAAGGCTTGCTTGCCCCACAGGGCACAGGCGGGATATATGTCCGTAAAGGGATAGCGGTAAAACCTCTGCTGAGCGGAGGCAGTGGTGTGCAGAGTTACAGTAAAACCCACCCGGTACAGATGCCAACCGCACTGGAAGCCGGCACGCTTAACAGTCATGGTATTGCAGGTCTTTCAGCGGCAGTGAAATATATAAATGAAACAGGCATTGATACTATCCGCAAAAAAGAACAGGAACTTATGCTGGAGTTTTACAACGGTATAAAAGATGTTGAGGGAATAAAAATCTACGGAGATTTTTCCACAGAAAAACGATGTGCCATTGTTGCACTCAATATAGGGGATTATGATTCGGAAAAGGTGAGCGATGTGATGTTTGAAGAATACAGCATTGCCACAAGGCCCGGCGCACACTGTGCACCTCTGATGCATACAGCACTCGGCACAACACATCAGGGTGCAGTGAGATTCAGTTTTTCTCACTTCAATACAATGGAAGATGTAAAATATGCAGTTAAGGCGATTAAAAATATAGCAGAATAACAAGGAGATATATTATGAACAAAACAGTTGATGCAAGAGGCATGGCTTGTCCGCTGCCTGTAGTAAATGCAAAAAAAACAGCAGAAGATATGAACACAGGCGACGTGCTGACAGTTGTGGTGGATAACGAAATTGCTGTGCAGAACCTGCAGAGATTTGCTACCCACAAAGGTTTTGGCGTAGCAGCAGAAAAGAAAAATGAAAATGAATATGTGGTTACAATGCAGATTGCAGCAGCAGAAAAAACAGAAGCTCCTGCAGAAGATGAAACAGAAGAAATTCAGTGCAACACGGATATGGTAAAAAAGGGTATGACAGTTGTGCTCGGCGCAGATGTTATGGGCTCAGGTGATGAAAGACTTGGCAAAAACCTTATGAAAGCATTTGTGTTTGCACTTACAAAACAGGACCAGCTTCCACAGACAATTCTTTGCTACAACAAAGGTGCGTTTTTAAGCTGTGAAGATGCTGATACTCTGGAAGACCTTAAAGTTCTGGAAGCAGAAGGTGTAAACATACTCACCTGTGGTACATGTCTTGATTTTTACGGCATCAAGGAAAAACTTGCCGTAGGTAAAGTTACAAATATGTACGAAATTGTTGAAAAAATGGAACAGTCCACAAAAATAATCAGACCATAAACAGAGAAAGAATACTATGGAAACTGAAGTTAAACTTACAAAACTTGCGTCCTGTGCAGGATGCGGTGCCAAAGTTGGTGCAGGCACTCTGGCAAAACTGCTGGAGGGCTTTAAAACCCATACAGATGAAAAACTTATAGTTGGATACGATAAAAGTGATGACGCCAGTGTTTATGCATTAAATGATGACACAGCTATCATACAGACTACTGATTTTTTCCCTCCTATAGTGGACAACCCTTATCTGTATGGTAAAATTGCGGCTACAAATGCTCTCAGTGATGTATATGCCATGGGTGGCGAGCCAAAACTGGCTCTTAATATTATGTGTGTTGCCGAAAGTATGGATGACGGTACCGTACGTGAAATTTTAAGAGGCGGTTACGATGCTGCATATGATGCGGGTGCAATTATCACAGGCGGTCATACCATCAAAGGTGCAGAACCAATTTACGGTCTTGCTGTTACAGGTTTTGTGCACCCTGACAAGGTGCTTACAAACAGCGGTGCAAAACCGGGTGATGTGCTTGTGCTTACAAAACCGCTTGGTGTGGGCATTATTACAACTGCTGCAAAGGCTGATATGGCAGACTCCCACCTGATGGATAAAATCTATCTGCAGATGGCAACACTTAACAAAACAGCAAGGGATATCATGGTTAAATATCCTGTAAACAGCTGTACCGATGTTACAGGTTTTGCTCTTATGGGACACAGTTTTGAAATGGCTCAGGGCAGCGGCTGTACAATACATATACTGGCAGAAAACGTGCCGTATCATAAAGAAGCATTGGAATTTGCATCTATGGGGCTTGTGCCTGCAGGAGCATACCGTAACCGACAGTATGCTGAAAGTGGTGTGAAACTGTGCAAAGATATTTCACAGGCTTTGCAGGATATAATGTATGACCCGCAGACAAGCGGTGGTCTGCTTATAGCAATACCACAACAGTACGCCCAGCAGTTTGTAAATGAACTCAAACTGTCTGTTCCAGATGCGGAAGTTATAGGCTATGTAACTGAAAAACAGGACAGCTGGATTTGTCTTGAATAAAAAGAGGTTTTAATGGAAAACTTGGTAATTGTCCGTGGCGGTGGAGATATTGCCACGGGAACTATATATAAACTGCACAAATGCGGGTTTAAAGTGCTGATTCTGGAAATCCCGAATCCTTCAGCTATCCGCCGCAATGTATCCTTCTGTGAAGCTGTTTACAACGGCAGCCACACGGTAGAGGACTTGACCTGTCGCCTTGCAAAGGATATTTCAGAAGCGGAAAAGCTTCTTGAAACAGAAGGCCTTGCGATGCTTGTTGACCCACAATGCAAAGCAGTGGAATATTTTAAACCGATTGCAGTTGTGGATGCTATCATTGCAAAGAAAAACATCGGTATGCACAAGGATATGGCACCGATAACTGTTGCACTTGGTCCGGGGTTTGAAGCAGGCAGAGATGTGCACGCTGTTGTGGAAACAATGCGCGGACACAGTCTTGGCAAAGTTATTTACAGCGGTTTTGCAGTACAGAACACAGGCGTGCCTGGAATTATAAAAGGTTTTGGCAAAGAACGCGTTATCCACAGCCCTGCACAGGGTGTGTTGTACAACGTTAAACACATCACCGACACAGTAAAAAAAGGTGATGTTATTGCTGTTATAAAAAACGGCGATGAGACAATCGATGTAACAGCAACTCTGGATGGTATACTGCGCGGATTAATCCGCGACGGTTATCCTGTTACAAAAGGGTTCAAAATTGCGGATATAGACCCAAGAAGTGAAGAATACGATAACTGTTTTACCATCTCTGACAAGGCACGCTGTATAGCAGGCGGTGTTGTTGAGGCGGTAATGCATCTGAAAGGAAAAATTTAAATGGTAACATCTTTTGTTGGTTCAGGCGGAAAGACAACATTTATTCATCAATGTGCCGAAAAATATCGTGCTGAAGGGTTAAAGGTGCTTGTGACAACATCAACACATATGTTTATAGAGAATGACACCCTTGTTACAGATAGCGCCCAGGAAATAATCGCAAAGCTGAAAGCAGACGGTTATGCCATGGCAGGTGTTGCAGAACCCAAAGATACAAGAAAAATAAAAGCACTGTCAGAAGACACCTACAACGAAGTTTGCAGATATGCAGATGTTGTGCTGGTGGAAGCTGACGGTTCCAAAAGTATGCCGATAAAATTCCCAAATGCAACAGAACCTGTTATATACGGCAATACCGATGAAATTGTTGTGGTATGCGGTCTTGTTGCCATAGGCAAAAAGCTCAGAGATGTAGCGTTCAGAACAGAACTTGTAAAAGAATGCCTTGAGGCTGAAGATGATACAGTTATCACAGCAGTGCATATACAAAAACTTATTGCAAAAGGATACCTTGAACCATTGAGAAAAAAATATCCTGACAAAAAGATATCCGTACATCCGGTACATGATGGAACACTGTATGGCAGAGCAGTGGCGGGATTGCTCCGTGACGAAACGGATGCAGGAATTTTAAAGGAAGAATGGTTTGAAACAAGACCCAAACTTGTTATCTGCGGTGCGGGACATGTAGCTTATGACCTTGCAAAAATTGCCTCCTGCCTTGATTTTTATATAAAAATCATTGACGACAGGGCAGAGTTTGCCAATAAGGACAGATTTCCTTTTGCGGACGAAGTTATCTGTGACAGTTTTGACAACCTTGAAAATCACCTTGAACCAAACGCTTTCAATGTTGTTGTTACCCGTGGTCACAAGGCAGATTTTGGCTGCGTTGAGAAAATCCTCGGTATACCATATAAATATATCGGAATGATAGGCAGCAAACTTAAGGTTAAAAAGACCTTTGAAAATCTTGCTCAGGCAGGTGTCAGTGAAGAACTGATAAAAACAGTCCATGCACCTATAGGCCTTTCCATAGGGGCAAAAACACCTGCAGAAATTGCTATAAGCATTCTTGCAGAAATTATCGAAGAAAAAAACAAACATCAGCAGGCAACATGTTCTGCAGAGTTGCTGGCGGTCAGAGAAAATGGTGTTCTCTGTGTTATAACCGATAAAAAAGGCTCATCTCCAAGAGGTGTGGGCAGCATGATGTTTGTTGGCGAGAACACAACTGTGGACAGCATTGGCGGCGGACCTGTGGAGTTTGCTGCTATAAAAGATGCCCGCAGCTGCAAAAAAACAATGATAAAACAGTATGACCTCAACAATGAAGAAAGCGAAAAGCTTGGTATGATTTGCGGTGGGGAAAATACGGTTTTGTTTATACCTATTGACTGAAGGAACTGAAATTTTGAAAAAAATTGATATATACAGCGCTGTTGGTATGCCTCTGTGTCACGACATAACAGCAATGAAGGACGGATTTAAAGGTGCATGCTTCAAACGCGGTCATATTATAGAGGAAAAAGATATTCCCGTTTTGCTCGATCTTGGCAAAAAGACCGTTTATGTATGGGAAGAAGACAATCTTATCCACGAAGATGATGCGGCAAATGAAATTGCACAGTTGCTTGAAACTGAAAATGTTGTTTTTACCCCGGTATCAGAGGGGAAAATTGTTATGCTTGCCGACTGTGACGGGATGTTTAAAATTGATACAGAATTGCTTACTGCAATAAACTCTGTTGGCGACATAACAGTAACAGCATTGCCTAACCACTATCCTGTGAAAAAAGGTGCCCGCCTTGCGTCAATGCGCATTGTGCCCCTTGCAACCGATAAAGAAAATATCGAAAAAGCAAAACAGCTTTGCAATGGCAAAAAAGTAATGGAACTTTTGCCATATAAATGTCTTAATGTAGGTGTTGTAATCACAGGTTCTGAATTTTATACAGGTCGCATAAAAGACT
>JAZOTI010000201.1:0-4852 GCA_045657565.1 Oscillospiraceae bacterium | reverse complement strand
TGATCAGGTTTACAGCGCTGTGAAAGAAGAAGGTCCTTATACAGAAGATATGGTAAATCCGGGCAATATATATGCACAGCATAAGCTGGAAATGGAACAGCGTGTGTTGGATATTGACCCAAACGCTGTTATGCTGCGCGCAGAATGGATGTATGATTACTATTTTAAAAGATCTAATTATCTTATGAATATAATAAACGCAACAGATTCATTGGCTTTCAGCTCACAGCAGTTCCGCGGCATTACATATTTAAAAGAAGTGGCTGAAAGTATGGAAAAGGTTATTGCGTTGCCTGGCGGTGCCTATAATTTCGGCAGCGAAACCACAAAATCCATGTATGACATAACAAAGGATTTCCTGGCTTTGACAGGGAAAAATATTCCACTTTGCGATGCTCCGCCACGACATAATTTATGGATGAACTGCGAAAAAGCAAGAAAATACGGTGTGGAATTCAGCTCTGTGGAAGACGGTCTTGCAAAATGTGCAAAAGATTATGAACTTATATAAAAAGGCAGGCTGATTCATCCGCACCAAACAGCATTCTCAGCAGCGGTTTGTTGCAGAACAGTTTGATATAACATATAAGCATGTTAACGGGGAGGTTTATTAAACTTCCCCGTTGTTGTATAATAGTTAAAAACAAGGAAAGGAGAACGCTATGAACAGATGCACTTCAGAAATTGAACTTTCCCGTGCCATAGCTGAAAAGGTGAACACTCACGGTGGCGTGTGTTACTATGTTGGCGGTTTTGTACGTGATGGCCTGCTGGGTATAAGCAACAAGGATATTGATATGGAAGTTCACGGCGTGGCTCCTGATGCGCTGGAAAATATTCTGTCCGCTTTTGGCGAAGTGATTTCCATGGGTGCAAGTTTTGGCATTTATAATATCAAAGGATATTCCTTGGATATTGCCATGCCAAGAAAAGAAACTGCACGGGGCAACGGTCACCGTGATTTTGATGTGTTTGTTGATCCGTTTATCGGCACAAAAAAAGCGGCAATGCGCCGTGATTTTACCATAAATGCTCTGATGCAGAATGTACTTACAGGTGAAATTATCGACCATTTTGGTGGTAAAGATGACCTTGAAAAAGGCGTCATTCGACACGTTAATGATACATCTTTTGCGGAAGACCCGCTCCGGGTTCTCCGTGCTGCGCAGTTTGCCGCAAGGTTTGATTTTAAAATTGCTGACGAAACTGTGGAACTTTGTTCAAAAATGGATCTGGCCGCACTTTCCGGAGAACGCATAGAAACCGAACTTGAAAAGGCATTGCTGAAAGCGGATAAGCCATCGGTGTTTTTTGAAATTTTGAGAAAAATGAACCAACTTGATTACTGGTTCAGGGAGTTGAAAGATATAGTCGATGTGCAGCAGAATCCGCAGTTCCACAGGGAAGGTGATGTGTGGACACATACAATGATGGTGCTGGACCAGGCGGCAAAATATCGCGACAAAGCAGAAAATTCAAAAGGGTTTATGCTGGCGGCCTTGTGCCACGACTACGGCAAAGCAGTCTGCACTGCATTTGTTGACGGAAGAATCCGTTCCATCGGACACGAAACGGAAGGTCTGCCGCTTATCGAAGCATTTTTACGCCGCATAACAAGCGAAACAAAACTGATAAATTATGTTCTCAATCTGTGTGCATTGCATATGAAACCCAATGCACTTGCAGGCATGAATGCAGGGGTGAAATCCACATACAAAATGTTCGACCAGGCACAGGACCCTACGGCACTTGTGTATATGGCAATGGCGGACAATTACGGCAGAATAATGGCCGACGGCATAACCCCACACGAAGATTTCCTCTTTGAAAGGCTTGATGTTTTTAATGACATTATGTCCAGACCGTATGTTCATGGCAGAGATTTAATTGAAGCAGGCGTTGCGCCAGGTGAAAGGTTCGGTGAGTATCTGGAATATGCACACAAACTGCGGCTTGCCTGTGTGAGCAAAGAAGATGCATTGAAGCAGACATTGGCGTATGTTCGGACAAGAAAAGGATAGTGTTGAACCAATATCATTAAGTTGAGAAAAGGAACAGATAAACAACTTAATTTAATAAAAGGTCATTCTGAGTCGGCGAAGAATCTTTTTGTTCCGTTAAAACGAGAGATTTTTAATCATTTGTAGTCCTGAAGAGTTATGGGCGTGTACTGAGACGACATAAATACCCTTTTGTATACTTGTAACTTTCCCTTTCTCCGCCTTCCTGCATCTGCCGCAGGCAGTGGTCGGCTACATCGCCCAGAAAGACACAGTTTTATTACATTAATTAGTGAACTGTTGATTTTGTTATATAAGAAAGATAAAGATATTATATTTTAAACGCAAAACCGCTATGCATTCCCGATGCATAGCGGTTATTTGTTTGTTTATTAAATTACAGATTATCGCTTTACAGGCACAATTTCAAGCCAGTATCCATCAGGGTCAGTGATGAAATAAATGCCCATGGATGGGTTTTCAAAGCAGATACATCCCATTTCTTCGTGGAGTTTGTGTGCTGCTTCATAGTCATCTGTTGCAAAAGCAAGGTGGAATTCGCATTCGCCAAGGTCGTAAGTTTCAGGGTGTTCATCAAGCTGTGTCAGTTCCAGCTGAAAGGAACTTTCATCGTTCTGCATATAAACGATGGTGAAACCGTCACCGTTTATACGTCTTGCTTCGTGAAGGCCAAGTGCTTTTTCGTAGAAAGCTATGGACTTTTCAAGATTTGCAACGTTGTAGTTTTCGTGGATCATTTTGAATTTCATGCTTAACCTCTTTTCTGCATTTAGTGCGGGGTATTTTAATTTTTTATCAGACAAAGGAATTTAATGTTGATTAAACGGATTCAACCATAAGTTCACCTGCGAACATGCATTTGTAAAAAATAAATATCTGACTATATTATAAAAAAATATTTAAGCTTTCGCAATGGAAATATAGCATCTGTAGTTCGGATTGATGGAGACTGTATGAGTTTTTCACATTGACACCTGTCTATATATGTGCTACCATAATCACATAGATAATTATCTATGTGAGGTGTAATGATGAATACAATAGATATTGCTGTTATATGCAAAGCACTTGGGGACAGCAACAGGCTGCAGATAGTAAAAATGCTTTCGGACGGAGAAAAATGCGGCTGCAAATTGCTGGAGGCTTTCAGAATTACACAGCCTACCTTATCTCATCATATGAAGATTTTATGTGAATGTGGGCTTGTGAACGATAAAAAAGTTGGCAAATGGCACCACTATTCTATAAACACCGAGGTATGGGAACAGTTCAGTACATTTATAAGTTCAGTAGGAAAGGTATAATGATATGGAACAAAGAGCGCTTAAAATTATCACTGCCTGTTTAAAGGAAAAAAGTAAAAACCCTATAGAAATCTTTTTGAATATTGCTGGGAAAGATTTTATAAGAATGCACGGGCCGGAACATCATATCCTGGATGGTGCCGCTTTGCTGACAGCTTTTTATAATGCAGGCGGTAAAATTGATTTGAAAAAAAGCTTGTATGAAATTATGAAAAGAGGCCTGCAGATGCCGGGTGCAACCTGTGGCATGTGGGGTGTTTGCGGCGCGGTAAGCTCTATCGGTGCCGCTTTGTCCATAATTGACGGCACAGGGCCGTTGAGTGATGACCCGTCGTGGGGCAAACATATGGAATACACATCCAAAGCGTTGATGGATTTGTCAAAGGCGGGCGGGCCAAGATGCTGCAAAAGAGATGCGTTCCTGAGCATGTTACAGGCAATCGAATTTGTGAACGAAAACTATGACGTAAAACTGGAAAGCGGCCCTGTTGAGTGCAACTTCAGCGAAAAGAACGGTCAGTGTATCAAAGGCAGATGCCCGTTTTATAAAAATCAAAAGAAAAAGGTTGCGTTTATCTGTGTACATAACTCCTGCCGAAGCCAGATTGCCGAAGCTCTGGGCAAACACCTTGCATCAGATGTTTTTGAAAGCTATTCTGCAGGTACAGAAACAAAACCACAGATTAATCAGGATGCGGTGCGCATAATGAAAGAGATGTACGGCATTGATATGGAACAGACACAGTATTCAAAGCTGATTTCTGATATTCCACAGCCTGATATTGCAGTTTCAATGGGGTGCAATGTGGGTTGTCCGTTTATCAGCAGAGCATTTGACGATAACTGGGGACTGGAAGACCCGACAGGTAAAGCCGATGAAGAGTTTGTTGCAATTATAAAAGAGATAGAAAAAAGAATTCTGCAGCTGAAAGCTGAACTGGCAGTCAGTCAATATTAATTATTATCGGTTCAGTTCATTAACTTAATGACATTGATAATACTGCGGTCGTTTTTATGTTGTTTGTCGGTATTGAATTTTAACGATATAGTTTCAAAGAAAAAGCACTTTGCAACTCCTGTGTTGTAAAAAGGTGAAAATGGTGTTACACTATAAGGTAATGATAAATTTATAAACAATGCATTTTATACACAGAAAGGTATTTTATGGCAGGTGTAATTTACGTTGTTGCCACACCAATCGGCAACCTTAACGATTTGACTCCAAGAATGGAACAGGCTTTCTCCGATGCGGATTTTATTGCGGCGGAGGACACCCGTGTTACCGTCAAGCTTCTCAACCATCTGGGTCTCAAAAAACCAATGGTAAGCTATTATGAACACAACCTTAAAGATAAAGGCGAATATATTATCTCCCGTGTGCTCAGTGGGGAAAACTGTGCCGTATGCAGCGACGCAGGCACACCTTGCATCAGCGACCCGGGCGAAATTCTGGTAAAACAGGCACACGCCCACGGCATCCGTGTAATTCCAATCAGCGGTCCCAGTGCGGTTATCACAGCTTTGTCG
>JAZOTI010000200.1:0-9359 GCA_045657565.1 Oscillospiraceae bacterium | reverse complement strand
GATGAAAGCGTTTCCGACAGCCAGACCATATCACCTGTAGGCGAAAAACCGGAACAGACCTGGTCCACGTTGCTGGTAAATGTGTGGAGTTATATGCCGGAAGGCTATGTGCCGGAAGTACGCCGTGTATATAACTGCGGTGCTGACACAGGCAAGGATTTTGATGTGCGCGCAGCAGATGCCCTTGAACAGATGCTGGCGGATGCCCGTGCGGCAGGGTATAATATGTACCTTGTTTCCGCCTACCGCACCTATGACTATCAGGTTGGCCTTTACAACCGCAAGGTAAACGAATACCGCAATCTGGGTTATGACACAGCTGCTGCCGAGGCGGAGGCCTCCAAATGGGTGGCAATCCCGGGCACAAGCGAACACTGCATCGGTCTTGCAGCAGATATTGTTTCCTCCACATGGTACAACTATAACAGCGACCTGACCCACGATTTTGAGGATACCGAACATTTTGACTGGCTGTACAGCCATTGTGCAGATTACGGCTTTATCCTCCGCTATCCAAAAAACCGCGAGGCAACAACAGGCATCACATACGAACCATGGCACTACCGCTATGTAGGTGTTGGTGCGGCAAAATACATTATGGCAAACAACATTACTCTGGAAGAATTCTGTGCAGAGTAAAATTGCAGGTGGCGCAAAAAAGCACATCTGTCTTGCAAAATATTAAATTTATGGTACAATGTTCATTGTATCCAAACCCAAGGCACAAGACAAAGGCAGGCAAATACCCAATGAATATTCAGGAAATCAAAAATGAAATTTCTTGCATTAACGACGAAATGCTCAAGCTTTTTATCCGTCAGCTTGAACTTGCAAAGGAAGCAGGAGACATCAAAAAAGCGGAAGGCAAATCTGTTTATGACAGAAAATGTGAGGAAGAAGTTCTGATGAAAGCGGTGGAAAACACTCCGCAGGATATGCAGAACTACACAATTGAATTTTTCCGCAGTGTTATGAAACTCTGCAAGGAATACTATAACGATTAAAAATAAAAGCCGCAGTACAGCAAGTTGTACTGCGGATATTTTTTTGCAAAAAAAATCACTCTCCTTGCAGAGAGTGATTTTGCGCTTTCAAGCGTAATTTTTAAATTAGCACATACCGAAGAGCACGCAGAGGTAGTGAGCAGAAACACCTGCACAGAGACCGCCGATTGTGTGGCTGAGCAAAGCAGATTTGATAAATTCTCTTTTTTCAAGAGCATCCATCATGGAGATATGTGTGGAAAGGTAACCGGACCAGCACATACCCATAGCTGTAAATACTGCGATTTCGTTAAGGCCTGCAGCGCCGGAAGCAATCATGGATGGAACAAGAGCCATAGCAGCACCTGTAGCACCAAGGGATGTGATTGGGAATGCGATTGCAGCTGGATCTTTAAAGCCGAAGAGAACGCTGATTACAGGCTGGATAAGTTCGCCGAATTTAGGAAGAAGTTCAATACCCTGGTAAGCGTCACCTGTGTAGATACCGCCTTCAGCAGGACCAAATGTGATCATCATAACGAATGTACAGATAAATACAACACCTGGAACGATTGCAAAACCGAGGTCAACACCTGTTTTACCGCCTTCAAGCATAGCGTTGAGAACGCGTTCAAGTGCGGAACCGTTAACTTCACGCATCTGATTTTCCTGTTTTTTGTAGGATTTGATGGAACGGTCAGCTCTTGCTTCTTCTTTGGAGATGCCATAGAATTTGATTGTTGCACGTCTCATAAGGGAAACGGAAACGATGGAACCGATAACTGCGCCAAGAACACCTGTAAGGGAAGCCTGAAGTGCGCCGTTGAGTGGCATACCAAGCATATATGTAACAAGGATAAGACCCATACCGAAGGATGTACCAAGGTTACAGAGAAGTGGAATCTGGTATTCTTTGAAGAAACCTTTGATTTTTTCGTTCTTTGTAAGGGAAAGTACAGCAGCGTTGTCGGAAATAAATGTTGTTACAACACCGAGGGAAGCTGCGCCAGGAAGGCCGTAGATTGGTCTCATAAGAGGTGAGATGATTTTGTTCAAAAGGTCAATAACACCGAATTCTGCAAAAAGTGCGGACAAAGCACCTGTTACAACGGAAATTGCCATGATAAAGAAACAAGTGTTGATAAGAAGGTCGTGTGCTGTGTTCATCAATGTGTTGAACATGTTACCGAGACCCATAATACCGCCGATACCTGCAAATACGCCGATAACAGCAATGAGCATCACAAAAGTTTCTTTGGAAACTGATTTTTTCTGTCTCATTTTTTTCTCCTTAATAAAATTATGGTTTAAATTGTTTTTGATTATTTATAAAATAACAGGAAAATCCTGATTATTTACCATATGGACAATATTTTATGCACAAACCGCAAACTGCACCGCGGCCGATGTTTTTGTATTCCCTTTTCATAAATTCGCTGCATTTTGCAGGGTTGAAAAAGTTTTCGCGGTCATATGACCAATCCTTGCCGCTGATAGCACCACTTGGACATTTTTCCTTGCAGATGTTGCAGTGATTGCATGGGTGTGGTGGGTATTCTTTCGGGTTTTCAAATTCGCAGTCGGTAAAAACTGTACCAAGACGCACTGAAGCACCAAAATCCTTGTGGATAAACAGGCAGTTGTTGCCCACATTGCCAAGGCCTGAAAGTGTGGCGGCTTTTTTGTGGCTGTATCTTCCACGGTAGTTCCAGCCTTCGTCGTTTATGGACTGGCTGGAGGCAACGGTTATATATTTATAACCATTCTGCTGAAGCAGAAGCCCCACTCTCAGCAGACAGTGGTCGATAAAACTGTTTACACTGCGGTAGTGGTTAAAGTATGTATGTGTGGGTTTGTCCTCTATTTCATCAATGATTGCATCGGAAAGTCGTACAACAATGCTTACTGCATTGTTTAATCCGCCTACTTCATCATCAGTGTGGCAGAAGCCCACATCGCTTACCCCAAGGGAAAAAAGCAGTTGTTTTATCTCGTTCTGTATACTTGTCATAAAATTAACGTCAGCCTTTCTATTATATCATAAAATCAATTGTTGTACATAGGAAAAATATAAAAATCATGTGCAGATTTTCATATTAAAATAAGTCAAAATTTACAATAACAGCCCTAAAAACAACAAAAAAAGCGGAAAACAGGCATTTTTTGCTGCTTTTAAAATGTGAAAAACGGCAGATTGCTAATCGAACAGGTCGCTTTTCATAACCGATGCATTTTTAACTGTGTTTTTGCCGTATTTGCTGTTCAGCTTATCAAGTGCTTTCTGCAGATTTTCCTTTTTTGTGTCGGTTTCGGTTTTGCCGGTTTCAAAAAGGTTGGTCTGCTCCGCCCTTTTTTCCTTTGAAAGGTCAATGGCGGTTACAGTGAGCATGCGGATTTCCGATTTTAAGTTCCAGTTGTCCCGCAGCAGTTTGTAGGCGGTTTTGTATATTGTGTCACTCACATTGGTGGAGGACACTTTGCACTGTCTGGTAAAGGACATAAAAGCAGGGTTTTTAATGGTTATCTGCACCCCGTTTGCATACAGACCGTGTCTGCGCAGACGGCTGCCCACCTGTTCGCTCAGAACCATAAGGGCAGGTTTTATATCTTCGTCACCTTTGATGTTGCGATGGAATGTGTTTCCGCTGCCTACGGATTTAACCTCTCTTTTGGCGGCAAAAGGAGCAACAGGTGCATCGTCAAGCCCGTTGGCATAGATGTAAAGTTCTCTGCCGTGTTTGCCAAGCTTGTCCTCGAGCAAAGCGGGGTCTGCACAGGCAAGCTGACCTATGGTGCGTATACCAAGGCCGTACAACACCTCTTTTGTGGCGCCTCCCACAAACATCATATCCCCAACATTCAGCGGATACAGAATATCCCTGTAATTGTCAGGGGTTATAACGGTGGTGGCGTCAGGTTTTTTGTAGTCACTGCCCAGTTTTGCAAATATTTTGTTGAAGCTTACCCCAACGGAAATTGTAAGCCCTGTTTCATAATAAACCCGTTCACGCAGCATATCCGCAAGCTGTGCAGGACTGTCTGCAAACAGGTGGTAACTTCCTGTCACATCCAACCAGCTTTCATCAATGCCAAAAGGCTCCACAAGGTCGGTGTAGCTGTTGTAGATTCCGTTTATAATTTTGCTGAAATATTCATACCTGTCCCTTTGAGGCGGCAGAATAATCAGGTCAGGGCACAACCGCTTTGCAGATTGTATGGTCTGTGCGGTTTTGATGCCGTATTTTTTTGCAACCTCGTTTTTTGCAAGCACAATGCCGTGCCGGCTTTCGCTTGAACCGCCCACCGCAACGGGCTTGTCCCGAAGTTCAGGGTAGGGCAAAAGCGAAACTGACGCAAAAAAACTGTTGCAATCACAGTGGAAGATATGACGTCTGGCGTCCGGAGAATCGTGTTTCATCTGCTTGTCTCTCTCTTTTGAATACAGGGCAAACGGAGTTGCTCGTTCAGATGTGTAAAAAATATATGGGTACAAATATTGCCTGACTCTGCAGGCACAGCAGATATTATTCCTTTATCATTTTGATATGAGGAATGCCGTCTTCAAGAAATTCTTCCCCAAAGGCCACAAAGCCTTCTTTTTCATAAAACCCTGTTGCGTAGCACTGGGCTTCAAGATAAATTTTTTCTTTATGCAAAATTTCGCCGCAGGCTTTCACACCTTCTTTAAGCACAATTCTGCCAAAGCCTTTGCCACGGTCGAGGGTGATAACCCTGCCAATCTGTGCGGTGTCTGCGTCTTTTTCAAAAACACGCAGATAGGCTTTTATTTTACTTTCTTCCTCAAGCCAGATATGAACAGCATCTCTGTCAGTGCCGTCGATATCCTGATAAGGACAGTTCTGTTCCACAATAAAAACAGCACATCTTGCTGCAAGAATATCATAAAGTTCGTTGGTGGAAAGCTGATCAAATGTTTTTATTTTAAGTTCCATAGAGTTTTCCTTATACAAAGCAACTTAATAAACTAAAATGTCATTCTGAGCGTAGCGAAGAATCTCTTTGTTTCGTTAAACTGAGAGATTCTACGGCACTTGTAGCCCTGAAAAGTTATGGGCGTGTACTGCGACGGCATAAATGCTCTCTTGTACACTTGTAACTTTCCCTTCCGCTGCCTCCCTGCATCTGCCGCAGGCAGCGGTCGGCTACGTCGCCCAGAATGACTGGTTGAGCTGATTTGAGTGGGATATTGCTTAATCCCGTTTTATGACTTATTCAACATACATATAAAGCGGCACACCGCTGAGCTCGCTTTTTACAAGTTCGCTCACAACAGCCATATCGCTTTTTGGCACTACAGCTTCAACATCAGCAAGCAGTTCTTCCCAAGGGGTAGGTGTGTAAAGCTGTTTGTAGTAACCTGTTGTGCCTGTGGTTTCTTCCATACAAAGGATTGCTTCTTCGTATGTGGTCACAGCGTCAATAAGGCCTGCTTCCAAAGCCTGTCTGGCGGTGTAAATTCTGCCGTCGGCAATTTCACGCACACGGCTGTCGCTGTATCCGCGGCTTTTTGCAACAATGGCAGCAAAATCCTCATAGCTTTCGTCAACAATTGCCTGATAGATTGCCCTGTGTTCGTCGGTCATTTCACTGCCTGCGCTGCCCATACCCTTGTTGTTGCCGCTGGTGATTAAAATTTCCTGTATACCCAGCTTTTCATAAAGTCCGCTGAGGTTAGTGGTGGAGATAATAACACCGATGCTGCCTGTCCAGCAATGTTTGTTTGCACTGATATAGTCTGCGGCACAGGAGATATAATATGCGCCGCTTGCAGCTGTGCCGTTAAAGTATGCGTGTACGGGACGGCCTGTTTTTTCTTTGTATTCAAGGAGTTTAAGGTACATTTCGTCAGAATGGTACACCGTGCCGCCGCCTGAATCCACATCAAGGAAAATCCCCTTGTTGCCTTCGTCTTCCATCAGGCTGTCGATATAATCCATAGTGGCGTCGTGGTCGTATCCGATTCTTGCACTGCCCTCATTGCCGCCCTGAATTGTGCCTTTGATGTTGATGATTGCAAAGCTTTCATCAGGAGCAGGAGAAACATCTTCTGTTACAAGAAAATCGCCTGTGACAATTTTGCCAAGGCCTGCACCTGCAAGGCCCACAAAGGCAAGGCAAATCACCACAACAATGATAAGTAAATTTCTTTTGGTTTTATGGTTTTTCATATAATGAAATTACCCGCTTTCAATAGCATGAATTTTAAAAACAGCTGCAGAGCCGGGAAATAACGTCCTGCAGATGCAACTGCACAAAACAACAGGGGCGAACTGTGTCCGCCCGCGGGCGTTCGCAGAACGCCCCTGTAAGGCTTGCTTAACGCATAAAATGTCAGTGATTATTTGTTTTCTTCCCAGATAGGTTCTTTGAGCAGCCAGCGGCCTGTGTAATCCTGATAGAAGAGGTCGCGGTTGTAGAACTTATCGATGATTTTCCAGAATTCTGTTTCTGTGTAACCGCAGAACTGGCAGAAATCACGCACGGACAATGGGTCAAGGTTGTGATCGCGTTCCTTGATAATCTGGATCGCTTCTTCTCTTGTCAGCATGCCGTAACGGATATATCTTGCTGTGTAGTCTGTTGCTGCAGCGTGGCCGAATTTTGGATATTTAAGCCAGGAGTGCACAAGGTATGCACGGGAGTCAATCTGGTCAAAGTTTTCTGCGTGGTGTGCGCGGTCCCATTCGTGTGTAAGGTCGTGGAAACCACGGCTTTTTGCCAGCATATAGTTTTTATAGCTGTTCCAAGGCAGGAAGTAGGACATATACATAGGGTCAAGACGTGCAAGGTCTTCTGCTGCAGGTGCTTTTGTCATTGCAAGTGCTGCAGGTTCAATGCCCCAGCTGAGGAGTTCTTCTTCGTCCATGCCGCTTGCAACGCCGTTTTCAATCTGGCTGCGAGCGGAGTATGTTTCCTCATCTTCGTTGCCGCCGTATTCATAGCTTACGTTTTCGCCGTAGCAAAGCAGCATAGTGTTGAATTTGAGAGCCATATGGAGTGGGAATGTGTAGATATGTCTGTCAAGGTACCATGTTGGTTTGCCGTATTTTTCAAACATATTTCTCATCAGAATTTTCTGTGTTCTGATGTCAGGTTTGCAGCTGATGATAGGGCAGCCGAATTCTTCGCTGATGTTTTTCAGGTTGTGTTTGCCTGCTTCTGTCATAGGGAAGTTGTCTTCTACGCTGAAGAGGATTGGTGTCATCTTCATAACTTCCTTCATAATGTAAACCTGGAAATGGCTGTCCTTGCCGCCGGAAACAGCAATTGCACAGTCATACTGGCCCGGGCCGTTACAGCCACGGTATTTATCGCACAAAGCTTCAAGTTCTTTCCAGCGTGCATCCCAGTCGATATCTTTTCTTTTTTCGTAATGGTTGCATGCGGAACAAACGCCGTTTTCGTCAAAAACTATACCCGGTCTTGTATCAGGCATAGTACATTTTTTGCAGTATCTCATAAAAGTACTCCTTTTAACAATAAACTGTTGGGGGATGCCGTGGTACAGCATCAATATTATGTTACCATATTTCTGATATAAAATAAAGGTTTTAATGATGAAATTATGATTTTCCACTATACAAATTTTATCTTAAATGTTAAAATTAATATAATAACTTTATGAAAACGGAGATTTTATCAGGATGAAGCAAAAATATACATTAAAAACTTTGATAATTGACCTTATTTTTGATATTGTGGGCTGTGGCATTTACGGTGTGGCGCTCAACAGTTTTATTGTACCTAATGATTTTGCCACAGGCGGTATCAGTGGTATTGCGCTTGTTGTAAACTATCTCACAAACCTGCCAATCGGTACACTCAACTTTCTTATAAACATTCCGCTTGTTATTATGGCGTTTAAAATTCTGGGCAGAACATTTATGCTCAAGAGTGTAAAAAGTCTTGTGATTCTCACCCTTGCAATCGACTATTACACAGTTGGTTTCCCAAAATATGTAGGTGACCCAATCCTTGCGGCAATCTGTGCAGGTATCCTTGTAGGTACAGGTCTTTCCCTCACATTCCTCCGCGGTTCTTCCACAGGCGGCGGCGACTTTGTAAGTCTTTCTGTACAGAAACTTCATCCTCATTTCTCCATCGGTATGCTTACAATGGCATTCGACTACTGTGTGCTTGCCCTTGGCGGTGTTGTTTTCGGCAATGTTGATGCAACACTTTACGGTGCTGTTGCAATGTATGTTGCAGGCAAAATCATGGACAGCATTATGTACGGTTCTGCAAAAGGCAAAATGCTGTTTATTGTTACCAACAATGGTGAAAAAGTTGCAAAAAGCATCTTTGAAGCTTGCGAACGCGGCTCCACAGTTGCCGATGTACGCGGTGGCTATCAGGGCGAAAAACGTCAGATTGTTATCAGTGCAGTAAGCAAAAAACAGCTTCACAAAGCAAGAAAAGCTGCACACGAAGCGGACGAAGCTTCCTTTACAATGATTACAAGTACAGAGGAAGTATTCGGCGAAGGCTTCAGCGATCCTTTTGAAGATTAAACTATGACTGTTAATATAAAGGAAATTATTCTTCTGGCGGCTGTAGCGGTCAATATCATAGCGTTTTTTACCTATGGTGCTGATAAACGCAAAGCGAAGAAGGAAAAACGCAGAATTCCTGAAAAAACTCTGCTGTGGTGGGGTGTGTTTGCGCCGTTTGGTGCTTTTGCGGGTATGCGGATTTTCCGTCACAAAACGCAGAAACCAAAGTTTTACATAACTTTGCCGTTTTTCTGCATTATGCACATTGCGGCAGCGGCAGCTGTACTTTACTTTAAATTATAAAACACAACGGGCGGACTGCGCCTGCCACCAAAAGGGCAGGATACACAGTGCGCCCCTATTTATAAACATTATCAGTTGGGATTAAGGAGACTTTATGAAAAAATATATTCTTTCCCTCGACCAGGGCACAACAAGTTCACGTGCCATTCTCTTTGACAAAAATCAGAATATCGTGGCTATGAGCCAGAAGGAATTCACACAGATTTTCCCCCGTGACGGCTGGGTGGAACACGATGCAATGGAAATTTACTCTTCCCAGTATGCTGTTATGATGGAGGTTATTGCCAAAAGCGGTGTAAACCCTGCAGAAATTGCAGCGGTTGGCATTACCAACCAGCGCGAAACCACCATTATGTGGGATAAAAACACAGGCAAGCCGGTTTACAATGCAATTGTGTGGCAGTGCCGCAGAACAGCGGATATCTGTCAGAAACTCACAGCTGACGGCTGGGAAGTGAACATCAATTATTTCCAGTCCGAAAAAGAAGCACTGGCACTGGGTGAGGAGCTGGGCGCACGTGTTTTCCGCTGCGACGTATCCGACCCTGTACAGGTTCAG
>JAZOTI010000199.1:0-4970 GCA_045657565.1 Oscillospiraceae bacterium | reverse complement strand
CGTGTATAGGCATTGAAAGCACGCTGCCACATTTTTTCAAGATTAGGTGAACAAGGATATCCATCCCTTGCATATCTGATTGCAGGAGCAAGAGTTTCGGTCATTGAAAGATTGCCGAATTTTTCGCTGAGTTTTGCCCAGCCGGATACCGCACCAGGCACCATTGTAGGCACCCAGCCGTAAACAGGCATTTTTTCAGCACCTGTTTTTTCTTTTACCTTTTCAATTGAGATGTTTCTTGGGGAAACACCGCTGGCGTTGAGACCAAAAAGTTTCTGGTCCTTTTCGCTCCACACAAGGGCAAAGGCATCGCTGCCGAGACCGTTTGCTGTTGGTTCCACAACTGTCAGTGCTGCTGCAGTTGCCACTGCGGCATCCATTGCATTGCCGCCGTTGCGAAGCACTTCAAGGCCTGCTGCCGCTGCCTGTGGGCTTGATGCACACACCATGCCGTTGTTTGCATAGATTGGATATCTTTTGGATGCATATGGGATAAATGTAGGGTTGAATTCCATAGTTTTCTCCTTTTGATATATTATTAAATTTATAATATTCCTTTTTATGTGTAAATGCAATATACATTTGATTTGATGCAATATATTTTCAACTCATCTGTTTTCCCATGTTTCAGTTTTTGTATACAGCATTGTCATAATACCCATTTTTTCTTCTGATGCAGCAAAAACATTCAGCTTATATGATTATTGAAAACAAACAAAAATAAGAGTAATATATTTTATAGCAAACACATTATAAGGAGATTTTATTTTGGAAAATTTTCTTTTCAGCGTCAACGCTGTTACACCTACATTTATAATTATTTTTTTAGGATATTTTCTGCGGCAACGCGGTTTTTTAACCGAGCCTTTTATTAAAAACCTTGATAAATACTGCTTTTCCATAGCTTTCCCCGCCCTGATGATAAGGGATATCGGGGATGCGGATATCAGCCAGATGTTTTCGGCAGAATTTGTTTTAATCTGTTTTCTTGCAACAACATTTCTGTTTTTCGGCTACTACCTGATTTTTTACCCGTTTTTTAAAGACAAATGGTTTGTCAGCAGTTTTGTGCAGTGTTCTGCCCGTGGTTCCGTTGCAGTTTTTGGTGCAAGCATTGCAATAAATATCTACGGCAACGCAGGTGTTACACCACTTATGATGGCAATTGTTGTGCCTCTTTACAACATTTATACTGTTATTCTCTTTAACCTTAAAGCAGAAAACGGCGGCAGAGTGCTTTCTCCCCAGAACCTCAAAAAGATGGGCAAAGGCATTATCACCAACCCGCTGATTATCGGCATCATCATCGGTGCATTTGTCTCCTTCAGCGGTTTTAAAATTCCTTCAGTACTGTACAAGCCAATGTCTTCAATTGCAGCAACAGGCACCCCAATGGCACTTATGAGCCTTGGTGCCGCCTTGCAGCTTGATAAAATCAAAGGCAATATAAAGATGATTCTGGCTTCCAGTTTCTTTAAACTTGTGGGCAATTTTGCAATTATTCTGCCAATTGCTTTAATTCTTGGTCTGCGTGACGGCCACCTGATTGCACTTATGATTATGGCAGCTTCCCCTTGTACAGTAACGGCTTATATTATGGCAAACGCCATGGGCGGTGACGGTGAATTCAGCTGTGGTACTGTTATGATGAGCACCCTGCTTTCCACCATTACAATCACAATGTGGCTGACAATACTGAAAAGTTTTGCTCTTATTTAATCTGTAAGGAGAATATTCAATGAATACAGCAGATACATTTTTGCAGAATATCAATCTGCAGGATCCTGAAGATATAGATTCCCTTTTGGAATATGCTTCTGTGGTAAGACAGCTGATAAGCGAAAAACAGTATTCACTTATCAACAGAATTATCAATTACACTGTTCAGAACAACTACTCAGAAGCTTTTTCCTGGGCAATGGGTATTCTTCAGGAAGAACTTGTAAAGGAAGACAGCGTTTTAGAGGATTTTTCTTGTCCTGTAGGCAGCTCGATTGCAAACTATGATGAATTTGTAAGTAATTTACAGGTTGATTTCAATTCCTTGAAAAATTATATTGAAAAAGTTTACGATAAAAATGGTGAAGTAGAAGCATTTTTCAATGTGATGGTATATAAAACAGAGTATGAAAATATATTCCTTGTTTCTTCAGAAAACTTTGACAACAAGGACAATGACTATATTAACTACAAACTTTCATTTGTAAAAGATGCAAATTTATATCAGAATTAAATTACAATAAAAAAAGAGAAGCTCATCTGAGCTTCTCTTTTATTTTCACTAATATTTGTATTAGTAGTTGTTTGGTCTCTGTACGTATGTTGTATGGAGAATTTCGTGAGCTTTATGGCTGCCTGGTTCACCAAGGAATTCTTCGTAGAGTTTCTTGATGTCTGGGTTTTCATGGCTCTTTCTGATAACGTCTTTAGCGTCGTCTGTGTAGAGAGCTGCTGCACGTTTTTCAACGATGTCAACAAAGTTTCTAACTGTTGCTGGCTGGATTGGCTGACCGCCGCCGTTGATACAACCGCCTGGACAACCCATGATTTCGATGAAGTGAATTTCTTCGCCTGCTTTAACAGCTTCGAGAACTTCTTTAGCATTTCTGAGACCGGAAGCAACTGCAACTTTGAGTTCAAGATCGCCAAGTTTGTATGTTGCTTTCTTAACGCCTTCAAGACCACGAACATCTTCAAATTCAACTTTTTCGAGTTCTGTGCCTGTTACCCATTCAGCAGCTGTTCTGAGAGCAGCTTCCATAACACCGCCTGTTGTACCGAAGATTGTAGCAGCACCTGTGGAGAGACCGAGAGGTGAGTCGAATGCTTCGTCTGGGAGATGTGGGAAGTAGATGTTTGCACGGTCAATCATTCTTGCAAGTTCTCTTGTTGTGAGAGCTACGTCAACATCGTGGATGCCTTCGCCTGCTGCACACATATCGTCACGGCCAACTTCGAATTTCTTAGCTGTACATGGCATGATACCTACAACAAAGATGTCTTTAGGGTCGATACCCATTTTTTCTGCATAGTATGTTTTTGTGATTGCACCGAACATCTGCTGTGGAGATTTACAGCTGGAGATGTTTGGAATGAATTCTGGGTAGAATGTTTCACAGTATTTTACCCAACCTGGTGAACAGGATGTGTTAGGTGGCAGTGGGCCGCCTTCTTTAACTCTGTGAACAAATTCTGTTGCTTCTTCCATGATTGTAAGGTCAGCTGCGAAGTCTGTGTCGAATACTTTATCGAAGCCGAGTCTTCTGAGAGCTGCAACCATTTTGCCTTCAACGTTTGTGCCGAGAGGCATGTTGAATGCTTCACCCAATGTTACGCGGATAGAAGGAGCTGTCTGTGCGATAACAACTTTGTTAGGGTCGTTGAGTGCACGCCAAACTTCTTTAGTCTGATCTTTTTCGTAGATAGCTGCTGTTGGACAAACTGTGATACACTGACCGCAGGATACGCAGCTGGATTCGCCGAGTGTCTGTTCAAATGCACAACCGATGTGTGTTTCGAAACCACGTTCGTTAGGACCGATACAGGAGATACCCTGAACTTTGTCACAAACTGCTACGCAGCGACGGCAGAGAACACATTTGTTGTTGTCGCGGAGCATATGTACTGCTGTGTCGTCAACTTTCCAGTCGATGATTTCGCCTTCATAGTAATCTTCGTCATATACTCTGAAGTCTTTACACATTTTCTGAAGTTCACAGTTGCCGGAACGGATACATGAAAGACATTTTTTCTTATGTGTAGAAAGGATAAGTTCAAGGTTCATTCTTCTTGCTTCATAAACGCGTTTGGAATGTGTAAGAACTTCCATACCTTCGTAAACTGGTGTTACGCAAGCTGCAGGAAGGTTTTTCTGGCCTTTAACTTCAACTACACAGATACGGCAAGCGCCGATTTCGTTTACTTCTTTAAGGTAGCACAATGTAGGAATTTCGATATTGAGCTGTCTTGCTGCTTCGAGCACTGATGTACCAGCTTCTACCTGCACAGGCATACCGTTGATTTTAATATTCACTAAACTCATACTTTAGTACTCCTCCTTATTCCTTAACAATTGCGCCAAACTTACAGCCGGACAAGCAAGCACCACATTTGATACATTTAGCTGTGTCGATAACATGAGCTTCTTTAACGTTGCCGCTGATTGCACCAACAGGACATACACGTTTACACAATGTACAGCCTTTACATTTGTCTGCGATGATTTTGTACTGCAAGAGGTCTTTACATACGCCTGCAGGACATTTTTTGTCAACTACGTGAGCAACATATTCATCGCGGAAGTACTGAAGTGTGGAGAGAACAGGGTTTGGTGCACACTGACCGAGACCGCACTGGCTGTCTTCTTTGATGAAGTTACAGAGCTGTTCGATTTTGTCGAGGTCTTCGAGTGTACCGTTACCGCTTGTGATTTTTTCGAGCATTTCGAGAAGACGTTTTGTACCAACACGGCAAGGTGTACATTTACCGCAGGATTCTTCAACTGTGAATTCAAGGAAGAATTTAGCGATGTCAACCATACATGTTGTTTCGTCCATTACGATAAGACCGCCGGAACCCATCATGGAACCGATTGCAACGAGGTTATCGTAGTCGATTGGTGTGTCGATAAGGGAAGCTGGGATACAGCCGCCGGAAGGACCACCTGTCTGAGCAGCTTTAAATGTCTTACCGTTAGGAATACCGCCACCGATTTCTTCAACTACTTCACGGAGAGTTGTACCCATAGGTACTTCAACAAGACCTGTGTTCTTAATCTTACCACCGAGAGCGAATACCTTAGTACCCTTACTCTTTTCAGTACCCATTGATGTAAACCAATCAGCACCGTTATTTATAATCTGTGTAATATTAGCATATGTTTCAACGTTGTTAAGAAGTGTTGGTTTGCCCCATAAGCCCTTAACAGCAGGGAATGGTGGACGTGGACGAGGTTCGCCTCTGTAACCTTC
>JAZOTI010000198.1:0-4475 GCA_045657565.1 Oscillospiraceae bacterium | reverse complement strand
ACTCCGTAGAGCTTAATATCTACTCATTTCACAAAACGCATTAGCGTCTCGAAATTACTTAAAAGCGTTTTTAAAGTGTTTACTCACTATCTTCAAAAGAATATCTAAAGTTATTCCTTCACAAGCTTCTGTTCTTTTCTTATATATTGTTTAATTTTCAAGGTCCTTGCCGCCGCCTCAGCGACAGCTTTTATATGTTACCACAACTCTTTAAGTTTGTCAACACTTTTTTGTGACTTTTTTAAAACTTTTTTAGAGTTTTTTGTGGATTTTGCTATCCCTCGTGAGACAGCTTTAATATATTACCACACACTCCTCCTTTTGTCAACACCTTTTTTCAATATTTTTTAATTTTTTTGAATTTTTTTGAAATACTACTAATAGAAAATCTGAGCACGATTTTCATCAATATATTGTGACTGTAACCACCCAGTCACCTTCTCTTATTGAAATCCTTATAAAATGTATATATAATATATATATATACTATTTTTTAATGGAGTAATTTTATGCTTTTATGTGTCAATGTCAGCAACAGTAATATTATTATCGGTGCTTTCAATCAGGATGAACTTTCTTTCAAAACTCTTGTCTCTGCTTCCTCAGATAAAACCGCACCTGAATATGCTGTTATATTCAAATCTGTTTTCGAACTGTACGGATTCAGCTCCGACGATATCAGTGGTGTGATTATATCCTGTGTTGTACCATCATTGACTTCAACCATAAAAGACGCCCTGCAGTTTTTGTATAAAGGCAAAATATTTGTTGTTGGACCAAAACTGAAAACAGGACTCAAAATAAAATCAGAAAATCCGTCGCAGATTGGTTCAAGCCTTGTATGTCAGGCAGTTGCCCTCACCGATAAATATCCTATGCCTTGTCTGCTTATCGCTATGGGCACAGCACTTTCTATGTTTGTGCTGGACGAAAACGGCACTTTCATCGGCGGGTCTATTCTGCCGGGTATAAAACTCAGCGCAAAAGCATTGAGCGATCATACCGCACAGCTTCCGCAGATCGATTTATCCCAGAAACCTACAAGCGTAATAGGCACCAACACCACACAAAATGTTCAGTCAGGCATTATTATCGGCACCGCCTGTACCATTGACGGAATGATTGACCGCTTTAAAGCAGAAATGGGCGAAAACCTGACCTGCGTCGCCACCGGTGATATTGCAGAAGAATTTTTGTCATTCTGCAGCAGCGAAATTATTTACGATGAAAATCTTATTCTTGACGGCCTTCGCAAAATTTATCTGAAAAATATCAAATAATATTGAATTTATTTTAAAAATGTTATATGATTTTACGTGGTAATCAACCCTCAACAGCTTAACGCTGTACTCGTCGTGAGGACGAGACAGCAGTAAAGGAGAAAATTGAATATGAAAAAATCCAAAACACTCAAATTGGCTCAGCTGGGTTTGCTTATAGCAATTATTCTTGTTATGGCTTTTACCCCTCTCGGCTATTTCCGTACAGCAGGTCTTGAAATCACTTTGCTCATGATTCCTGTTACTGTAGGTGCTATCGTTCTTGGTCCTGGCGCAGGTGCAATTCTTGGTCTGACTTTTGGTATCACAAGTTTTGCAATAGCACCAACCAGCACATTCGGCGCCACACTTCTCAACATCAGCGTGGTTAAAACATTTATCCTTTGTGTTATTGCACGCCTTGTTGCAGGCTGGGCAGCAGGTATCACCTTCAAAGCTCTGGACAAAATCAAGTTCAAATACAAATTTGAACTTTCCAGCTTACTTGGCCCACTCTACAACACACTGTTTTTCATGGGATCTCTTGTTGGCTTTTTCTACAACACAGAGTACATCCAGCAGATGGCCACAGTTCTTGGTGCAGCAAACCCAATAACATTTATCATCGCCTTTGTTGGTCTGCAGGGTCTGGTTGAAGCAGTTGTATGCTTTATCATTTCCGGCATTATCAGCAAAAATGTATATAAGGTTGTTAACAAGTAATACATATAAAAATAATCCCGATGGAGTTTCCATCGGGATTTTATTTTGTTGTGAGATCCAGCCGCAGTTTTTAACAGTGCTGTTAAAAACTTTTCGCCTTACAGAAGTTTTTCTTCCCAGTCTTTTTCTTTAAAACCAACAAGCACCTTTCCGTCAGCCACTACCATTGGACGTTTCACAAGCATACCGTCGGTTGCAAGCATGCGGAGCTGTTCTTCTTCGCTCAACAGAGGAAGTCTCGCTTTCAGTTCCATTGATTTATACAGCAAACCGCTTGTGTTGAAAAACTTCTTAAGTTCAAGACCGCTTTCGTGATACCACTTTTTAAGTTCTTCATAAGTTGGATTATCAAGTTTTATATCACGGATTATATATTCAACCCCGTTTGCATCAAGCCATTTCTGTGCTTTCTGACAGGTTGTACATTTTGGATAACAGATAAACTGAACAGACATAAAATCTCCTTTCATCAGTCAAGGCTTGCAGCCGCTGTCAGTGCAATTTCCATCATATCTGTAAAAGCAGTCTGTCGCTGCTGTGCTGTTGTTTCCCTGTGGGTTACAAGACTGTCAGAAATTGTGAGTATGCATGCCGCATTTTTTCCAAGAACATTTGCATTGCTGAACAAAGCAAAACTTTCCATTTCCACACAGAGGGTTCCGTGTTCTTCATAAGGATTCACCGGATTTTGGCGGTAGAAAACATCGCTTGAATGGATACAGCCTTTTGTCAGTTTTTTACCGGCCGTTTCTGCCGCCTGTTCAATTGCTGCATTAAGCTGCTCTGAAGGATAAGTTTTATCCCCTTCATATCCGCACTGCGTTTTTGCATAGCTGGATTCGCTCCAGGCAGAATCCGCAAGCACAACGTCAAACAGTTCAAGGCTGTCGGTATAAGCCCCTGCACTGCCCACACGGATTATATTTTCCACACCGTAGAATTTATAAAGCTCGTAGGAATATATACCTATGCTTGGCATACCCATACCAGATCCCATTACAGAAATCTTTTTACCCTTGTATGTACCTGTAAAACCCATCATTCCACGGACATTGTTGAACTGCACAGGATCTTCCAGAAAATTTTCCGCAATAAATTTTGCTCTCAGCGGATCGCCCGGCATAAGAACAGTTTTTGCAATATCGCCATATTTTGCGCTGTTGTGAGGAGTACCATTAAACTGTGACATACAAACACCACCTTTATAATGTATATATATTATATATTTATACTTATTATATTATCATAAGGGTGTGAAAGAAAAAAGTATTTTATGTTATGATGTATAAAATTCTTTTACTTATGCACAATAAAATTCACGAGAGGTGAATTTATATGGAAAAAAATTTATTGTATTTTATGATGGGCAACGTGGATATGGCAAAGGTTTCCACCAAGGAACTTATCGACATAACCCCATACACTGATTTCCGCAACGAACTGCTGGATGACTTGTCGGTTTATGAACGTTTTTCCCAAAGAATTATTGAGCTTAAGCAGAATGATGAAGTTCTGAAAGGTTTAAGCCCCCTTGCGGAAGGCTCCACAAAAATGTCCATTATGTGTAAAACTCTTACCGACAAAAGCCCTGAAAAGATGAGCGAAATGCTTATAAAAGGCTTTGAGATGGGCATCACAGACATTGACGAGAACATTACCAAAGCCGTCAACGTTAAAGAACGCCCCCAGGTAATTGACCTTGCAAGGGATTACCGCAAATTTATGGTGGAATGCATGGAAAAATATCAGAAGTATCTGAAAAAATAATTTCTGCCACACATTTTTAACGGACACACTTACGAAGTATCAATCCGTACTTTTATAAAAATCATCCGCATTATTTTATGCAAAACAAAAGGCTTGTCTCAAACGAGACAAGCCTTTATTGTTTTGACTATTTTCCATGGATGAACCAACGTCATCTACTTCTACTGACAAGTCAGTGCGGAACGTCAAATAAGATTATTATTGCCGTAGGCAACAAGGTTTTGACGGCTGAAATCTGAGATTTCAGATGATGCAAAGCATCAAGTTGCAACGCAACCCGGCAGGTTCTTATTGCCGTAGCGTAACAAGGTTCACACGGGAGAACCCGTAAAGGTTCTCAACGCGCAGCGTTGGATTGTGTCAACAATCCCGTGAGGTTCTTATTTGTAAAGTTCTACAAGTCTTGTGAGGTAGTCGTATCTTTCGTTAGCTGCTTTTTCGTTAGCAACGAAGAGACGTTCAGCTTTTTCTGGGAAGGAAGCTTTAAGACGAGCATAACGAGCTTCGTTCATAAGGAATTCCTGGTAGCCGCCCTGTGGAGCTTTGCTGTCGAGGCTGAATGGGTTTTTGCCTTCAGCTTTGAGTGCTGGGTTGTAACGGAAGAGGTTCCAGTAACCAGTTGCAACAGCTTTTTTGATTTCAGCCTGGGAGTTTGTCATGCCGCCTTTGATGGAGTGCATTTCACATGGAGCGTAACCGATGATGATGGATGGACCGTTGTAAGCT
>JAZOTI010000197.1:0-2729 GCA_045657565.1 Oscillospiraceae bacterium | reverse complement strand
ATCTTCCCCGGTCTGTGAAGCACGTCTTGCTTTTGCGTCAAAGTTTAAGCCGCCATTTGTGAAACCGCCTGCTTTGATAACCTCCAGCATGCAAAGAGTTGTTTCGTAAACATTTGTAGGGAACTGGTCAGTATCCCAACCGAGGAGCATATCACCCTGGTTTGCGTCAATGGAACCGAATGCACCATTGATGCGGGCAACACAAAGTTCGTGCTGGAAGGTGTGACCTGCAAGTGTAGCGTGGTTTGCTTCGATATTAAGTTTGAATTCCTTGTCAAGACCGTATTTTTTAAGGAAACCGATTACAGTTGCGGCGTCAAAGTCATACTGATGCTTTGTTGGTTCCTTTGGTTTTGGTTCAACATAGAAATCCCCTGTAAAGCCTTTGCTGCGGCCGTATTCCACCGCAAGTTTCATAAGGCGTGCCATATTGTCCTGTTCAAGGGCCATATCGGTGTTGAGCAATGTTTCATAACCTTCGCGTCCGCCCCAGAAAACATAACCGCTGCCGCCAAGTTCAATGGTGATATCAAGTGCTTTTTTAATCTGACCTGCTGCGTATGCAAAAACATCCGCATTGCAGGAAGTTCCCGCACCGTGAACATATCTTGGGTGGTTAAAGCAGTTTGCAGTGCCCCAAAGCAGTTTTTTATTGTATTTTGCCATACATTCTTTAATGATTGGCACAATTACATCAAGGTTGTCATTGCATTCCTGCAAAGTTGCGCCTTCAGGGGCAATGTCTCTGTCGTGGAAGCAGAAGTATTCAATGCCAAGTTTGTCCATAATTTCAAAAGCGGCATAAACCTTGTTTTTGTAAACTTCCATATCATCGCTGCCGCCAAAGGATTTGTCCATTGTGCCAACACCGAACATATCCTTGCCGTCACCGCACATTGTGTGCCAGTAGGACAATGCGAATTTTAAATGTTCTTTCATTTTTTTGCCGCCGATTACAGCGTCAGCATCATAATGTTTGAAACTGAGTGGGTTTGTGCTTTGAGCACCTTCGTATTTTATAACAGGGATATCTTTAAAAAATTCCATAATGTCACCTTTCCTTTTATTCTTATTATTTATTGATTTTATCATACTCCACAATAAGTGTTCTGAATATTGCTTTTGTTGTTTCTAACTGGACAGATATTGCTTTTTTATCAATAATTTATTAAGATATATTCATAACAGCAGAAAAGGTGAAAGATTATGTCAGCAAGCTTTTTTTACGAAAATATCCACCGTGCCTATGACGGCAAGCCATATATTGACCTGCAGATGCGGGATTTAAACTATTTCAGCCATTTTCACGATGAAATTGAGTTAATCCATGTGGTAAGCGGTGTTGTGCATCTGCATACAAACAGCCGCAGCTACAGCATAAATCCGGGAGAAACCGCCATCATTATGCCGGGAGAGATACACAGCTATACATCTGAACACGGCAACCATTGCTATATCATAAAATTTTTCCCTGCTGCTCACACAGAAAGCGTGGACTTTGCCCATCTGCGTTTTGTTGACCATATTATGACTGCCAGCCACCCCTGCCACAGCGAAGTTCACAGCATGATAAACAATGTGGCAAAGGAAATGACCTGCAAAAACAGCGGATATGAACTGAGCGTCACCCGTGACCTGACTGGAATTATTTTGCTTTTTCTGCGCAATATTCCTTTTGCACATATAAGCGGTGATGACGACAAAAAGCAGACAAAACAGCTTATACTGCTGCAGAAGGTGGATGAATTTGTGAACCGATATTACAACACCGCCATATCACTTGAGGATATTGCGGAGTACTGCGGATATTCCACATACTACTTCTCACACTTTTTCAAGGCGGCAACAGGGCAGAATTTCAGCGATTATCTTGTGCTTTTCCGCATTGAAAGAGCACTTTATATGATCGCCAACACCGATAAAAAACTGACCGACATTGCATTTGACTGCGGTTTCAACAGTATACGCAGCTTTAACCGTGCGTTCCGCGCACATCTTAAAACCACACCATCTGACTATCGCAGTAAGCTTATAAAGGATTAAACCATGAACATACAACAGCTTTTGGAACAATGGAAAGCCGAAGAAGATATTGCCTATATCCACGGCTGGGATTTCAGCCATATTGAAGGCAGATTTTTTGAAGATACCGATTTTGGCTGGGACTATAAAAATATTGTTATGCAGTATCTTTCACCCGATAAAAATATACTCGACATTGACACCGGCGGCGGTGAATTTCTGCTGAGTTTAAACCACCCATACTGCAACACCAGCGCCACCGAGGGTTATGCCCCAAATGTTCAGCTTTGCAAAGAAACTCTTTTGCCTTTGGGTATAGATTTCAGACAAACCGATGATTATTCCCGTTTACCATTTGATGATGAACAGTTTGACATTGTAATCAACCGTCACGGCAGTTTTGATGCAAAGGAAATTAACCGCATACTAAAAAAAGGCGGACTTTTTATCACCCAACAGGTGGGAGAAGACAACGACCGTCAGCTTGTCAGTCTGCTTATGCCAGGCACACCAAAATCCTTCAGCGGACTTAACCTTAATGACCAGCAGAAAAACTTTGAAAACAATGGTTTTAACGTTATAAAAGGAATGGAAGCTTTCCGCCCCATGAGATTTTTTGATGTAGGTGCACTTGTGTGGTTTGCAAGGATTATCCAGTGGGAATTCCCCGGGTTTTCTGTTGAAAAATATGCCGATAACCTTTTTGA
>JAZOTI010000196.1:0-8172 GCA_045657565.1 Oscillospiraceae bacterium | reverse complement strand
AAAGCACTCAGATTGCCACAAAACTTGGCGGTATAGGTTTACAGGTCAGCAACGAAATAGTGCCAAACAGGGCAAAAATCCTGTCACAGAACATCGAACGTATGGGCATAAAAAATGCCGTTGTTACCAACGAAAGCCCTGAAAAGCTGGAAAAAGTTTTCCCTGCTTTTTTTGACAGGATTATCGTTGACGCACCGTGTTCCGGCGAAGGTATGTTCCGCAAAGACCCTGCCGTTGTAAACGAATGGAGCCTTGCACAGGTTGATGTATGTGCCAACCGTCAGGGACATATTCTTGAAAGCGCACACAAAATGCTTGCGGAAGGCGGTACTTTGGTTTATTCCACCTGTACCTTCTCCCCTGAAGAAAACGAAATTGCTGTTCAGAAATTTATTGACAATCACCCAGAATATGTTCTGGTAAAACCTGATGTCCATAAATTCTTTTCTGCAGGTGTACCACAGTGGGCAGACAGCAACAACAATGACCTGTGTTTTACAATGCGCCTGTTCCCCCACAAAATTGACGGTGAAGGCCATTTTATCGCTGTGCTGAAGAAAACACATGGAGAAACTTCCAGGGCCAAAGCAGCAAAAAATACAGCTGATAAGAAGCTGCTGCAGCCTTATTTCGATTTTGAGAAAAAGTTTTTGAAGAATATTTCCTTTGACAACTTTGTGTTGTTTGGCGAAAACCTTTATGCCATGCCGAAGGATACCCCTGACCTTTCAAAAGTAAAGGTTCTGCGCTGCGGGCTGCATCTTGGAGAAATCAAAAAAGGACGTTTTGAGCCAAGCCACTCCCTTGCAATGGCACTTAAAAAGGAAAATGTGAAGCAGTTTTTGAGCTACCCTTGCGACAGCGAAGAAATGCTGAGTTATCTTAAAGGTGAAACATTAAATACCGACGAAGATATAAAAGGCTGGTGCCTTGTCTGCACCGACGGATATTCTGTCGGATGGGCAAAAGTGACAGACGGAACTGTAAAAAACCATTATCCAAAAGGATTGAGAATTATGGCAGTGTAATGCTGCAAAATACAGCAAAAAAACAAACGGAGATGAAAACCAGTTCATCTCCGTTTTTATTATTTGTGATATTTGCTGCCGTTGATAATGGAAAATCCGCGGTAAATCTGTTCCAGCAACATTACGCGTGCAAGCTGGTGCGGAAATGTCATTTTTGACATTGACATTTTAAAGTGTGACATCTGTTTTATTCTGTCGGACAAACCGTGGCTTGAACCGATGATAAAAGTAATGTTGGAAAAACCTTCCACAGCTTTTTCACTGAAAAGCTGTGCCAGACCTTCGCTTGAAAGCTGTTTGCCTTCGATGCACATTGAAATTATATAGCTCTGTTTAGGGATGTTTTTGATAATTTCATCTGCTTCCCTGTCCAGAGTTTTCTGAATCATTGCATCACTTAAGTTTTTTTCCATCAGCTGAACATCATCAAGCTGAACAATTTTGAGGTTACACATGGTTTTAAGGCGTTTTATGTATTCGTTGCATCCGTCCAGCATAAAGCCTTTCTGCACCTTGCCCATTGCTATAATTGTAATATTCTGCATAACATCTCCTTAAAACTGTGTTGGCTGTGTAATTTCGTGACGGCGGTTTGCTCTTACCGTTTCCAGATCTTTTGCAATATCGATTCCCTGAGCCATTGCTGTCAGTGCAAGCTGTGACAGGGCTGTTGACGGTGTATTGTTATTGTTGGAAAGATGGCACAGATGCAGTTTTTTTACACCGCTTTCGATGATTTTAACCGCTGCATTGCTGAACTGTATGTTGCTTAAATGACCGCGGTTGGATGAAATTCTGTTTTTGAGATAATAAGGATAGTTTTCGTTTTCTCTCAGCATAATTTCATCATAGTTGGACTCCAGCACCGCAAGGTCAGTGCCGCAGAAATGATAAAGAATTTCATCCGTCACAATACCAAGGTCGGTTGCCATTGTCATTCTTGTGCCGTTTTGGGTATGTATATCAAAACCCATACAACTGATTGAGTCGTGTGGTGTTGTAAAGCCTTTTACAAAAAAATCGCCGATATTGTGACCTGCAAATGTTAAATCTTCAAGCTGGATATGGCCTGGTACAAGGTCATAATCTGCAAGATAATCAAGGGTTGCGGCAGAAGAATAAACAGGCACATCCAGCTTTTTCAAAAACACTCTGAGACCGCTTACATGGTCAGTATGTTCGTGACTTACAAGTACACCCTGCAGATTTTTTAAATCCAGACCCAGTTCCTTTATGGCATTGGTGGTGATTCTTGCGGATTTGCCGATATCTATAAGTATAAATTTTCCGTTTTCCTCAAGGACCGAACAGTTGCCGCTGGAGCCTGAGTAAAGTGAAATATAGTTTGCCATTTTACCTCTTGTTTTAAAAAGGCAAGGTATTTAAAACCTTGCCTTTACTTTTTAATATGCTTTTTTGTATTCCTGTTCGTCAGGTGTAACAACTTTCTGAATGTCGCCACCCAAAGCCTGGAATTTTTTTACAATGTCTACGTAACCGCGTTCAACGTGACGGATTTCGTAAACTTCGCTCTGGCCTTCAGCACAGAGTGCAGCAACAACAAGTGCAGCACCTGCACGCAGGTCAGTTGCAGAAACAGGAGCAGGACGGAGTGCATCAACCCCTTCAAATACAGCTACACGGCCTTCCACCTGAATGTTCGCACCCATTTTGTTGAGCTCGTCGCAATATTTGAAACGGTTGTCCCAAATGCCTTCTGTAATAATTGATGTACCTTTTGCAAAGCAGAGAAGCACACCCATAACCGGCTGAAGGTCAGTTGGGAAACCCGGATGTGGCATTGTTTTGATGTTTGTGGTGTTGTAGTCACCGTCAATGCCTGTTACTCTTACGCTGTCATCGTATTCTTCAACAGTTGCACCTATAATGCGCAGTTTGCTTGTGATAGGTTCAAGGTGTTTTGGAATAACATTTTTAATGAGAATATCACCGCGGCTTGCAGCTGCTGCAACCATAAATGTGCCTGCTTCAATCTGGTCAGGAACAATGGAGTATGTGCCGCCATGCATTTTTTTAACACCATGGATTTTGATAACGTCTGTACCTGCACCACGAATATTTGCACCCATAACGTTGAGGAAGTTTGCAACGTCAACGATGTGTGGTTCCTTTGCAACGTTTTCAAGAATTGTTGTGCCTTCTGCCATAACCGCAGCAAGCATTGCATTGATTGTGGCACCAACGCTGTTTACATCAAAGAAAACATGTGCACCTGTGAGGTTATCGCTTTTAACACTAACCATAGCGTAGTCCAGTGAATGTTCTGCACCAAGTGCTGTGAAAGCCTTGAGATGCTGGTCTATAGGTCTTGCGCCAAGGTTGCAGCCGCCCGGCATCGGAACACTTGCCTTGCCAAAGCGTGAAAGCATACTGCCAAGGAAATAATAGGAAGCACGCATTTTCTGTCCGAGTTCCAGCGGAACTTCTGTTGTGTTGATGGTGGATGTATCAATTTCCAGCACTGTGGAGGAAATTCTTTTAACCTTTGCACCAAGTTCCTGCAGAATATCAATTTCTGCACGGATGTCGCTGATATCCGGAACATTTTCAAGTACGCAAACGTCATTTGCCAGAACTGTGGCTGGCAGAATTGCTACTGCCGCATTTTTGAAACCGCTGATTGAAACTTCCCCTTTAAGCGGTTTGCCACCTGATATAACGAATTTTTCCAAAATTCTTTCTCCTCTTTAGAGATATATATTATCAAATCTTACCCAGTTGTTATTATGTGAATATTGTACAAATAAATACTTATATTTTTGTAACCTTGAATAGTATACCATATCTTTTTAAAAGTTCAATAGTGATTATTCACTGTTATGATAGATTATTGTTTCCAAAAGATGCGGTATGGATAGTTTACCAGTATCTGTAAGGGTCATAACGGGTATTGCCGCTCTTAATTTCAAAGTGCAGATGGTTACCTGTACTGTTGCCTGTGGAGCCCATATAACCGATAAGCTGTCCTTTTGACACCTGTTGACCGTAAGATACTGTCAGAGATGAACAGTGACCGTAAACTGTCTGATATCCGTTGCCGTGTTCAATGATTACATATACGCCGTAACCGCGGTTTGTATATTTTGCTGTTGTTACGATACCTGCATCTGCAGCATAGATAGGTGTGCCGTAAGGACCCGCAATATCAACACCGTTATGTGCAGGGTACTGACCTGCAAAGCCACGGCTTACACGAACACCGCCGCCTGTCGGCCAGCCGAATTTACCTGTGCCTGCATTCTGCAGTACAACGCCCTGTGAAATGTAACGGCCTACTTCCACAATTTCGGTAACAGGTTCTTTTACAACAACTGTTTCGATAATTGTTTCGTTTTGTGCAATGCCGTCGATATAAGTAACATCAACTGTAACCTTGTTAAGACCTTTTTCCCCTTTCTGCACTGTTTTTGTTTTGCCCAGTGCCATGGAGTTGTTTGGCTTGTGTTCGGTTTTATAGTTGATTTCCACATCTCTTACTTCTCTTACAACCTCTTTTACCTGCAGGAAAGGCACAGCCTGACTTACAAGTATCTTGTCACCAATCCAGAGACCGCCACCTTCAAGTTCAGGGTTGAGATTGTAAAGTTCTTTAAGTCTGAGGTTGTTTTTGCTTGCGATAAGTGACGGTGAATCCCCCGGAATAACCGTATACCATACTTCTCCTGCAACAAGACCTGTAATTTTGTTCACAAGTTCGTCCGCATTTACGAGTGTGTCAGTAAAGAAAATACCGTCTGTCAGTGTTACATCCTGAACAAATGTTACATTTTTGTTTTCATCGCCGTTCATATAAGGTTCCAGCAGAGAATCAAGCGCCTTTTCGATTTTTTCAGGATTTTCCACTGCCCCCTGGAATTTGCCGTCAACATAAAGTCCTGTTGCGGAAACAATGTTTTCGTCAGAAGCCTGCAGAATACTGTCAGACAGACGTCTTTCATCAACTATATCCTTGCCGGAAGTTGTTACAACCCTGATTTCCGGATTTATGCTCCATTTCTGGTCTTCCTCAAGGGTAACAAGCTTGTTTTTAATTACATTGTCTGCATTGGTGATTACATTGTAGTTGTCAACATATCCAATCTGTTCACCATCAAGGGAAACTTCGATTGCATAGTTTTCCTTAAGACCTGCCGAAATAACAAACACCATTATGCAGAAACACACAGCAGGCTTTGCATAACTGATTATTGCAGGAATTACCTCTTTGTGTTTTTTTACACCTTGCTTAACATATGCTGTAACCTCTTTGTTGGCTTTTACAGAGGTATCTTCCTTTGACCTGATGATAATATTTTTAATGTTTGAAAATGTTTCTTTAACTTTTTCAAGCGGAAAACCAAAATCTTCCAGTACACTGTCGAGCATACGGCTGATAAAGGTTTTTACTTCCTTCATGTTTCTTTTTATGTATCTGTAACAGATGTATGCTGTATTTTTTACCTTTTTACCTGCAAGTATAGCTGTAAGGTCTGCGTAATAACCAAGCTGGTAGCATACCGCTGTTATAAATTCTTTTACTCCGCTGAGAGTAATTTTGTCTTTATTGTATTGTTTGAAAAGTGATACTAAAACAGAAGAATTGCCATTTGCCGCTTTTTTCTTTGTTTTGCGTTTAATCAGCATTAATCTGACCCTTTCATTCAAAATTCACCCAAATTTAAAATGTGCATACACTAATTAATTATACACAATAAACGGCGGTTTTTCAAGGAAAACCGCCGTTTTTTACCAAATATATAACTATTGTTTATAGTTTGTTTATATTTTTATCACAATATCTTCCATATCATTGGGAAGATTGGAATTTACTGTAATTTTTTCGCCATTATATGGAGATATAAATTCAAGTTTTCTGCAATGCAACGCGTGACGTTCTATACTTTTGAGACTGCCTCCATACAAATCATCCCCTGCCAGCGGATGCCCCAGATGTGAAAAATGCACCCTTATCTGATGGGTTCTCCCTGTGTGAAGCTTTATATCTATAAGAGAAAATTCATCATTCTGTTTTATCACGGTATATTCCGTTTTGGCATACTGTCCGTCAGGGTGAACACATCTTGTTATGATGGACTCCTGCTGACGGGCAATAGGAAGTTCAATTATTCCTGCTGCAGGCTGTACTTTTCCCTGTGCTATTGCTGTATAGGTCTTGTCCACCCCGCCTTTCAGTTTTTCAGCACTGAACGGGTCAAGGGCAAGCAGCACAAGCCCTGATGTGTTTTTATCAAGACGGTTTATGGCACGGAAAATTCTGCCCCGACCTTTTTTCTGCCAATAGCCGCAGAAAGCATTTGCAAGGGTTTCGGTAGGATGATTGAAAGACGGGTGTACAGGCATATAGTATGGCTTGTCCACCACCATACAACAAGGGTCCTCATACACAATATTCATTGGTATATCCTGAGGTATAACGGTGCTTTTTTCCGCATCTTCCTGTGTATCCGCCACATTTATGACTATTTCATCCCCTTGATTCACCTTATAATCGGTATTTTGTTTTACACCGTTTACAAGTATTCCGTCAGGGAGAAACTTTATCTTTTTTATCAGTGCAAGGCTTACACCCGACTGGCGGAGAAACGCTGTCAGAGTGTTGCCCTGATGCTGATTTCCAACAATAAAAGCAACTGTCATTTTAGTATGCTACACCCTGCTGTTTCATAGCTTCGCACACCTTTGCAAAACCTGCAATATTTGCACCCGCCACAAGGTTTTTGCCGTCAGCATACTTTTTGCTTGTTTCGTAAACTGTATCAAAGATGTTTTCCATAATATCTTTGAGACGTGCATCAACTTCTTCAAAAGACCAGGAAAGTCTCAGGGAGTTCTGGCTCATTTCCAGGCCACTGGTTGCAACACCGCCTGCATTGGAAGCTTTGCCCGGTGCATAGAGAATATCATTTGCAAGGAAAATTTCCACTGCTTCAGGGGTTGTTGGCATATTTGCGCCCTCTGCAACTGCAAAACATCCGTTTGCAACAAGCGCTTTTGCACCTTCTGCATCAAGTTCGTTCTGTGTTGCACAAGGAAGTGCAATATCACAAGGCACTGTCCAGATCTGACGGCAGTTATCACAGTATACAGCATTTGGATAGTATTCAAGATATTCCTTGATTCTGCCGCGTTTAACTTCCTTGATTTCCTTGATTGCAGCAAGATCAATGCCGTTTTTGTGGTAGATATAACCTGAAGAATCGCTCATCGCCACAACTTTTGCGCCAAGCTGAATTGCTTTCTGAGCTGCATAGATTGCAACGTTACCGCTGCCGGAAACCACAACTTTTTTATCATCAAAGGTTGTATGTCTCAGTGTTTCCAGCATTTTTTCTGTAAAATAACAAAGACCATAGCCTGTTGCCTCTGTTCTTGCAAGAGAACCGCCAAATTCGATTGGTTTGCCTGTAAAAACACCTGTAAATTCGTTTGTAAGACGTTTATACTGACCATACATATAACCAACTTCGCGTTTGCCTACACCTATATCCCCTGCAGGCACATCGGTAAACTGACCGATATGACGATAAAGTTCGTTCATATAGCTCTGGCAGAAACGCATAATTTCCATATCACTTTTACCCTTAGGGTCAAAGTCACTGCCGCCTTTGCCACCGCCCATTGCAAGACCTGTAAGGGAGTTTTTAAAGGTCTGTTCAAAACCGAGGAATTTTATAACGCTCTGGTTTACACTTGGATGAAAACGCAAACCGCCCTTGTATGGACCGATAGCGCTGTTGAACTGACAGCGGTAACCTGTGTTAACCTGCACCTTGCCATTGTCATCCACCCAGGAAACACGGAAACTTATCATTCTTTCAGGCTCTACAACGCGTTCAAGTATGCCAAGTGCTTCAATCTGAGGATCTTTTTCCACAACAGGTTCAAGAGTTTCCAGCACTTCCTGCACTGCCTGCAAAAATTCTTTTTCGTGAGAATACTTGCTGCAGAGATTTTCGTACACGCTTTTTACATAATTATTGTTTATCATACAGTTAAACCTCTCTTTTTTTGAGATATTTATATAATCAATACATACAGTATATAACAAAATTAACTTTGAATAAAGATTTTTTTGAAATTTTCATTGAATATTTTTAAAAGCTGTGTTAAACTGTTAAATTGT
>JAZOTI010000195.1:0-24284 GCA_045657565.1 Oscillospiraceae bacterium | reverse complement strand
AATATTGGCTGAAGCTGGATTATAAGACGGAAACCGTCAAAGCCAAATATCATTTTGCCTATCGCAAGGAATAAATCGGAAAAATAATGGTAGGAAAGGCTTCCTGCCTGCACATTGAAATATCTGAAAGGATGTCCGCTTGCAAGGCTGTTTACAAGGGAAATGTGCCATACATAGTCCTGATAGTCAAGGCTTGCCTTTGTAGGATAATGCAGGACTATATTGATGGTCATCATGGCAAGCATAAACACGCACAGTGTGCAGAAAACAGGGCTTGTAATGATGTTTTTTGCGTCCTTTGCAATATTGGTGCGCTTTTTCACAAGGCAGAAAATCAGGTAAAGCAAGGTTATTGCAGGAGAAACGGATTTTATGGCAGCAGACTGTATATGTGGCGCAGGGAACAGCACAAAATATATGCCGAAAAGCATAAAAATGCCAAGAAAAGCTGAAACAGCGGCTTTTAAAAAGCTGTTGTCAAAATCAAAACGGCATAATACTGTGTCTGCAACTGCATACCCCGGCAATACTGCATAAAGCATAAAATAAGCGGCAAAACCCCATCCGTTGTATATAAACATATATGTTATAAAAGCTGCTGCAGCGGTTATATAAAATACAGGGTTTGTAGTAGATCTGGTTTTGGTAATCATATATTGTTGTTTTTATATAAAGGTAAAAATCAAAGCCTTGACCCGAAAGGATAAAGGCTTTGATTAGGTTATATTGCTTAAATCATATCCCAGGTGAGAATTGTGTCTTCAGGCAGGTCTGTGAGAACTTTTCTGCCGATAACGATGTCAATGTATCTTGGGTTGATGCCTGTGCCAGGACGTTTTGGCATAAGGTCAGTTTCTGTGATAACTTCACCTGCTTTCATATCTCTTGTGAGAACAAGGCTGCGGCGTGCTTCTCTTCTTGGAGTCATTTCGCATGGGAAAACAGTTTTTTCGTTGCTGCCAAGTGCTGCAAGGAGAACATCAACGTTGTTACAGAATTTGCGGAAGTCTGTTGGGTCACCTGCGTGGTAATGGTCGTTGCCTGTAAGGTTTTTGTTGAGTGTAAAGTGTTTTTCGATAACATCTGCACCAAGCATCCATGCAGCTGTAAGAATTGCCATATTGTCATCAGGCATTGTGTGGTCGGAATAGCCAACCTGAATGTCAGGGAACACTTTTTTGAGTGTTTCAATTACGCGCAGGTTTGCGTTTTCGTTGATTGTTGGGTAGCTGAGCACACAGTGGAGCACGCAGATATTGTTGTTGCCTTCGCTTTTGATAAGACGAACAGCTTCTTCAACTTCAGAAAGATATGCTGCACCTGCAGAGATGTAGATTGGTTTGCCTTTTTTTGCAATGTGGCGGATGAATGGTGTGTTGGAAAGGTCAGAGGAAGAAATTTTGTAGATATCTACCATGCTGTCAAGATAATCTGCGGAAGCATAGTCAAATGGTGTGGACATAAAGTCGATGCCGATTTCCTTGCAGTAGTCGCAGAGTTCCTGATAGTCTTCCTTGTTGAAATGGTCGTGTTTCAAAAACAAAGCGTGCTGTGTTGGTGTTGGTTCTTTGCTTGTGTCCCAGTAAGCAGGTGAGTTTTTGGAAACGATTGTGTTTGCTTTGTAAGACTGGAATTTTGCAGCGTCACAGCCACTTTCCTTTGCTGCTTTTACATACATTTTTGCAGCTTCCATTGGGCTGATGCCAAGTTCTTTTGCTGTGTCATAAAAGTTAACGCCGATTTCGGCAATAAGATATGGTTTTTTCATAATATTTAAAATCCTTTCCTGGAATATTATTTATCGGTGATTATGCCCTTGGATTTGCGGATGTCATACAGTATGCCAACAGTTTTTTCAATGCCGATTATTCTGTAGAGTATAAAGATGATTTTTGCAAGGGCGTCAAATTCAATAGGAAGTCTTTTGAGGTCTTTGCCGATAAACCGCTCGGTAATGCGGGCAATTTCCATTGCGTCATCTCTTGAAAGTTCACCCACAAGCATGCCGAGAGTAACTTCACGGCCTGTACGGATAAAGCTGTCGTACTGAGCTTCAATTTTTTGTCTGTTCTGAGCGATAAAGCTTTCTGACAGACGGAAAAACTTAAGGTCATTGAAAAGGTCGGTATAGTAACACATGTTGGAGTATACAGATTTTGGTGTCGGCTTTGAAGTGAGGGAATTTTCCCTTGGATTGAAATAAATGCAGGCATCAAAATCTCCGTAAACTATTGTATCAGCCTTGCGGTGAAGGTTAAACACAAAGTCGCAGTCTTCTGCAATGTAGTAACGGGAAACAAAGCTTATGCCGTTGTCGCAGATAAACTGTTTTTTTACAAACTTTGCAAAAACCGACGGAACATATATTGTGTCCAGCCACATAAGCACGGCACGCTCATCCTTTGTAAGGTCAGGAGAGAAATATTTATCGCCTGGATAGGTGGCTTTGTATGGTTTATCTCCCTGAGGTGTGCGGATGATATATCCTGTTTCAAGCACATCAGGAAAATCCTGAGCCGAAAGTGTGTCGGCGGCTTTCTGCAGACAGTCAGGGCACATAAGGTCGTCGCTGTCCATAAAGTAAATGTAACTGCCATTTGCAGAGTAAAGCACGGCATTTCTTGCGGTGGATACCCCACTGTTGGAACGGTCTACAATTTTTATGCGGTTGTCCCTGCCGGCGTAGCTGTTTAAAATTTCAAGGCTGGTATCGCAGCTGCCGTCATTTACGCAGATGATTTCAAAGTCGTTGAAGGACTGGCAAAGAATGCTGTCCAGACATTCTGCAAGGTATTTTTCTGTGTTGTAAACGGGTATACCAATGGTGAAAAATGGTTTTTTATCCATTTCATACTCCTTAAAAAACAGATTGGATTGTGGGCACAGAAATTATTGTTTAAGTACTGCGCCTTTTTTTTCAAGATAGGCATAAAGCCATTTATAGGTTCTTTTTAAACCAAAAATTTTATACATTCGGAAGATGATTCCGTTAAGGCCACTTTCTGTAACAGGCAGGTTCCTGATATCATTGCCAAAATAACCGTCAAGCATATCAATAAGCCTGAAACATTCTTCCTTAGGGCGTTTTGCGGCAATGCCAAGGGTGCCGCTGCGAAGCTGTTTTACAAGTTCTGCTTTGGAAAGGTCAAGGCGGTGCTTTGTCTGGGCTGTTATATTGAACAGCTCAGCATCCGCATAAAAATCTGCCCAGCGGGACAGTACACCCAGAACAGCTTTGTAACTCCAGGCAGTGGAGAGGCTGTTTTCTCTCTGCTTGTAGTAACGGAATGCAAAAAAGTTTCCGTAAGCCATTGTGTCAGCCTTGCGGTAGCATTTTTCAATAAACTCGTTGTCCTCCTGTGCCCAAAGCCTTGTATGCATTGCAAGTCCTGCTGTGTGCAGAAATTCAGTGCGGAAAAACTTTGCACAGATATGGTCAACGGTTTTGCCGTCCAGCCACAGTTTTGCCCAGCGCTCATCTTTGCTTATATCGTCGGCAAAATATTCATCTCCAGGATAATTGCAGGCACATTCGGTTTCGGTGTCCACAACAACGCGGATAAACCCTGCGTGAAGAATGTCTGGAGAATTGTTTGCTGTAATGGCATCATAGGCTTTCTGCAGGGATTCTTCGCACATTGCATCATCGCTGTCAAGGAACACAATGTATCGGCCTTTGGCGGCATACATCATTGTGTTTCTTGCGGCAGCAGGGCCTGCGTTGGCTTTTTCTATAATGCGTATACGGCTGTCCTTTGCGGCATATTCCTTTATGATTTCAAGGCTGTCATCGCGGCTGCCGTCATCAACAGCAATGATTTCCCAGTCGGTGAAAGACTGGCTGAAAACACTGCCGAAAGAAAGGGAAAGATATTTTGCGGCGTTGTATACAGGTATGCCTATGGTGAAAAATGGTTGAGTGTTCATATTTTATCTTTCTGCCGTAAAACGGCATAACAGAAAATCATTTATTAAAGGTTGTTGATAAGACCTATTACACGGTTTCTGCCACCGCGGAGGTCGTTTTTGATGAGTGTGTTGTGGTAATATTCACGGCTTTCCTTGTCCATTTCAGCAAGCATATTCAGGTTGGAGCGGATAATGCTGTCTGTTGGGTTTAAGCCAAGGTAGATAAAGCCGTTTTCGTGGTTGATAAAGCCGTGGGCTTCTTCTCTCGCGTTCTGTGCCATAACCATGGAAGGAATACCAAGGAGGGCAAGTTCGTATGCTGTTCTGCCGCGGCTTGTTACGCCAACGTCACAGGCAGCCATAAGTTTTGGCATATTGCTTACATCATAGTAAACAGTAATATGAGGATAGCTGTTGTATTCCATAAGCTGCTCAACATTCTGTTTTGCACGGCCAAGAACCACAGTAAAGTTGTATTTTTCATATTCAGGAGCTTTGATTATGCTGAGAATTCTGTCAGTGTAGTTCTGTGGGTCTGCACCGCCAAAGCTGATAAATACGTTTTTAACTTCATCTTTGATTTCAATAGGGTCATACAGCATAAACATTTTTGCGGCAATAAAGTATTTTTCGCCATTGTGGAAATGTTTGCTGCGTGGGTTGTCGTTGAAAAGTGCATTGAACACAAGGTCTGCATGGTATGCACCTTCGCCGTCATCCTCAAAGTTTACAATCTTTGCATTCGGCATAGCATTGCGCAAAGCAATCATGTAGTCGATGGAGGTTGTGAGGATATCGTTGATAAAGATATCGTACTGTTTTTCTTTAAGGATGGTGAAAAGTTCACCTATGCCATTTACAGGAATAAGGTTATGTGTTGTGGAACCGAAAATTTCAGGTGAAGTCTGGTTTACATCGTAATAGATATCAGGTTTTGAATAGAATTCATCGCTGAGTTCCAGTGCACGGTAAACATGGCCTGTGCCACGTTTGTTGTTGCCGTTTACATAAAAACCGATTTTTGTGCGTTTGAGCAGAAATTCTGCTGTGCGCAGATCCTGGAATGTGTCGATGTCAACAGCTTCGTCTTCACCGATTTCAAAAACTTCCACCTTTGCACCGATGCGGCTGTTTTCCTTCAAAGCGCGTTTGTTGGTAACCACAAAAGCACCTGTTTCAAGATAATTTGCAGGGAGATACTGACGGTTGAGGCGTTTTTCGTAGTTTGGTTTAACATTGCCGTTTTCATCAAGTCCCCAGGAAAGGTGCGGTGCGTTGATTGCGCTGATAACAGTGTCAAGGTCTTTGCTGATAGCGTATTCAATTGCTCTGTCAAGGGTTTCGGCTTTGAGTGTAGGGCTGGTTGGCTGCATTGTAACAATGTAGTCGAACTCTCTGCCAAGGGAAGCGTCCCAGATAACGCCGTCAAGGGTTGCCTTGCTGTCGCAGAGATGTGCAGCACGGTGGTGCACGGAAACACCCATCTGTTCTGCCACGATTTCCACCTGAGAAGAGTCGGTGGTAACCACAATATCGGTAATGTATTTTGATTTTTTTGCATTGCCAATGGCGTATGAGATAAGTGGTTTGCCGTTGAGAAGGCGGATGTTTTTGTTTGGGATGCCTACACTGCCTGCACGGGCAGGAATAACAGCTAAAATTTTCATAAGCGTTTCCTTTCGGAATTTTATCCTATAATTTCGCGGAATTTTGCAATAAGTGCGTCAAGTTCACTCTGTGGTGAAGCGTTTGCTTTGATGCGGCCGGCATAGTATTTGCTGAGCTTTGCCACATTTGCTTTGTCAGGGATTTCCTTGTCACGGCGGCAAGCGAGGAGAGGAAGATTCCACTGTGTGCGTTTTGCCAGTTTTACAAGGAGGATGTTTATATCAGAGTTCCAGAACCTTGCATATCTGCGTTCTGATGCTCTTTGCTGTTTTGTGTTGTTGGTATAGTAGGTTTTGCTGAGATATTCTGTACTGTTGTAAGTTTCTTCCAGAACATCGCAAAGGTTTTTATAAACAGGTGTTTCGGACTGCATATAGCATTCGCGGAACTTTGTTGTGTCAAGAGGCTGATTTTCTGCTGTTTTGTCAAGTCTGACGGAAGCAGCGAATTCTTCATAGGTTTTTATTGTCTGACCGCCTTCAAAGAATGGGTATGTTACGCGGTGGTCAACAGGTACCGGTTCAAGGATAAATGCCTGTTTGCCTGCGGCATAAACCTCTGCGGCAGAGGTGCTTGTCCAGTTGTAGATTTTGTCGCAGTTTACAATCCAGTGCTTAACAGGATATTTGGAGATGTAGAAGAAGTTTGGAATTTCTTCCGCAAGTTTTAAAAGCACAGGATTGTCTGATTCTGACGGATGTGCACGGTAGATAAACTGATGGTCAGGGAATTCCTTGCATGCAGTGCCAAACCAGTCCAGAACAGCTTTCTGGCTGTCGATGGTGTTTTTTACAAAAACTTCGTTGAAATCTCCCGGTGCTGTGCCCATGTTTTCCTTTGGCATTGTTGCAATTGCAAAGGAGGAGATAAACAGGCTTGTGGTTTTTTCTGTATCAAGGCCGAACTCGTTGAAAAGTTCTTCCTTTGGTTTGATAAAGCTGCGGAATTCATCACGGTAGAAATCAAGGGAGATATAACCGCAAACCTTTAAAAATTCTTCAGCGACATTGTATTTTGCCATAAGGCGCTGTTTTGTGTTTTCGCCCCAGCAGATATGGCGGGTAACCAGTGCTTCACCGGAAAAATCCCAGCTTGTTGCGCCGTCAGCTTCAGCATAGCCGTTGCGGAGAACCTGTTCCCACTGAAGGTTTACCACCTTTTTGAAACGGCAGGCGTGACGGGTAAAGAATTTGTATGTATCGGTGTTGTAGCAGGCGGAAACTACAAGGACTTCAGTGTCAAAGTCCTCGAATTCGTTGTGCAGACACTGCCATGTGTTTAAAAATGCAACGGAAAAACCACGTCTCTGCAGTTCTGCTGCAAGGAGAGTGATGTTTTCAAGTTCGCGGTTTTTTACTTCGTATACAAATAAAAAGTCAGTTTTTATCATGCGTTGTCATCCTGTAATACTTTGATTGGTTCAAGTGCGTTGAGTCCCCACCACTGGGTTAACCATTTAAGTGATTTCTGGTTTGCGTTTTCTTCAACTTCAAAAGCAAGGGCGGAGAGCACCTGATCGTGTACAACAAATCTGCCCACATCGGCAGTGCCCATGCAGATATCGCAGGTGTATTTGCCTGAGATAAGGGTGGAGATGTCCATTTCCATATCAACATAACGGTCAGTTCCCTGGTGGACATCAAAAGCATCCGAGATATGTGTGCCAAGAGTGTTTACCCCTGCATATTTTACTGCACAGTGGATAATTTCTTCAGTGCTGTCTTTGTGACAGTCGTAGAAAAGGCGGAATTTAACCTTGTCCGAACCGTTGTAAACAAGGGAATCGGTGCCAAGAATTGACATACCCTTGAGAGTTGCAACCTGTGAAACAGGGCGCTTGGATTCTTCAGGTGTTTTGAAAGTACGGTTAAGGGAAAAGTCAAAGCTTTCGTCGGAATAGATGCGGATAGCTTCTTCCACATCGCCGTCAAAAATTACTCTGCCTTCTTTAAGAACAACACAGCGGGAGCAAAGCTGACGGATTGTTGCCATATTGTGGCTTACATAAAGAACAGTACGGCCGTCCTTGTTTGCAGCATCGCTCATTTTGTTGAGACATTTTTTCTGGAATTTTACATCCCCTACAGCCAGAACTTCGTCCATAATAAGGATGTCACTGTCAAGGTGTGCGGCAACAGAGAATGCAAGTTTTACATACATACCGCTGGAGTAACGTTTAACAGGTGTATCGATAAAGTCACGGCATTCGCTGAATTCGATAATTTCGTCCATTTTGGCATCAATTTCGGCCTTTTTCATGCCAAGGATTGTGCCGTTCATATATACGTTTTCGCGGCCTGTAAGTTCAGGGTTAAAACCTGTGCCTACTTCCAGCATACTTGCAACTTTGCCGCGGAGGATGATTTCGCCCTCTGTTGGTGCGGTGATGCGGCTGATAAGCTTGAGCAAAGTGGATTTGCCTGCGCCGTTTACGCCGATAACGCCAATCGCTTCGCCCGGCATAACTTTAAGGTTAACACCGTTTAAAGCCATAAAGGTTGTGCCTTTGAGACGTTCCTGACCGATGATGGTGTTAGGGTCATCAAGACCGCGTTTTTTTGCAATGTATGACTGAATATCTGCGCGGAGTGTTGTGCCGCCGATAACGCCCATGCGGTAACGTTTTTTAAGGTTTTTTATTTCTATAATAGGTTTCTGTTCCATTTTAAATCCTCACAATATAAATCAGACTGTGTCCACAAATGTTTTTTCAACTTTACTGAACAAAAGCGCACCTGCAAGGAACAGCACAACAGTAACAGCAAGGGATACAAGCCAGCTGCCAAGCATAAATTCGCCGGCACCGAGCAGAGCCCATTTGAAGTTGTGCATAACAGGAGTCATTGGGTTGATAAGGAGAATTTTATACATAAGACCGCCTGCGGTGTTCATTGAATAAACAACAGGTGTTACATACATCCAAAGCTGCACAGCCAGTGGCATAATGTAAACAAAGTCGCGGTATTTTGCGCAAAGGGAGGATGAGATGAGGCCGAGAGAAAGGGAGATAAGGCCTGTCTGAATAATGAAAATTGGTGTGAGAAGCATTCTTGCGGAAAAGCTTACATCACCCATTATTACATAAAATGTAAAGATAATGATAAGGGCAACAAACTGGATAAGGAAGTTTATCAGTGAGCTTATTGTCTGGGAGATAGGCACTGTCAGACGAGGAAAATAGATTTTTCCGTATACATTTGCGTTCTGCACAAAAATATTGGAGTTGTTTGTTGCGTTGGTGCTGCAGAGATTCCACAAAGTTGAACCTGCTGTGTAAAAGAGAAACTGCGGTACACCATCGGTGGAAAGTCCTGCAAACTGACCAAATATAAAAGTGAAGATAATACTTGTGATAATAGGGTTAATAACAAGCCATGCAGGACCAAGAATGGTCTGCTTGTACATAATTTTGAAATTTCGGGATACAAAGTTTGCAATAAGGTCTTTGTAATCCAGAATTTCTTTTAAATTGAAATCAAACCACTTACTGCCGGCGGTGATAACAACTTCTCTTTTGTTTTCCATAGAATAAGTCTCCGTAAGGTGAAAATTTATATTGAATGATTGTTTTGCGTGTAATGTTACATTTTATTAATTATATCACAAAAGACATCTGTTGCATAGTTTAAGGTGCAGTCGGCGAAAAGCTGTGCTGTGCTGCTGTATGCAAGGTTTTTGCCTTTTGCAGAGGATAAAAACTCTGTAAGAGCAGTGATGTCGGTTTTTTGCTGCCATTCCTGAAGGGTGAATTCAAGTGAATATCTTTCAAAGTATTCGCGGGCAGGACAATCGGCGATTTTTTCCACATTTAAAATCGGTTTGCCAAAAGCAAAATAATCAAAAATCTTGCTTGGTACCTGATTGTCGTATGTGTTGCCGATATTTATAAGCACATCGCTCTGTGCCATTGTGGCAAAGGCTTTGTCCAGAGGTACATTGCCGTGGTGACATACCCAGTTGTTTTCGGCCATAAAGTTTTTAAGGCTGTCACTTTCATTGATGCCGAGAAAATGTACTTTAAAGTCTGAGAAACCGTTGTTTCGTACGGATTTCAGGTTGTCCAGCAGAAACTGCGGGCTGCGGTATTCGTCGTGGACAATGCCGCAGAAAAGCAGGTTGAGGCATTCTTTGTCAAAATCAAAGACACAGTCTGCTTTGTCAAAACCGGGCAGCGGTTTTACATTCGGGAAATTCAGCGGCACCATTTTGCCCAGATATTTCTGATAGTCAGGGTGCTGTGAGTACTGGCGGTACAGCACAGGGGTTGTGATGATTTTTGCGCATTTTTCAAAAACGGCAGTTTCCTGAGGAATATGTTTTTCCTTAGCGGCATTTTCGGTAAGGGAACGGTGCAGCCCCCACGGGTCAAGCTGATATGCTATGACAGGGCGGGAAAGCTTGTGCTTTGTCACAAGTTCATACTGCTGGTCAAATGGCATATAGCTGATGACAATTACATCGGGCTTTTCCTTGTCAGCCAAAGCTTTTATCTGCTTTGCATAGCTTTCTGCACAGAAAAGGCTTTTTTTGCTGAAATTGTATCGGTACAAAAGGGCTGCAGTGTGAAAAGGATGTGCAAAATAAAATTTCTTTTTTGCTTCTTCACGGCCAAGGCCTGTTGCTTTTATGTAATTTTCCAAAGCAAGATATGCTTTGTCGCAGGGATGGGAGGAGTTGAGATGTACCATTCTGACACCGTTTTTGTTTTCAGTAAAAGCGTTGTCAAAGGTGCAGATGCCTGCAAAGATGGTTTCGTGCCCTTTTTCTGCAAGGCTGCGGGCAATTTCGTATACAATTTTATTGGTTGCGTGAAGCTGCTTTTCGGCATCTCCCGCGGCAAAAAGAATTTTCATAAAATCTCCGGATAATTACATCATTTTTTTAAAGACATATATATATTGGAAAGTAAACCAGGAAGAACAGGACCTAAATAAGCAAAATATTTCAAAGAATATTTTGTTATAAAAGCGTGTTCTTCGGCCAGACTGGCTATATTCCTGCGGGAAGAAATGTTTTCTCTGATAAATTTCAAAAGAGAAACTTTCTGGCGGAGTGGGATTTTTTTAGCAAGAATAGTTACGGCTACATTTACCCATATAGAATCGGTAATAATCCCCAGACCATCGGAATTAAGATTGTTGATGTCTGCGAACTTTTTGAGAGCATCAAAAAACACGATATGCTTTTTCAGATAGTTTTCTGAAACGCCTTTTGATATGGAATTGTCAAGAAATCTCCAATAGTACAGATGTGTATCCTGGAGTATAACAACACGTTTGCTGTGAAGTGCCACCCACAGACTCATTTCCAGATCTTCGCAGAGGGTGATGTTGGGGTCAAGGAGAGGAGCCACTTTTTTTATAACATCTGCAGTATAAAATTTGTCCCATCTGCCGTAACTCCATTGGGTGCGGTTCATAGTGCCAAGTGTGAAGAAATCTTCCAAAGCCTGTTTGTGCAGATCTTTTTGTTCGATTATTTCAAACTTCTGGTCGTGGAAAGTGGTTTCTTTGCCGTCTTTAACATAGATAGCCTGATACTGAACACAGTCAGCGTCGTATTTCTGTATATTATGCAGGAGAGTTTCCAGTGTTTCAGGTTTGATATAGTCATCGCTGTCGACCATATAAATATAGTTGCCTGAGGATTTTTTGAACCCTTCAAGCAAAGCGCCTCTTGCCCCGCCGCCGTTTTCCTTGTGGATAACTTTAATGCGGGAATCTTTAACAGCGTATTCGTCACAGATAGTACCGCTTTTGTCAGTAGAACCGTCGTTAACGAGAATTATTTCAAAGTCCGTATATGTCTGCGCCAAAATACTGTCAATACATGCGGACAGATATTTTTCCACATTAAATACCGGAATAATTATGCTTATATTTGTCATTTTTTCAAAATCGCTTTCTTGCTGTTGATGATTTTTCTGTATAACGATGGAGAGGTTTTGTATACAAGGTATTGGATATAAAGCATATGGGGAGAAAACTCTCTGATGTTGGTGTTTCTGCATTGTTCGTACAGTTTTTCCCATACTGAAGACAGTAAAGAAGGATCAACGCCGGAAATTCTTTCAGCACAGGCAAGCCCCCAGAAAAATTCTTTAAGTGCTGACAAAAGTGCCACATTGGCGGTTTCGGTGTCATTATAATCATGCAGGAACATTTTATAATGAAGAATAAAATCGCAAATCATATCGGCAAGAAATTCATTGCTGCGATATCGTGACTGACTTTCGGAACGCTGTCCCCAGCAATATCCGATGGAATCGGTAATCTGAATATTGTCTGTATATTTAAGAATGGAGAAAAATATGTTGTAATCTTCGTTGAGATGTCCGGCAGGGAAAGGACATCTTTTTAAAATGGATGATTTTACAAGCTGGTTCCAGACAGCGTTGTATCCCCGTTCTTTTAAAAGACGGACATGAAACTCGTATGGGGAGATTGATTCGTTTTTATACTGAATTGTTTTGAAAGGCTTTATGTTGTAATCCAGTACAGCGGGGCCGGAAGTTACATCTGTTTCGGGAACATAGTATATGCCGCTTTTTATTATGTCAGCATTTGTGGCTGCAGCAACGCTGTATAAATCGCCCAGCCAGTTGGGGAGAACAAAATCATCGTTGTCAATAAATGTTATATAGTCCCCACAGGCTTTTTCTATGCCGAAATTGCGGGCATCTGATGTTCCGCCGTTCTCTTTGTGAAATGCTTTGATGCGTGGATCTTTTTCTGCCCATTTATCGCATAATTTGCCACTGCCGTAAGGACAACCGTCATCTATAAGCAATAATTCATAATCGGAATAGGTCTGGTTCAAAACGCTGCATACTGCACGGTCTATGTAGTTTGCGGCGTTGTATACCGGCATAATTATGCTGATCATGTCTGTTTCCTCCGGATGTTTTGCATTGCGTTTTTACAGCGGCGAAAAGACCGGCTTTATAAAAAAGGAAATGATTTTTATAAAATTTTCCGTAGCTGTAAAGAGAAAATGTTATTTTTGGATTTTGTGATAAAGTTGAGACAGAATACTTGGTATAAGGGTGTCAAAACGTGCAAGATATTTAAGTGCATTGCGGGTGATAAATGCATAATCATCTGCAACCTGAGAGATGTTGTTTTTGTCTTTTACAAGACTTTTCAGCAGTTTAAGGTGTTTTGATTTGAGAAAAACCGGAATGTCTCTTATAAGTGCGGTTATCATCAAATCGATATACAGTTTGTCGCCGACAATATACACACCTTCAGAAGTGAAATTGTTTGTCTGTGCAAATTTATATAAGGAATCGATGAAATATGTATGTTTGGGGATAGTGTTTTCTGCTATGCTTTTTGAAATTGAATTTACAACAAATCGCCAGCAATAAAGGTAACAGTCTTCGAGAATAACAGCTTTGTTGCAGAATAAAGCTATCCACAGGCTCATATCAACATCTTCGCACAGGGTTATGTTTACATCCAGATGAGGGATAATTTTTTTAACCAGATCGGCTTTGTAAAACTTGTCGGTGCGTCCGTAACTCCACTGAGTCTGGGTTCTTGAACCGGTTTTGAGGAACTTTCCGATAACTTCCTTGCGGAGAGTATCATTGTCCAGAATTTCAAGGGTTCTTTTTGTGTTTATGGTTTCAACACCGTCCTGAACATATACAACCTGAAACTGTACACAGTCGGCGTTGTGCTGCTGGATTTCGGACAGTAAAACCTCAAGGGTTTCCGGTCTGAAATAATCATCGCTGTCAAGAAAACAGATATAGTCTCCGCTGGAAGCATTTACACCTGTTATAACGCCGCCCCTTGCACCACCGCTGTTTTTCTGATGAATTGCTTTTATGCGGTTGTCTCTGGCGGCATACTCATCGCAGATTTTTCCGCTGTTGTCGGTGCTGCCGTCATCTACAAGGATAAGTTCAAAATGTGGATATGTCTGGTTAAGAATGCTTTCTATACATTCAGGGAGATACTTTTCCACATTGTAAACAGGGATAATAACGCTTATCATACTATTTTCCTCCGGATATTTTGTTTTGTGTTTTTACAGCGATAATAAGCAGTTTTGAAAGTTTGAATTTATAGAGAAGATAGAATATTTTGTTTTTTATACCGCCAAGTGTTGCCAGATGCATTTCAAGAATATGGCTGTCACGGCTGCTGTAAAACTCATTGAGGACAGAGATGCGCTGTTCATCGGTTATTTCGTCGTTTGGAAAAAGGGTGTAATTCAGATGAATGTGCAGCATATCCTTGTACCAGTCGTTTATTGCTTCAGCAGCAAAGCTGTACAAACCTTTGGACTGAACAGCATCTATCATTGCCTGTGCAAAATGTTTGCCCTGAGGCAGATAGTCAATGCGGCCTTTATCTGTGGAGTTGCCGGCAGAACGGTTATAAAAATAGAAAATATCAGGAATACATTTGATATAGTGGCAATGGGTGAAGTACTGACAGTTAAAAATGCCGTCTTCATTGATTTTTATATTTTCATCAAAACGTATTTTGAACATATTGATGATGTCTGTGCGATATACCTTGTGACAGGTGGAGGCAAAACCCACGCCGCTGGATATATATTTTGAAATGTTTTCCTTGTACTCGTATCGTGTAGACATAGTACAATCCATATATTTTTTAACAGAATGGTCAGGGAAAACTGTTTCATAGCCGAATATAAGCAGGTCAAGGTTGTGCTGCTGTATTTCGCTGACGGATTTTTCGTATGCAGTGGTTTTCAGGCTGTCATCGCTGTCCACAAATGCAACATAGGCGCCCTCTGCAACATCAAGGCCTGCATTGCGGGCGGAAGAAACACCGCCGTTTTCCTTGTGGATAACTTTTATGCGGCTGTCTTTTTTTGCCCATTCGTCGCATTTTGTGCCGCTTGAGTCGGTGCTGCCGTCATTTACAAGGATAATTTCAAGGTTTTTATATGTCTGATTCACAAGGCTTTCAACACATTTGTCAATGTAGTTTTCAGCGTTGTAAACGGGTACGATAACAGAAATAGTCATTATCTGTTTCTCCTTTTGTGAAGTTCGAATTTAAACATTCTTGCAGCATAGTACAGCCACATATAAGGGATGTGGAGCTTTGAGTTTGCAGGCACAAGGCCGAGAATGTTTTTGATTTCCCTGCGGTTTTTTGCAAGGAAAAGTTCCAGAGTAGGCATAAAACTCCAGGAAGCGTAGGCGTAACCGAAGTTGAACTGAGGGAAGCCGTAAACTTTGCAGGCGTTCAGCACATCCACCATATCTTCGAACTGTTTTACGGTGCCGTGGGTGGAGGTATAACTCTGCTGTTTTTTTGTGTCACCTGCAATGCGGTATACGCTCATAATATCTTCCAGCACATAAACATTGCCGTGTTTTAAAACCAGCATTGTCAAAGGGAAGTCGGCAATGGAGCGGTTGCCTGTCACAAAGTCATATTCCTTCTGGCCAAGCTGTGCAAAAAAGTTGCGGTGCATACAGGAGTTGTAAGGGAAAATTACCCCTTTGGAAAGATTTTTAAAGGTTACTGTGTTGTTTTCAGGGAACATATCGGCAGTAAAAAAGTTATATATCTTGCCGTTGTCGTCCACAATGTTTCTGCGGTGTGTAACCCCTGCAAATTCCCTGTGACTGTCAAGAAAATCTGCCTGTTTCTGCAGCTTGTCGTTGCTTATCCAGTAGTCATCGCCCTCAAGGGTGGTCACATATTCGCCTTTTGCAAGGCACAAAGCTTCGTACCAGTTGCGGCTGATGCCCACATTTTTGTCGCGGAGGACAAGGCGGATTCTGTCGGGATATTTTTCTCTGTATTCTTTGATTATCTGTGGTGTGGAGTCACGGCTGCAGTCATCGGAGATGATTATTTCATAGTCAAAATCAACCTGCTGGGACAAAACGCTGTCCACAGCTTTTTTTATGTAGTTTTCCTGATTGTAGCAGGTCATTATTACCGAAACTTTAATGTTTTCCATACAGGTTCCTTTTTGAAATTTATTAAAGGCAGTTTAAAATCTGCTCTGTTACATACTGAGGGGTGGCTTCGATAAAATCTTCCATAATTCTGTCTGCAGGAACAAAGGAAGGGTTTTTAACAAAGCTGTCAAAGGCGGCAAGGGTGTCAGCGGTGATTGCATCTTTTGTGCAGAGGCTGAGGCAGTTGCCGTATTTTTCAAAGTAAGGCAAAGACGGGCAGCGGTCAATCTGACAGATGTTAAGCACCCTTTTGCCTGTGGCTATACATTCGAAAACTTTGCTTGGCAGCATATTTTCCACCGTGTTGCCGATATTTACCACAATGTCGGCTGCGGCAATGTATTCCCTTGCTTTTTCACGGCTTACCTTGCCTGCAAGGGTGACACGGTCTTTTATAAAGTTTTCGTATTTTGCGTTGAATTCATCGCTGAATTTGCCATACACACCGCCAACAATGGTGATGTGCAGGTCAGGATTGTCTGATTTTTTGACGAGTTCGTAAAGATATTCAGGACTGCGGATATCTGCATAGAGACTGCCGCAGAAAAGAATGTTTGTTTTGGTTTTGTCAAAAAGATTTTCCGCAGGTGCTGTGTCGGTTTCTGTGACAAGACAAGGGAAATCTATATGTGAAATGTTGTTTCTGTTGTAAAGGTCAAAGATAAGCTTTGGCACAAAGATGTGATGTGCGGCGTCAAAAACTGCTTTTTCCATCTTTTCGGTGCGTTTGTTGCCAAAGATGTGGTGTTTTGCATAAGGGTCAAACATCATCACAAGTTTTTTTGCCTTTATATCCGCTTTGCTGAGGCCTTTTGCGGTGTAAAAAGGTGCAGAAAGGCTGATTGCAGCGTCAATATCATATTTTTTGCAGATATATTCCAGCTGTTTTTTATATTTGCGGTCGATGAGGTCAATATTGAACACCTTGAAAATGCCGAGGAAACTTAAAAACGGATGGGAAAGCAGTGTTTTTATTTTGCCGAAGGTGCTTTTGCCGTTAAGGGAGAAGAAAACTTCTCTCACCTTTTCGTCCCATGGGTAATAAAAACAGAAATCATTCTGCTTTGATTTGTCGGTATCATGCCCCATAAAATAAACCTTATGGTCACGGCTGAGACATTTTTCAAGGTTTTTTGCAAGGTTGATGTTAGGGTCGCCCTGAGCATTAACCCTGTCGGTTACAAAAAGAAAATTCATAAAAATACCTTATGCTTTGTTGAGAACAAATTTAAAGTAGAGATAAAGAATGCGGGAGCACAAACCTATGCCGGTAAAACGGCTGACGGTGTGTACAAGTTTTACAATGCTGCCGCTGTCATACCGAAGCAGCCATTTGTAGCTGAAAATCTCATTAAAGGTTTTGCGGTCCACCTTTGCAATATGTGCGTTGATAAGCAGTGTGCAGTACTGGAAAGCAAGAAAACTGTTATATTCTTCGGTGCGGTTTTCTGCCGTTGTAAGCTTGTCCATAATGTGCAGCAGATCTTCCACATGTTTTGGACTTATGGAGTTGGTGATGGAATTTTCCCTGAGGCGGTAGATGTAAAAACAGTCTCCGCAGTAGGAAATTTTATCGGTAGTCAGCAGAAATTTCGCATTGTATTCAATGTCCTCTGACAGCACACCTTTTTCAAATGTGATGTTGTTTTTGGTGAGGATGGATTTTTTTATAAGCTTGAGACAGGCACTGGAGGTGAAAATTTTGTTATCCACCATAAACTGCAGTGAAGGGTTGGTCACATCTGTGCGGCACAAAGGCGCAGAGAAGCTCTGTGTTTTTTCAAAAAAACGCTTGTAGTTGAAGCAGACAATGTCGCTGTCGTTCTGCTGTGCAAAGTTCAGCAGAGTTTCAATATGGTCCTGTTTTTCATACCAGTCGTCGCTGTCGATGAACAGAATCCACTGTCCGTTTGAATGGCTGAGCCCCACATTGCGGGCATCGGCAATACCGCCGTTTTCCTTGTGAATAACCTTTACACGCTTGTCACGGCGGGACCATTCATCGCACATACGGCCGCTTTTGTCCTTGCTGCCGTCATCAACGAGGATGATTTCGATATCATTAAAGGTCTGGCTGACAATGCTCTGTACACATTTATCAAGATATTTTTCCACGTTGTAAACGGGAACTATAACGGAAACTGCAGGCATTTTTGCCCTCCTGTGAGTTATTTGTTGTCTTTAAGCTGTGTGTTGATGGAGTTGTTGTTGATTGCCACCTGCTGTGTAAGCTCTTTCTGCTTGATGGTCAGACGGCTGATTTTAAGGCTCATCATAAACTGATTTACAATAAGCACAAAGATGATTACAAGATAAACAAAGTTGATTGGTGCCTGAAAACCGAGTCTGTCAGAGAAGAAGGATGCAAGCTGTGGGAAAAAGCTGAGCACAACAAGCACAAGCGGGAACAAAATCCAGAAAAAAGTGTCTTCAATGCGGACTGTGGATTTGCGGATAAGGCGCATTACGGAAAGGAAAGTGGCAACGCTGCCAACGATGAGAAGTAAACGCAGTATCATTTTATGACTCCTTTCTTTTTCTGAACCACTGGATGAGCACGATGGACACACCCATTTTGAACATATATTTCATTGCGTTGTAAGGGTTGAGATAACTTTCGCCTGCTGTGCGTTCTGCCATTTCCACCTGAACTTCGCTTATGGTTGCGCCGTTGCGCAAAAGGAAACTGATTGTGTCAGGTTCAGGGGCAAAGTTTGCATCAAGGGCAAATTCTTTTATCATTTTGCGGTTGAAAAGTCGCATACCGCTGGTTGGGTCGCAGATTTTTTTGCCTGTGGTGAAACGCATAGCCCAGCTGATAAGATAACTGCCGAACATACGCAGGCTTTTTTCTTTTTTTACTGTTACAAAACGGCTGCCGATAACAATATCGCTGTCGGTTTCTTCCATTTTGTCAATCATAGGCTGAATGTATTCAGGCAGATGCTGACCGTCGGCGTCAAACTGAAGCACAGCGTCATAACCGTGAAGTTTGGCATATCGCAAACCTGTCTGGAAAGCCCCTGCAAGGCCAAGGTTTACAGGCAGGTCAATAAGGTTGTAGCCTCTTTCGCGGCAGATATCCCCTGTGATGTCCTTTGAACCGTCGTTAACTACCACATAATCAAACTGCGGATAGTTTTCTGTGAGGTTGTCCACAACCCTTTCAATATTGTCTTTTTCGTTGTAAGCCGGAATAACTATTAAAATTCGCATAGTTTTAATCCTTTATCTGTGTGTTGTATATATTTAAAAATTCTTCGCATACCTTTTCCCAGGTGAAGTGGGAAACAAGGTTTGAATGTGCATTCTGTGTGCATCTGCTGCGCCACTCTGCGTCGCTGAGGGCGGCACGGAGGCTTTTTACTATGTCGGCTGTTTCCATGCTGTCCATGATAATGCCGTGTTCACTGCTTGTCACAAGCTGAGGCGAACCGCCTGTGCGGGTGGTGACAATCATAGCTTTCAGTGCAGCGGCCTCCAGCACTGAGGTGGAAAAGCCTTCAGAGAAGGTTGGCAGACAGAAGATATCGCTGTTTTTCAAAAGAGCAAGGCTTTCGGGATAACTGAGGTTCCCTGTCAGAACAATGTCATCGATATTCATATCCTTTACCTGTTGCCACAGTTGACCGTCGCCGGCCATAACAAGCTGAGTGTCAGGGAACTCTTTTTTTATCTGACGGAAAGCTTCAGCCAGGTTCACAACCCCTTTTTCCTTTATGAAACGGCCTGCAAAACAGATGGTGGTTTTGCCGTCAAAATTCACTTTCTGTTTAAGTGATGCATCTCCCTGCTGTGAAGTCACTTCAAGTACTGCGGGGTCAACTGCGTTGTACAGGCATCCTTTTGCCTTTATGCCAAAATGGGAAAGCCATTCGCAGCAGGCAATGGAAACGCCGTAAAAGTTTTTGCAGTTGTGATGCACGTATTTTGCGGCAACGTGTTCGTAAAAACTGCCGATTTTGCCCACAATGCCGTCACGGATAAGGTGGGCGGTGCCGTGTTCCACCACAAGGGCAGGAATATTGTGCTTTTTGCAAAAGCGGGATGCCCACACGCTGTTGAGATAGAATCTGGTCTGAATTATGGCAAAGTCAAATTCGCGTGAAGCAAGTGCAAGGCTTATGCGCCTGAAATCTCTGTTTGGAATTGGTATGGAAAAGCGGTTGTTCATTATCCATTTAACAGGAATGCGGAAAATATCTATGCCGTCGCCCGCGGTTTCTTCCATAGGCAGGCCTGCAAGGGAAGATGTGACAATTGTGACCCTGTGGCCGTTTTTTATAAGTTCCTTTGCAAGGGAGTTGGAATAGCGTTCCACACCGCCTACAGTTGGCAGATACTGCGCTGAAAATATAACAAAATTCACTTTTAAACCTCCCTTGTGCGCCAAAAGGACGCAATTTTGCATAATAAATCATCTTATTGTACCATAAAAAACAACATAAGTAAATTAAATACTTATAAATATATTATAAATACAAAAAAGCTGTACCGTTTTTGGGAGTGGTACAGCTTTTAAAAATTAAAAAAAGTATGAATTTTAAGTTTTATGCATTGATGTGGGGTCAGGGCATAAGTTCGCCGAAATAGGCAAGGATATAGTTTTTCAGTGCACGCTGTGCACGGCGGTAGATGCTGCTGCGGTCGGAAAAACTGTTCATTGCAAGGTTTGTCACAGTGTTGCGCTGACGGTTGATATAGTACACCGAAAGCAGTTCCTTGTCTCTCATTGACAGGGCGGAAAGTGCAGTGTCCATACAACTGACCTTTACCTGATTGGCTGCAAGGACGTTTTCCAGATGTTCAATGTGGGAAAGATAGTTTGCTGCCTGACCATTATGTTCAGGGGAAGCGCCATTTGCCGCAGATAAGGTTGGTGCACAGATTTTCATTGTTTCAATGCGTTTTGGCAGGGTTATAAGGCTGGATTTGAGATAATTGTAGTTTTTTAAATCTTCTATGGCCTGGGCTTTGCAGTTGTTGTATGTCATTGTATATCCTCCTTTAAAAAATAAACGGAAGGCGAGAAAAGTTGAAAATTGAACGATACTAACCAAATATTACCATAAAAACTTTAAAAATACAACTGTTGGTTGTTAAAATCAGGCTCACGGGGCAAAGCGGAAGGTTTAAAACGCTTTATTTGTGGGATTTTTTGTTTGCTTTTTTGAGTCTGCGTGAAAAACAGGATAAGGATTTTACAGGAAATAAGGAAAAATACAGGGAATTGTTTCAGCGCAAAACGCTTGTAGACAGTTCCTTTTTGTTTGTCATAAATTTGGCGTCCTGAAGTAGGAAAACCTTGTAAACAGGGGTTTTATACCGGTTTTTTGCAACATATATGCAACAGAAATGTCAACAAAAAAGACAACAATGTTGCAACGCCGGTGCAACAGGATGGGAGTAAGCTTTAACCATAGCAAAAGCGAAAGGAGGAACGGATGACAGCAGAAAGCAGAAACAATATGGGCAGTGTCCTTGCCAGAGCGTTAAGGTCAAAGGTGACGCAGTCGGTGAAGGATGAAATTGCCGCGGTGCTGGAGGTGAATACCGACAGAATGAATGCACGTCAGGCAATTGCGTACGCACAGATTGCAAAAGCCATAAAAGGCGACAGGGCAGCCTTTGAAGCCATAAGCACCATGCAGACCGAAAAAGCCGACCGTGAAAACAGCTTTTGCGTGGAGGTCAAGGTGGTGGATTAGCAAAGGAGGTGAGAGGCGATAAGGATTGAAATAACGTCAAAACAACAGGAGTTTATCAACAGCAATGCGGACGAGGTTCTGTTTGGCGGTGCGGCAGGTGGCGGCAAAAGCTATGCACAGCTTATTGATGCGTTTCTGTATGCACTCCGGTATCCTGCATCCAAACAGCTTATCCTCAGGCGCACCCTGCCTGAGCTTGAAAAAAGCCTTATAAGGGTGTCACTGGGGTTGTTTGACAAATCGGTTTATAAATACAATTCCGCAAAGCATACAGGTGTTTTCACCAACGGAAGCATTATCGATTTCGGTTACTGTGACAGGGAAAACGATGTGTATAAGTATCAGTCGGCGGAATATGATGTGATCCGTTTTGATGAACTGACCCATTTTACCGAGGATATGTACATCTACCTTATGAGCCGTATCCGTGGTGTAAACGATTATCCGAAACAGATAAAAAGCTCCACAAACCCGGGTGGTGTGGGACACAGCTGGGTGAAGGCAAGGTTTATCGATGTTTGCGCAGGACAGCTTTACAGGGACGAAAACGGCACAAGGCAGTTTATACCTGCAAAGGTCAGCGACAACAGTTTTCTGATGAAAAACGATAAAGGATATCTGAAAAGGCTTAAACGCCTGAGCGAAAAGGACAAACGGGCGTTGCTGTATGGTGACTGGGATATTTTTGACGGGCAGTACTTTGCGGAGTTCCGCCGCAGTATTCACGTTGTAAAACCTTTTGAAATTCCGAAACACTGGAAAAGATATTTCACCATGGACTACGGGCTGGATATGCTGGCGGGGTATTTTATAGCCGTGGACACACAGGGCAAAGCCTATGTGTACAGGGAGATTTACAAACCAAATCTCATTATAAGCAGTGCGGCAAAGGAGATACTTGCGGCAGGGGAAAAGGATGTGAGCGTTTACTGGGCGCCGCCAGATTTGTACAACCGCCGTCAGGACACGGGCAAAAGCGTTGCGGAAATTTTTGCGGAACACGGAATTCTGCTTTCCAAAAGCGAAAACAACCGTGTTCAGGGGTGGTACAACCTGAAAGAATGGCTAAAACCCTATACCGACGAAACAGGGACCACAACCGCAAAGTTGGTTATTTTTGAAAACTGCACCAACCTTATACGAACTTTGCCGGCCCTTGTGTATGACAGGACAAACCCAAACGACGTGGCGGTGCACCCTCACGAAATAACCCACGCACCCGATGCACTGAGATATTTTGTGGCAGGCAGGCCCTGTCCGGCTCCGGTTGCTGAAAAGCAGGACGAAGAGGAAAACACCTATGACAGACAGATTGAAAATTTTATCGGGTATTAAAGGAGGTAATTTATGCTTTACAGGTACAAACCTGAATCCAAAAACAGATACGAAACAATTTATAACAGCGATAAGCGAAAGGAAAACGCAACGGGTGCAGAACTTCCGCCATTGCCGATTTACGGCACAGGGGCTTCTGTGGGAACAGTGACGGAAACTGCACCAAAGCAGACAGTGAAAACGGTTTATCAGACTTCCGGGGCTAAAAAAGCTGCTTCCGGCACTGCTGCACAGCAGAAAACACTGCAGGATCAGCAGAAAGCACAGCTTGCCCAGCAGAAAAAAGCTGCGCTGGACGCAAACCGACAGCAGGCCATGCAGATGCTGGGAAACAATCTTGCCGCGGAGGAAACTGCGGCGAAAGCGTCCAATGATGACGCTCTGCGACAGCTTTATATCGCCTACATGAACGGGATAAAACAGCTTCCGCAGCAGTCGGCACTCTGGGGTGCGGGCGGCAGCATTGAAAGCCTTAAAACACAGCACCGACTTAACTACGAGGACAACCGTGCGAAACAGAACAAAGAATATGCAGGGGTTCTTGGGGAAATTCAGCGAAGATACAACAGCGACCTGCTTGAGCTGGAAGAAAAATATCTCAAACAGCTTATGGGTCTTTAAGGAGGCAGATATGGTGTTTTTTGCAGGCCTTATGGCAGGATTTGCGCTGGGATGCGTGGCATACCGATATTTTTATGCTGTGAAATGCAGCAAAAACGAGGTTATCTGCAACCAGCTGGAAAAGGACCGTGAAATCCAGAAACAGCTGGAAAGGCTTATAGCCTACGGGAATGATATTTAAGGAGGAAAAATGGAGGATAAAAAAATAACCTGTCACAAAGTGTGGCAGGAGTATCAGAGGGATGTGAGTTTTAAAAACTCTCTTGACCTTTATGAAAAAACAAAACAGCAGCACAATTTTTTCCTTGGCAGACAGTGGGAGGGCCTCAATGCCCCTGACCTTGAAAAACCTGTGCTGAACTTTGTAAAAAGGGTGGTCAACTATCTGATAAGTGTGCTTATGGTCAACGATGTGGCGGTTTCTCTCAAAAAAAGCGGAGATGCGGACCTTTTTATGCAGGCGGTGGAAAAAGAAATTGAACGGGCAAACGAAAATTCACGTTTCAGGGCAAAGCTCCGCGGCATTATCAAAAATACGGCCATTGACGGCGACGGCGTTATTTATGTCAGATACAATCCCGAAACAAAACAGGCGGAAAGTGAAATTATCCACAACACCAATATAGTGTTCGGCGACAGAACAACGCCTGAGGTGGAAAAGCAGCCTTACATAATTATTGTAAAGCATATGTCCCGCACCGCTTTTGAGGAAGAATTTCCTGATGTAGAGGAACAGGGCAGTTATGCATACGGTGCAGAGGACGAAACGGTGACGGTGCTTATCCGCCTTTACCGCAAAAACGGCACAATCCATTTTGTGCAGTGCACACAGAACAATATGCTGACAGAGGAAACCGACTCAGGGCAGAAAAAATATCCCGTTGCCTTTGTCAACTGGGAACCTGTGCGTGACTGCTGTCACGGTATGGGTGCGGTGGAAACCATTATTCCAAACCAGATTGCGGTGAACAAGCTGTGGGCAATGGCGCTGCTTTATCAGAAAAACAACGCTTTTCCGAAAGTGTTTATTGACAAGACAAAACTTGACAAGTGGAACACTTCCCCAGGTGCGGTGATGGGGG
>JAZOTI010000194.1:0-4439 GCA_045657565.1 Oscillospiraceae bacterium | reverse complement strand
CCTGGGTGCCGCCACACAGAATCTGTTGCTGCAGGCCGCATATGAAGATCTGGGCGCTGTATGGATGGGCGTTGGCCGTGGCACAGAAAGAGAAACATTCGTAACAGAAATGTTCTCTCTGCCTGAAACTGTAAAACCATTTGCAGTTATTGCAATCGGCTATCCTGAAGATGAAAACGCCAACAAGTTTGTAGACAGATACGAAGCAGACAGAGTGCATTACAACAAATACTGATAAAAGAGGCAGGTACATCCTGCCCTTTTTTCTTAAAAGAATAAACAATTGCCATCATTAACCGACAAAATATTTGTTGACAACCAAAAGTAATTATTATATAATATTAAAGCATAATTTAGTAAGGTCCTTTAGCTCAGTTGGTTAGAGCATCCGGCTCATAACCGGACGGTCCACAGTTCGAGTCTGTGAAGGTCCACCAAAAAGCCACTCATACGAGTGGCATTTATTTTTTTGCATACAAAAAACGGATTGATGAATGGGTGTTCCACATAAGAAAACATCTTTATTGTATCTCATCAATCCGTTTAATTTTTTTACAATTTAAACATATGTATATTCAACCTTTACAACAGCACGGTAATTGCCGCTGTCCAGTTTTGAAATTTCATCTTTGACCATATTTTCCACTTCAGCTGTTCCCTTGCTGTAACCTACAGGGATAACCACGTCAAAAATAACGTTGGTGTGAGTAACCCCTTCCACCATACGGAAATCGTGGATTGAAACACCTTCGCCCAATGCGGCACATACACACTGTGCAACCCTGCTGCGCAACTGTGCAACAGTATCGTCATTGTCTGAGATAGGGTCCATATGTATTGTGGCTTCGCAGCCAAGTGTCTGCTGGAGTTCCTGTTCGACATTGTCGATAACATCGTGTGTATACATAATATCCGCGTCAGCACTTACCTCTGCGTGAAGTGTAACCATCAGTCTGCCCGGACCGTAGTCGTGAACAATAAGGTCGTGAATACCAAGGACTTCAGGGTAGCTCATTACAATGCGGTAGATTTCATTTACAAGATCTTCATCAGGTTTCTGGCCAAGCAGAGGAGAAACTGTTTCCTTTGCAGCTTCGATGCCGGCACGGATAATAAACAGAGAAACCAGCAAACCGCACCAGCCGTCAATTACAAGACCGCTGAAATGGCCAACAATTGCAGCAACAAGAACAAGGGCTGTTGCAATGCAGTCACTGAGACAGTCTGCCGCTGTAGCTTTCATGGCTGCAGAGTCAATTTTATCGCCGATTTTATTGTTGTAGGCGCCCATATAAAACTTGACAGCAATGGACACAACAAGGATAACAGCAGAAATTACGCTGAATTCCACAGCTTCAGGGTGCAGGATTTTGTCGATTGAAGATGTTGCAAGTTCGTAACCCATAAGCAGGATAGCCATTGCAACCACAAGACCTGACAGATATTCAATTCTGCCGTGACCAAAAGGATGTTCAGGGTCAGGTTTCTGCCCTGCCAGTTTGAAACCAAGAAGTGTGATTACCGATGAACCTGCATCGGAAAGGTTGTTGAAAGCGTCTGCTGTGATGGATACGGATTTGCTGATTGTGCCTGCAAAGAACTTGCCTGCAAACAGCAGAACATTGAGAACTATGCCCATAGTGCCGCACAGCACACCGTATTTTTCCCTGACAGTTTTGCTGTCATCTGTTTTTTTGATATATAAATTTGCCAAGAGTTTAATCAAAATACTTTCTCCCTTTTACTGTAAATTACATGCCCAGGTCTTCGTTTACGATGATAACCTTGATGCGTTCAAATATACGGTTGAAGTTGGTGATTACTGTTGAACAGCAGATACGTGCTTCGCTTTTGCAGTTGTGGCATACACCGTCAATAACACAAGGTGTGTTTGTGGAAAGACGCTTTGCGTTGAGAGGTGCAGCGATTGTCTGCATACGATGTTTTGCCTGTGCTTCTGTGTCAACAATTTTGTTTCTGCCCGCCACAACGATAACCTGTTTTGGGCCAAAAAGCATTGGTGCCACACGGGAACAAATGCCGTCTTCGTTATAAAGGCGACCGTCGGAAATAACAGCGTTTGCAGAACAGAAGAATGTATCGCTTGTAAAACGTTTTTCCATCATTTTTGCTTTTACTTCCGGATCAGTAAATGCATAAGGGTCGGTATAGTCAAAATTGCCGCCTGAAATATAGTCGATAACACCAACCTGTTTGATGGTGAGTGAACCTCCGCAGGTAACTGTTTCACCATCTTTAAGCAATTTTTTTACAATTTCCAGTGCTTCAGCGGAATTTTCTGCATAGTAAGCACCAAAACGGTTTGCTTTGAGGGCTTTAAGGGTGTTTTCTATTCTTAAACCCATAATAATATCCTCCGTTTTTCCATTATTTGTTTATTATACAATATTAAAGTGCAGTTTGCCAACGCAAACTTTGTGTATCACTCAAAAGGATTTTTTCATACCATAAATACAGAATATTTTTGAAAAGGAGCTGTCAATATGAAAAACCCTTTGATATATTGTGCTGTCGCTCTTATTGTTGCTTTTTCAGGTACTGTGCCTCAGATTATGTTGCTTCTGGCAGCAGGGTTTGTGTGTTCGGCTGCTCATGCTGTGGTGTTAACTGCCGGTGTAACAGTTTTCAAAGCCTGTCTGTTGCTGTGCAGTTTTTGGCTGTGCTGTCAGCTGACCGTAAAAAGAAATCTCCCTGATAATACAAGTGCCAGTGATATGTGCAAAAAATAAATCCGTACAGAGATACACTCTGTACGGATTTTAAATATTATTTTTCAAAAACCTTGATTTCTTCTGCAGGGTTGAGAAGTGCACCAAAATAGCCTTCGTTTTCAAGTCTTGAAAGCAGTTTGCCAAGTTTCTTTGGTCTTTCGTACATACCAACGTCAAATTCACTGCGGAGTTCTTTTGCCTTTGCAGCACATTCTGCGTAGTTGTTTTCTTCAAAAACAACAGCAAGTTTTTTCTTTGCTGTAGGCGGTGTGAATTTCTGTTCGCTGAGGATTGCAAAAATTCTTTCAAAACCGATGGAGAAACCTACTGCAGGGATGCTTTCGCCAAGGAATTTACCGATAAGGTTGTCATATCTGCCGCCGCCTGCAATTGCACCTTTGAACTCGTTGGAAACAACTTCAAAAACTGTGCCTGTGTAGTAACCCTGGCCGCGAACAAGGGAAAGGTCAAACACTACATCATATTTGCCGTCAGAAACACTGTTTGCTGTTGTGATGATTTTTTCAACATCTGCAACTGCTGTGCTTTCAGGCATAAGTTCTTTAACATAGCCAAGTGTGAAGTTGCCCTGTTTAAGGAATTCAACAAATTTTGCAACTGCTTCTGCAGAAAATTCTTTTTCTGCAAGTTCTTTTTCAACGCCTTCCGCACCAACTTTGTCCATTTTGTCAAATGTGATGCAAACGCTCATAAGATCTTCCTGCGCAAAGCCCATAGACAAAAGAAGGTCGTTGAGGATACGGCGGTTGTTTACACGTACAGTAAAGTTTTTGATTGTGATTGCAAGCAAAGCTTCTGTAACTGTGTTGATAAGTTCAATTTCGCTGTAGATGGATTCAGAACCGATAATATCAACGTCACACTGCATGAATTCTCTCAGACGGCCTTTCTGTGGGCGTTCAGCACGATAAACGCGGTCTACCTGAATGATTTTTGCAGGGTATGGGAGTTTTGATCGGTTGTTTGCAAAATATCTTGTAAGTGGCAAAGTAAGGTCGTATCTCAGGCCCATATCTGCCAGATTGTTTTCTGTGAGTTCACCTTCAAAAGCTTTCTGAAGCTTGTCGCCTCTTTTGAGAATTTTGAAGATAAGGTTAAGGTTTTCGCCACCTTCGGATTTATCAAGGTTTTCGATATCCTCGATAATTGGTGTTGTAATGCGTGTGAATCCGTTGGAAGTATATACTTTGAGGATTTCGTTCTGGAGATAGTCTCGGATTGCAACTTCCTGTGGGAGATAATCAACTGTACCTTTTACGTTGCTTATTTTCATATATTTCGCCTTTCCTGTATGTTATTTTGTAGCCTTTTCAATTCTTTCAACCAAGAATTTATATGTGAGCATAATCACAATAATTTCCATTGGCAGAAGCACAACGTTGCTGAAAACCCTTGTAGGAAGCAAAGCAAGATATCCTTTGCCTGTAAAAAGGGTTGTCCAGTATGTGTTTATGCCAAGATGGTAAACAAGATTGATGATAAGTGATGCTGCTGTAACTTTTACAAGACTTTTTGCCCCGCCTTTCTGCAGGAAAAATCCGTAAGTTGCCCCTGACAGTGCCGCTGTGAGTGTGTAGCCAGGGAAATATGCCCCTATTGGAAATAAAATTGCACCGATAAAGTCACACAGTGCACCTGCTATTCCGCCATAAAGTGGGCCGTACATCATACCTATCATTGAAAGTG
>JAZOTI010000193.1:0-8208 GCA_045657565.1 Oscillospiraceae bacterium | reverse complement strand
GGTAAAAACGCCGAAATCCTTAAAGAATACGTTGCATGGCTCCGTGACCGTGTAAAACACCTCGCCGGCGAAGAATACATGCCAACATTCCACATCGACGTATACGGCACAATCGGTGCTGCATTCGCCGTTGACAACTTCACAGCTATGGCTGACTACATCCAGGAACTCGAAGAAACAGCAAAACCATTCAAACTCAGAATCGAAGGCCCAATGGATGCTGAAGAAAGAGAAAAACAGATGATCTGCCTCAAAGAACTCACAGCTGAACTTGACAGACGTGGTTCTACAGTAGAACTCGTTGCTGACGAATGGTGCAACACTCTCGAAGATATCAAATACTTCGCAGACAACAAAGCTGGTCATATGATTCAGATCAAAACTCCTGACCTTGGTGGTATCAACAACACATGTGAAGCTGTTCTTTACTGTAAAGAAAAAGGCATCGGCGCATACCAGGGTGGTACATGTAACGAAACAGACCGTTCTGCTCAGATCTGCGTAAACTGCGCAATGGCTACAAAACCAACACAGATTCTTGCTAAACCAGGTATGGGTGTTGACGAAGGCTTCATGATCGTTTACAACGAAATGCAGAGAATCATCGCTCTCAGAGCTGCTAAATAATTAAATTATTTAGGTTAAAAGAATTATTACTTTAGCACAAACGGTAAAATTCAAAAAATTAACACGCTGACAGTTTTGTCAGCGTGTTTTTTTGTTTTTTAGTACATATATAAACTGATAATCAGTTTTGATGTGGATTTCAGTCTGAATTTCAAGGTGAAATAAGCATCGATAATAATCATTTATACATATATATAAATTAATTGTATATTAGTACAGAAAATAAATAGTCTGTATTATTGACTATTTATTGGTACGGGATTATAATAGTAAAAAAATGATACTATCTATAGCACGTACTTTTGAAAGGAGGGGGAATTATGTCTGATCAGATTATCAGAGAACAGGTTAAACAGCTTAAAGACAGCTGGAGACCTATTGATAAAGTATACGAAGAATATGCTAAATCCATAGGAATGTCCAATACATCTTTCAATGTTCTGTGGACAATCTTATTCAACGAAAACTGTACTCAGAACGAAATCTGTAAGCATACATGGGTTCCAAAACAGACAGTTAATGCAGCGATTACCGATTTTTATAAAAACGGACTTGTTGTATTAGAGGAACTTCCGGAGGACAGACGCACAAAAGCGGTAAAACTTACCGAAAAAGGTAAAGAATATGCACAGAAAGCAGTTTGCCATATTCGAAATGCAGAATATGTTGCAATGGAACAGTTCACCGAACAGGAAAGGGAACTGCTTATAGGTCTTTTTAAAAGATATGCAGACACATGTCTTGAAACCGTGCGCAAAAGTATAGAATCTAACAAAAACGGAGGATAAAAAATGGTTGTTGGAAAACATGTAAATCATTATTATAAAAAGTTTGCACTGCCATTGATTCTGGGGCTTATGGCATTGGGCATAGTTGACTTTATGCAGCTTAAGATGCCGGAATTTTATCAGATGGTTGTAAATGGTGTAAGCTATGGTGCTGTTGAAATCGATGGGGTGGAAACAGCATTCACAATGGACTTGCTTATCCGCAAAATCTGTCTGCCTATGGTTGGGGTTATCCTCACAGTTATGGTAGGTCGTTTCACATGGCGTGTGCTTTTGTTCGGTACAGCTATCAAAGTGGAAAAAGACCTCCGCGACAGAATGTTTGATAATGCAAAAAACTTAAGCCGTGAATATTATCAGGTGAATAAAGTTGGTAACCTTATGAGTTTGTTTACCAATGACCTTGATACAATTCAGGAATGTTTCGGCTGGGGCGTAATGATGGCTTTCGACTCGGTTGTAATGTTCTCAATGGCGCTTACAAAAATGTGGCGAATGGACCACACATTGACTCTGCTTTCCACAGTACCAATGTTTTTCCTTTTCTTGTCCGCAACTTTTGTAGGCAAGTATATGACAAAAAAATGGGATTACAGACAGGAATGTTTCTCACGTCTTTCTGACTTTGCACAGGAAAGCTTTTCAGGTATTGCGGTTATCAAAGCTTTTGTAAAAGAAGCACTTGAACTTGAAAACTTCAAAAAACTCAACGTAGAAAACGAAAAAGCAAACCTTGACCACACAAAGGCTTCTGTTATATTCAGAATTATGGTTATGCTTTTTGTTGAAAGTATCATCTGTGTTATCCTTGGTTACGGTGGTTTCCTTGTTTATCAGGATAAATTCAACGCAGGTCAGCTTGTAGAATTTATCGGTTACTTCAACTCTGTTATCTGGCCGGTTATGGCAGTTGCAGACCTTGTTGATATGACCAGCCGTGGTGTTGCTTCCGCAAAACGTGTTGGTGAACTTCTTGATGCTGAACAGAATGTAAAAGATGCACCTGATGCAAAACCACTGGAAAATATTCAGGGTAATATCGAATTCCGCAACCTTTCATTCCAGTATCCTGACGGCGACTACAATGTTCTTGAAAACATCTCCTTTAAAATCAATGCAGGGGAAAACGTTGGTCTGGTTGGTAAAACAGGTTCGGGTAAAACTACTCTGGTGGACCTTATTCTCCGTACATACAATGTTGCTGACGGAACCTTGTTTATAGACGGTCACGATGTAAATGATATTACAATTCATTCTCTCCGTGATGGCTGTGCATATGTTCCTCAGGATAACTTCCTGTTCTCTGATACAATCGAAAACAATATTGCTTTCGGTATGGGAACACATAACAGTGGCGCAGTTACAAATGCAGCCAAACTTGCAGATATCCACAGCAATATTCAGGACCTTCACAAGGGCTACGGCACGGTGCTGGGCGAACGTGGTGTTACAGTTTCCGCCGGTCAGAAACAGCGAATCTCCATTGCCCGTGCACTTATGAAAAACGCACCTATCCTTATTTTGGACGACTCTGTATCCGCGGTTGACACCAAAACAGAAAAAACAATTCTTGAAAACCTTCACGAAACCCGTGCAGGCAAAACAACAATCCTTATTGCACACAGAATTTCCACCATTGAAAAGATGGACAAGATTTTGTTTATCGACGACGGCAAACTTATTGCTGTAGGCAAACACGAAGATCTTTACAACACATGTCCGGAATACAAAACAATGGTAGACCTGCAGCAGCTTGAAGAGGAAGGAGGTAACAGCTGATGAATGAATATTTACCTATTCTCATAATGGGCGCAGTTATCGGCGTTATCACCATTGCCTTTATTATAGTTTATAAACTTTACGGCAAAATCAACCCTGAAGATGATTTTGAAAGAAATATGCCTGACGGCGAAATCATCAGACGTCTTATGAAGTACATCAAGCCATATTACAAAACATTTATCATTGTTTTTGTAATTATGCTGTTCTCCATAGTTTACGAACTTGTTTCGCCGCTTATTACAGGTAAACTTATTGCCTTGATTCAGAAGGACTTTGAACTTCCACAGCTTTACCGCATAGTTGCAATGTATGTGGGTATTCTCATTGTTTCACTTATCTGCACATATCTGCAGGCGATGATGCTGCAGAAAGTCGGTCAGAAAATTCTGTCCGATATCAGGGAGGATGTTTTTACACATATCGAACAGCTTTCACACGAACAGCTTAACAATATCCCTGTAGGTAAACTTGTTACCCGTGTAAGTAACGACCCTAACGCAATCAGCTATATGTTCACCAATATTTTGGTAACATTGATTAAAAACATAATGGTAATGTTCGGTGTACTTGCAGCAATGCTTATGCTCAACTACGCACTTACACTTATGATTCTTGCACTCATGCCATTTGTGGTGCTGTTCACATTTGTGTTCCGTGTATTCTCCAGAAAAGTACACCGCGCAGTAAGCAACTGCACAACAGCACTTAATACTTATCTTTCTGAAAACCTTTCAGGTATCAAAATCACACAGATTTTCAACCAGGAAGAAAGAAAGATGAACGACTTCCTTGAAAAAAGTGATGCGCAGAGCAAGGCAAAACACAATCGTATGTATGTTTTTGGTATTTTCCGTCCGATGATATATATGCTCAACGTTTGTGCAATTATGTTCCTGTTCTATATGGGCTCAAGAGCAAGCATATATGATACAAGATGGTTTGGTCAGGCGATCGACAGCAGTATTGTTGTTTCTTTCTACCTTTATATCTCACGTTTCTTTAACCCAATCCAGACTCTTGCTGAACAGTTTGATATGCTGCAGCGTTCCTTTGCTTCATCTGAAAAAATCTTCACAATTATGGACCTTGTTCCTGATGTTGTGGATGGCGACGAAACAATTGAACTTGAAGATATCAAAGGTGAAATCGAATTCAAAGATGTATGGTTTGCATACGAACCTGACGAATGGATTCTCAAAGGTGTATCATTCCATGTTAAACCAAAACAGACGGTTGCTTTTGTTGGTGCAACAGGTTCCGGTAAAACAACAATTCTGTCACTTATCTGCCGCAACTATGATATCCAGAAAGGTCAGATTCTTATTGACGGCATAGATATCAAAAAGATTAAAATTTCTTCACTGCGCAAGCACTTCGGTCAGATGCTGCAGGATGTATTCCTCTTCTCAGGGGATATCCGCAACAATATCCTGCTTAATATGGAAGGTATCTCCGACGAAGAAATTATGGAAGTTTGTCACTATGTAAATGCTGACAGCTTTATCAACAAACTGGAAAATGGTCTTGATGAAGTAGTGCGTGAACGCGGTAACAACTTCTCCGCAGGTCAGCGTCAGCTTCTCAGCTTTGCCAGAACAATTATTCACAAACCGTCGGTAATTATTCTTGATGAAGCAACTGCAAACATTGACACAGAAACCGAACTTCTTATTCAGGATTCTCTGGAAAAAATCCGCAACATTGGCACAATGCTCATCGTTGCACACCGTTTGTCCACAATTCAGCACGCTGACAATATTATTGTACTTTCCAAAGGTGAAATTCTTGAACAAGGCAATCATCAGGAACTTCTCAAGCAGAAAGGACATTATCATCAGCTTTATACATTGCAGTTCCACAAACAGAACCTGCTGGAACAGACAAATAATTAGAGGCATAGCTTTATCTCAGTAAAGTGTAAACTGCCCGTCGGATCCAAATGTATCCGACGGGCAGTTTATTGTATATGACTATATAGAAAAATATTGTTTATACAGGAGAAATGTGATATATTTTACTCTATACAATATTAAATAAAAAGGGAATACTATGCCGAATTTTATCTGTCCTGTGTGTTCACAGCAACTTATCAAAAAGGAAAAATCATATATTTGCAAAAACCGTCATACATTTGATATTTCTTCAAAGGGCTATGTCAATCTTCTGCCTGCCAACAAAAAACATTCTGCGGCACCGGGGGATGACAAACTGATGGTTGTGGCAAGAAATAATTTTCTGTCACTGGGATATTACAGTCATCTTAAAGAAACACTGGAAAATCTGTGTGATAAATACTCAAAATCACAGGTAAATGTTCTTGACTGCGGCTGTGGTGAAGGATACTACACTCAGGGAGTTTACAACAAGCTTACAGAACAGGGAAAACAGGCGGAAATCAAAGGTATTGATATTTCCAAAGATGCAGTTGCCATTGCGGCAAAACGCCTGAAAGAGGGCGAATTTGCGGTGGCTTCGTCATTTCACCTGCCAATACAGGATAAAAGTGTTGATGTGCTTATCAACTGTTTTTCCCCTTTGTGCTTAAAGGAGTTTAAACGCGTTTTAAAGAAAAACGGAGTATTTCTTTATGTTGTTCCTGCTCCCAAACATCTGTGGCAGTTAAAAGAAGCTTTGTATGAAAAACCATACGAAAACCCACTTAAAGAAGAACAGTACGAAGGTTTCACACTTATCGAAACAGTAAAAGCCGAAAAGGAAATTTACATAGACAACAACACTGATATAAACAATCTGTTTAAAATGACACCTTATGTCTACCGCAGCCCAAAAGAGGCACAGGAAGTGCTTCTCAAAGCGGAAAATCTCACAGTAAATGCTCATTTCATTGTTTATGTATACAAAAAGAAATAACTGAATATAAAAACAAATCCCGACAGCACAAAACTGTCGGGATATTTTTTAATATTCTTTTGAGAATTCTGTTTTTACATCTCTTTCAAACAGAGCAGCCAGTGCGTCTGTAGAAGATACACCATTGTAAATAACATCATAAACAAGTTTTGAAATAGGCATTTCAACATTATATTCTTCGCTCAGTTTCATAAGAGCTTTTACAGTTGAGGCGCCTTCTGCAAGTTTTGAATATGCTTCTTGTTTAATAAAACTTTCGCCAAATTTTCGGTTCTGGCTGTGGAGAGAGAACAATGTTGCTTCGTAGTCACCAAGATGGCACAAACCATAAGCGGAAAGCTCGTTGCCTCCCATTGCATGAATAAGTCTTGCAACTTCTCTTGCGCCGCGTGCCATAAGTGCACCTTTAAGGCTGGAAAGCCCTGCACCGTCAAGCATACCTGCAGCAATGCCCACAACATTCTTTGCAGCAGCACCGATTTCTGTGCCGATAATATCATCACCGATATAAAGACGGATAAGATCGCTGGAAAATTTGTTTACAACATCTGCAATTACTGCTTTGTCATCACTGTCAACAACCATACAGTTTGGAATACCCGCCATAAAATCCTGCACGTGGCCAGGGCCAACCCATACACATACATTGATATCCTGGGTGATGTTTTCCCTTACAATTGTTGTAAGGCGTTTGCCAGTATCGGATTCAATGCCTTTCATACAAAGAATAAAGGTTTTGCCTTTTACATCATACTGATTGATTCGCTGACAGAAATTTCTCAGCTGCTGTGCACTGATGGAAATTACAATATAATCTGCGTGAGTGAGAGCTTTTTCAAGGTCAGGTTCAAGTATAAGATTGTCAGGCAGCTCAAGGTATGCATTTTTTCTTGTTGCCATAAGTTCCTGGAAATCAGGTGCTTCGCTTAAACCCCAGAGTTTTACATTGTTTCTGCGGGAGTGGTAAACTGCAAGGAATGTGCCCCATCTGCCGGAGCCTAATACTGTTACATTCATAGTTTTTCCTTTCTATATAAAAGGGTCATAAATTATTTTTTCGCTGTTTATATTACCTGCATCCGATGAAATATCGGAGGTGCTTTTTTCTGAACTGTATTTTTCTGACGAGCTTTCATCAGCTTGTATGCTGTCTGCAGAATCTGACACGTCAGCAATGCACTGATATGTGCGCTGTTCGCATCTTTGCGGAATATCGCAATTCTGTGGGCGGTTATCGCCGGTCACAAACTGGTGGCTGTCTACATATTCCAATAACATTTTATATCCTTTTTGTGTTAAATGTATGCCGTCATCTGCAACACAGTCTGCATACATATATCCGTTGTCAGGATTGCGGAAAATTTCACTGTAGTCAAGGAATTTGATTTTAAATTCACTGCACATCTTTGCAAGTGCAATGTTAAAACTGTCAACAGAACTTTGCTTTATATTATAGTTTTCCCTGTAATAGCCGACAGGCAGCACAGCGGCAACAATTATATCGCTGTAAGGACAGTTGGCTGTAAGTTCTGAAATTACAGATTTATAGCAGGATATAAACTCTGCACTTGATGTTCCGGCAACATTGTTTGTGCCGAAATTAATAATAATTCTTCTGGGATAAAGCAGTTTTGCTGCTTCAACAGCGGTTACGGGCTTTTCAAAACCTTTAAACCACACATATCTGTCCGTCAGAACCTGCTGTATGCCCATAGATCTTTTCCCAAGTACATTCTGCAATGGGAGATATCCGTATGCATAAAGTCCTTCGGTGTTGGAATCACCGATAAAAAGGGTCTCTTCAATATATACAGGAGATTTGTGTTCGTTGTATGGAAGTATGGAATTGTTGAATACCAAAAGCTTTTCGCGGTATTTGTCAGGAGCCTGTACATTCTGCACAGGGGTGTTTTCTTCCTTTATATGGTCCGAAGCAATAGCAGTATAACTGGATTCTGTACAGCTTGCACTTTCGGGCACAGGTGTACTCTGGGGAGTGTATACATTATATCTGTGCTCAATTGTTGTGTTTACAAGATAAATATATATCACTGTACATACCGATACTATAAAACAAAAACCTTTTCTGGAACAAAACACCTTTAATATCACCTGCTATATATAATTTACAATATGGCGG
>JAZOTI010000192.1:0-5476 GCA_045657565.1 Oscillospiraceae bacterium | reverse complement strand
ATAACCCTTTATCGAATTTTTCTGTTAACACTTGACAAAACTTATATGTTATTATATTAGTACAAAGCAAAATGCCCATTATGCGCAGTTTTGGTGAACAAAATATGTATATTTTGTCATATAAAAAACGGATAACCCCCGTTATGCATTTGACAAAAAGTATAGATTTGCAGCAAGATGCACAATAACGAGCATTTACATTTGTTAAATATGTCAGTTAAGCACCATTGTGGCGCTTTTGATATTAAATTACATTTAAAAAAGGAGTTTTAACTATGGATTACACAAACAAAGGTTTTGGCACAAAATGTGTTCATGCTGGTAATGTTCATGACAAACAGTACGGCGCTTTGACAATGCCAATCTATCAGACATCTACATTCGTATTTGATTCCTGCGCACAGGGTGCAGCAAGATTCTCCGGCAAAGAAGCTGGTTACATCTACTCCCGTCTTGGCAACCCAACATCTTCCGTTCTTGAAGCAAAAATCGCTGCTCTTGACGGCGCAGAAGCAACACTTGCAACAGCTTCCGGTATGGGCGCTATCTCTTCCACACTCTGGACAATCGCAAAAGCTGGCGCACACATCATCGCTGACGGCACACTCTACGGCTGTACATACGCTCTTCTTGCACACGGTATGACAAAATACGGTGTTGAAGTTGACTTTATCGACACAGCTGATATCGAAGCTCTTAAAGCAGCTCTCAAACCAAACACAGTTGCTGTATACCTCGAAACACCAGCTAACCCTAACCTCAAAATTGCTGACATCGCAGCAGTAGCAGAAACAGCACACGCTTACAACGCTGACATCAAAGTTGTTTGTGACAACACATTTGCTTCTCCATACCTCCAGAGCCCACTTGCTCTCGGTGCAGACGTTGTTGTTTACTCCGCAACAAAATACCTCAACGGTCACGGCGACGTTATCGCTGGTTTCGTTTCCGGTAAAGCTGACTTCGTAAGCCAGGTTAGACTCTTCGGTGTTAAAGACATGACAGGTTCTGTTCTTGGCCCACAGGAAGCATTCCTTATCCTCCGTGGTCTCAAAACATTCGAAATCAGAATGCAGAGACACTGTGCATCCGGCAGAAAAGTTGCTGAATTCCTTAACAACCACCCAATGGTTGAAAAAGTTTACTACCCAGGTCTCGAAAGCCACAAAAACCACGAAGTTGCTGCAAAACAGATGCGCGACTTTGGTGCAATGATCTCCTTCGAAGTTAAAGGCGGTCGTGCTGCTGGTGAAAAATTTGTTAACAGCCTCGAACTCTGCACACTCGCAGTTTCCCTCGGTGACGCTGAAACACTTATCGAACACCCAGCTTCCATGACACACTCTACATACAGCCCAGAAGAACTTGCTGAAGCAGGTATCCCAGAAGGTCTCGTAAGACTTTCCGTTGGTCTTGAAAATGCAGAAGACATCATTGCTGACCTTGCTGCAGGTTTCGACAAACTTTAATTTGAGATACTTTTCCTCTTAGAAATATATCCATACAAATTTTCTACGCAAAAACAGAGCTTTTACAAGCTCTGTTTTTGTTTGCGCTTTTTTACTCTTTTATAATAACAGCTTTCCACCGTGCATATACTAATATGTAATATATTATATACGGTGGTGTTTATATGAACAGAGAGTATAATCTCACAGGAACAAAAATTATTATGCGCAGACTTTTTCTTTATGATTCTGACGCCATAATCGATTGCTACAAAGATTTCGACAATCTTTTCTTCAACCCTGTAAACCATAAATTCACAGAGGATATTTTTTTGTACGGAGAATTCTGGGGAGCTTTTTTATCCGACAAGCTTATTGCCTGCTGCTACTATCATCCTCTGGACTGCGACTTTTTCCGCCAGACCCATACATTTTCCCTTATATCAGACTTTATCACCTGTCCTGAAAACTATCTCAACATGGGATACATCGGTATAAATGCCGAAGGGAAAGACTTTTTTGAAAAATTCGCAACAAAAAAGCCTGCACACAGTTTATTCGAGGCATTCCTGAATATTGCTGAGATGCAGGCGTTCAGACGTGGTTTACGTCACATATTAAATTATATTCCTCTGAAACTTACCGATGACATACACAGTCGTTTCCGATGCGGTTGCCATCTTGTAAAACTGAGAGGGCTTGATAAACTCATAGTACATTATTTTTTTGATAAACCTGTATATGCACAGGAATATCGGAATAATGAAAACTTTGCTGTAAAATGTGTGGCTTTATCCGACACAAAACAGCTTTCCCGTCTGCTTGAAGCAGGTTGGTACGGGTATGATATTTTTGAAGATAACAACACTTCAATAATAAAAATGCAGAAATTAATATCCGATTAACAGACCTTTTTCCATAGCATAGAAGCTTGTGAGGCCTTTGCACTGGTTAACTGTGATATCATCTGTATGGCATTTTTCCTTAATAATTTCCACAATTCTTTCAACAGCAGTATGGTTATTGCAGTGGCTGATAACAACAGGCTTGCCTGTCATATCCTTTTGTTCGTTCATATACTCTACTATTTTTTCAAGAGTTTTTTCGTCACCGCGAACCTTGAACATAAGTTCAACTGTACCTTCAACACTTGCCTGTGCAATAAGGTGAATACCCAAAGCAGAAACGACTTTACCCACAAGAGGTTTCATACGGCCCATTTTGATAAGATTGTCGAACTTTTCAAGGGTAAAAACAAGTCGCACTTCTTTTGCGTATTCTTCCAGTTTTTCACAGATTTCATCAAATGAAAGGCCTTCACCGATAAGTCTGTCTGCTTCGCGGGCAATAAGAACCATTTCGCCTGCAGTTGACCAGCTGTTTACAACATAAACATTCTTTTCAGGATAATCTTCTTTTATCATATCCTTTGCAACAAGAGCAGCATTGTATGTACCACTGAGGTTACTTGTAATGCAGATGCAGATAACATTATCCGCTGTTTTAAAATGTTCATAAAAAGCATCCGGTGTAGGGCACGCTGTAGATGAAGCTGTTTTTTCTTTGCGCATAGCGTCCATAAGCTGTGGAACATCGATTGTTTCATTATCCACGAATTCTTTTTCGCCAACACGGATTGTAAGCGGTGCTATTTTAAGTTCAGCATTTTTAAAATTATGTTTGCCTGTCATCAGGTCACAACTGGAGTCCAAAACAATATTCCAACTCATATTTTCCCCTCTTTTACCCAAATCAATCTAGTATTCAAAATTATATTACACTATCATAATAATTATGTCAACCAATAAATATGACATTGACAAATTATTTGTTTTATCTTAATATAATTTTAGTTACTTTTGGGAGGAGATAAATCATGGAAAATAGATTCAAGGATTTTCATATGCCAAGATACGACGAAATTCCTGACATTGATTTATATATGGACCAGTTGCTTGTTTATATAGATAAAGTGCTTTCACCTATTCTTATCAACTCAACAGGCGAAAAAACACTTACCACATCAATGGTAAACAACTATGTAAAACAAGGCATACTTTCGCCTACTTTCAAAAAAAGATATTCCCGTGAACACGTTATTATCCTTATAGAAATCTGTCTTGCAAAACAAATTTATTCTATTCCTGAAATCGGCAAGCTTATTGCAGTTCAGAGTGCAATATTTGACACAAAAACATCATACAACTATATCTGTACCGAGCTGGAAAACGCTTTGAAAACAACATTCGCAAACGAGCCGTTGCTTAAAGACTCCGGACAAAGCAATATTGAAGCTCGTCTGCTTGTGCGCAATACAGTTATTGCATTCGCGCACAAACTGCATACACAGATAAGCTGTGATTCACTTTATAATCAGTTTGTGGAAAAATAGTATAATAAAAACCGCTATCACAGGATAGCGGTTTTATTTTTTTAGTTTTTTTCAAACAGATTCTGCATTTTTTCAAAATTTTCCTGCTGTGTCTGCTGTGTCTGTTCCTCTGCTTTATGGAACATACGGTTTTCAAGATATACAAGGTCATTTTCCTGTACTTCATAGTCAAAAAAATCCTTTGAAAAGACCTGTACATCGCCCATTGGATCTTCCATAACAACTATCGGACCATTAACTCTTATTACTGAATAATACATCATATTCTCCTATTGTTGTATACAAAGTTTTGTTTTCTATCGAATACACCAGAGTTCCGTCACGGAATGTTATATTGCACTGTGCACCTATATCTTCAAATCTGTCTGTGACTGATTTGTGAGGATGACCGTATTCATTGTCCTTCCCTGCCGAAACCGCCACAAACTGCGGTTTTATTTTTCCGATAAAAGCTTTTGAATTTGACGAAGCAGAACCGTGATGACCTGCAGTGAACAAAGTCACCGGCCCGTCAATTTTATCAATCAGACGTTTTTCGTATTCTTCGCCGCCATCAGCAGTATTGAGAAATGTAAAATCGCCCTGAGTAAACAGTGTTGCCACCGATGTGTCATTGGCAGTAAGGTCGTTGTATGTATCGTCAAGAATTGTTACAGTACCATTACCCACCGTATACTTATCACCTTTTCTTGCCGGGTTAAGATTTATACCATATTTATCCACACTGTCAAGAAACAGTGAGAAAAAAGATGTTGTCGGTGTATTCTGAATTTCAAGGTAAGGAATAACAATATTTTTTACATCATAATATTTCAGAACATCAATAAGTTCACTTGTGTGGTCAGTGTGAAAATGTGTAACCACCAGCAGTTCAATTTCCTTTACACCTGCACTGTCCAGATAATCCAGCAGGATGTTGTGCCCTGTTTCGGTCTGACCTGCGTCAATAAGGCAGAATTTTCCACCGCTTGAAATAAGTGTGCTGTTTGCCTGACCTACACTGATTACCGACACTGTATCACCCGCAGGTTTTATTGTATCTGCCACATAGGTATCTTTTTCAAAAAAGCTGCCTATAAACCCCACAAGAGCAACAACAAGAACATAAAATGCTTTTATTACTTTTCTTTTCATCTGTTACCCTTGTGCATAGCCTTGTTGCGTTTCTGTGCTTCCTGCCAGTTTTTTACAGGAACATTTTTGCGTTTTGGGTTTGTTGCGGCATATGCAATTTCTGATTTTGTTTTCTTTGCGCCAACAAGCACCGGAATAAGGTCTTCGCGGTGAACTTTGCGCAGTGCTTCCAGCACAACCTGTGTGTTTTTAGGATTGTAGTACTGAAGCAACGCACGCTGCATTGCCTTTTCCTGAGAAGTTTTTGCAACATATACAGGTTTCAGAGTATATGGGTCAAGGCCTGTGTAGTACATTGAAGTGGAAATTGTACCTGGAGTAGGATAAAAATCCTGCACCTGTTCAGGTCTGATTTTATGTCTTGCAAGATATTCCGCCAGAAGAACAGCATCCTTCAGTGTGCTGCCGGGATGGCTGGACATGAGATATGGAACAAGATACTGTTCCTTGCCGATTTTCTTGGTAATCTGATAAAACTTTGTCTGAAAACGGTCATACAATC
>JAZOTI010000191.1:0-2779 GCA_045657565.1 Oscillospiraceae bacterium | reverse complement strand
CCACAATGTTCTTTGCAATGGACTTGTTAAGACCTGAAACGCGTTCAAGCAATGGTGCAGAAGCTGTGTTAAGGTCAACACCTACTGTGTTTACACAGTGTTCCACAACGCCGTCAAGGCTTTCTTCCAGACACTGTTTTGGCATATCGTGCTGATACTGTCCAACACCAATGGATTTAGGATCAATTTTTACAAGTTCGGCAAGTGGATCCTGCAGACGTCTTGCAATGGAAACTGCACTTCTCAAAGCAACGTCAAACTGTGGAAATTCTGCCGCAGCAAGTTTGGATGCGGAATAAACGGAAGCGCCTGCTTCGCTTACAACTGCATAGCTTACAGGTTTGTCGATTTCTTTAAGCATGGAAGCAACAACCATTTCGGTTTCTTTTGTAGCAGTGCCGTTGCCGATGGAAATAATATCAACATTGTGTTTACTGATAAGCTTTTTAAGGGTTGATTTTGCTTTGTCTTTGTCGTGAATATCAAGTGTCATATAAACAACACCTGTTTCCAATACCTTGCCTGTTGCGTCAACAACTGCCATTTTGCAGCCTGTGCGGTAACCAGGGTCAAGGGCAAGACAGGTTTTGCCTTTTACAGGAGGTACAAGCAGAAGCTGTTTAAGGTTGTCGCCAAACAGCTTGATAGCACCTTCGCATGCGATTTCGGTAAGACCGTTACGGATTTCTGTATCAAGGCTTGGGTGTAAAAGTCTTGAGTAGCCGTCAGCAATGGCTTCTTTTACAACCTGTGCACATTTTGAGTCGTTTACAATATAGATTTTTTCAATTTCACCGATAGCAGCAACAGTGTCAACGGTGATGTTTACTTTAAGAATGCCTTCTTTTTCACCACGGTCAATTGCAAGTACTCGGTGGGAGGCAATTTTGTTAACCTTTTCGCTGAAATCGCAGTACTGTGTGTACACATGTTCTGCTTCTGCATCACCTTTTGCAGTAACTTCACCTGTGCGGTTGTAAAGGGCTTTGAGCACTTTGCGAACATTTGCATTGTCGGAAACATCTTCCGCAATAATGTCCATAGCACCCTTGAGTGCATCTTCCGCTGTGGCAACGCCTTTTTCTTCGTTTATATATTCTGCTGCAAGGTCACATGGAACCGCAAGTGGGCGCTGTTCCATAATTTCCTTTGCCAAAGGTTCAAGACCTTTTTCCTTTGCAATGGAAGCACGGGTTTTTCTTTTTGGTTTGAAAGGACGATATATATCTTCAACTTCACTTAAAGTTTTTGCCCTTTCAACAGCAGCCATAATTTCGTCAGTCATCTTTTCCTGTTCGGTTATGGATTTGATAACTTCTTCTTTTCTCTGTTCAAGGTTTCTCAGGTAGGTAAGACGGTCAGAGATTTCTCTTAAAATCTGGTCGTCAAGTTCACCTGTTTTTTCTTTTCTGTATCGTGCGATAAAAGGAATTGTACAGCCTTCGTCCATAAGTGCAACGCTGTTTTCAATCTGCCATACTTCCTTTTTAAATTCGCTTGCAAGTACTTTGATAATTTCCATTTAAATTTTAACCTTCTTTTTGAATATGAGTGCAAGATAAACTATATAAACAGCCAGACCTGCAAGGTTGAGCAGAATGCCTGCTTTAAGCCCTACAGCTTCATAGCTGAAAATAATTTCATTATCGCCCGCAGGGGCATAAACGGCACACAGACCGTTGTTTACATTGATAATTTCAGTTTCCTGACCGTTCACATAGGCGGTGAAGCCTTTATCATAAGGAACGGAATAGAATACAAGGTTGGCTTCCTCCAATAAAATGTTGGAGGTGAAACCGTCACTTGTCATTTCAAAGAAATAACTGCTTTCCTTCTGACGTGCCGCAACATCTTCCGCAAAGGTATCAAAGGTGAAATCTTTGAGCAGACTGGTTTCGATATTTTCCATGGACAGTTTGTATCTGTCAACTATATCACTTTCCACCATAAGGGCTTTAAGCATTGCTTTGCTGCGGCTGTCCTTGTTGACACTGTCCATCTGCTGTTTTGTGGCAAATTTGTCATAGGTGAAGCCCATAGGGATGTAGTAATCGTTTTTCAGGAAAGTATAAACATCTGTGTTGAAATAGTGAGAATAGATGTTGTCGTAGCCTTTGTCGCAGAAATATTTGTATTCGTGGTCAGGCATCATCACATATTTAACCGATAAAAGGCTTCTCAAAGCATAAAGTTCATACTCTGCCTTGGAAGACACATCTCTTTTTACCCCTACATAAGGATAAAATTCCATAATGGAAGGGGAAACTGTACTGTTGAAGAAATGTATTACAGGCTTGTTGATGTAAAGTCCTATGTTGTTGTAACACTGGTATGCATCAATGCGGTAGTTATCCGCATCATCATACAGATTGAAATCATCCAGAATATTATAGTTCTGTTCGATGTAGTTCTGGTCGTTGTCCATCTGCGGCAGTTTTACAATTGCCATATGTGTCATGCCAAACAGCATAATAATGCTCAAAGCACCCATAAGCAGTTTCTGTGCATATTTTTTATCATCACGGAAATTTTCAACTATTATATATGTCACTAACAGGCTGAACATTGCGATGGTAAAAAACAGCCAGAACAAAGGTACTTCTTTCTGCAGGCCAAGAACAAAACGGCCGTCAGATTGTTTGCTTGGTGTAAGGGCAAACACACAGAATGCGGCAGTGATAAGTGCTACGCGTTTAAGTCCGTAGATGATTTTTTTCTTGCAGAGAGAAAAACTCTGCATATTCATTGCTGCAAGGATAAGCAGCGGCATATAGAACCA
>JAZOTI010000190.1:0-2398 GCA_045657565.1 Oscillospiraceae bacterium | reverse complement strand
TATGGGCACCATTGTAGATAACACAAAAACAAAATGGGGCAAATTCAAACCATGGATTGTGTTTGGTACCTTTGCTTCCGGTATTCTTACAATTCTGCTTTTCTCTGATTTAGGTCTTACAGGCACAGGTTATATTGTATTTTTTGCCATTGCCTATCTTTGCTGGGGTATGGCATATACCACCAATGATATTTCCTACTGGTCACTTATGCCTGCAATTTCAAAAGACCAGAAAGTGCGAGAAGGTATCGGTGCGATAGCAAGAATCTGCGCCAATGTGGGCATGTTCAGCGTTGTTGTGCTTTACACAATGGTACCTGACCTTTTTGGTAGGCCTGCTAAAAAGAGCTATTTCCTTTTTGCAGTAATACTTGTTTGTATAATGTGGGTGTTCCAGATGGTAACGGTGTTTGGCGTAAAAGAGGACAGAACAGAACTGGATAAGCAGGAACACACATCTCTCAAAGGCATGGTTGAAGCTCTTGTTAAAAACGATCAGCTTATGGTTACAGCAGTTGCAATGGCGTTGTTTATGATTGGTTACTGCACAACAACATCATTTGGCGTTTACTATTTCAAATATGCATACAAAAACGAAGGCACATACATGGTGTTTGCAGCGGTTCTTGGTGTGGCACAGCTTACAGCACTTTCTGTTTTCCCTGTGTTCAGCAAAAAATATACCCGTAAACAGCTTTATACAGGTGCAATGGTTGCAGTTGTAGCAGCATATATTCTGTTCTTCTTATCATTTGAAAAACTGCCGGTTATTATCATTGCAGGTCTCGTACTGTTTTTTGCACAGGCATTTATTCAGTTGCTTATGCTTTTATTCCTTGCAGATGCAGTTGAATACGGTGAATGGAAACTCAAAAAACGCAACGAATCTGTAAGCTTTGCAGTTCAGCCGTTTATCAATAAAATGGGTGGGGCAATAGGTACAGGTGTTGTTACTGTTACACTCATTCTTTCAGGTATCAACCCTGTTTCACAGCAGATTACCGAAATTGAACGAACAATTGAAACAGCAACAGATCCTGCTGTTATCTCTGCGGCACAGGCACAGATTGAAACACTTATCAATGGCGTTGTGGGTTCACCGCTCTGGATTATGAAAATCGCAATGATGATTCTTCCTCTTATCTGTATTGTTGTTGGTTTTATCATCTACAACAAAAAGTTTATCATTGATGAAAAAATGTATGCACAGATTGTTGAAGACCTTAAAAATGAACAATAAGCAAACAAGAATCCCCGACGGAGCTTCCGCCGGGGATTTGGTTTTTATCAGCCATACTGTGCTTCGCGCAAGGGTTTGTCCCAGAAAATTGTACCGGACATGGTTTCTGCAATTTCATTTGCTGCAGGCTGTACCTGTAAAATAAACTGTTGGTCGCGCTTTTTGCTGCGGCGACCTTTGTCGCAGAAAAGTTCTTTGCTGCCGTATGCATCATAGCTTACTGCAAAATCTTCATCATCGCGATGAGGGAAAAAACTCACGCTTACTTCATATTTTATATTTCCTTCTTCGCTTGTTGCGGTGAGACACACAACCGCACCTTTGCGTAATACGGTGTTGAACTCGCATTCAGCTGCAAAATATTGTTTGTATACATCTGTAACTTTCATAAAAATCTCCTGTTTATATATTCTGTCAAAGGCATTTGGGCATACACCGTTTTATATATTTGAAAATCTTTTTATGTTATAAATATTATCACAGCAGATATTATAAAGCAATTGTTGTATTTTGGACATAAAAAATATATACTGTAAACTGAACAGATGGGGAAGGTGGTCTTTTGAAAATGAGCATAAAAAGTGGAATAAACAGAGATACACTTAAACTTATTGCAGTAATATCCATGCTCGTTGACCACATCGGCGCAATACTTTTTCCACAGGTTATGATATTAAGAGTAATCGGCCGCCTTGCTTTTCCCATATTTGCATTTATGATTGCAGAGGGCTGTATTTACACTAAAAATAAATTTAAATATCTGAAAAATATATTACTGTTCGGTATTGTCACACAGCTGGTGAAAATATATTTCAATGATAATTTAAAGCTGAATATAATGTTTACATTCACGCTTTCGGTTATTATGATTTATATTTTACAGTATGGGATTGACAGTTTTACGGAAAACAAATCACAAAGCAGAAAAATATATGCCTCTTTGTTGTTTGTTCTGTCTGTTGCAGTGGTGTATATTATCAATATTACAACACATATCGACTACGGTTTTGCAGGCTGTGCAGCACCTCTTATAGTTTTTGCAGGCAGTTATATAAAAAATGACAGCATAAATGCCAACAGTATAAAAACAGTTTTTCTTGCCCTTGCCTTATCCCTTGTATATATGAGAACAGGTGGTGTTCAGATTTATTCATTTGC
>JAZOTI010000189.1:0-5028 GCA_045657565.1 Oscillospiraceae bacterium | reverse complement strand
CTTATCTGTTTGCCTTTTGTCACTTTATAAAGCGGAGGCATTGCGATATAAACATGGCCTGCTTCAATAACAGGGCGCATAAAACGGAAGAAGAATGTGAGAAGCAATGTTCTGATATGCTGACCGTCAACGTCAGCATCGGCCATGATAACAACTTTATGGTAACGGATTTTGCTTACATCAAGTTCTTCACCAATACCACAGCCAAGTGCCTGCACAACAGGAACAAGTTTTTCGTTGCCGTAAACTTTGTCAAGACGTGCTTTTTCAACGTTTATCATTTTACCCCACAAAGGCAGGATAGCCTGATATTCCCTGTTACGTCCGTTCTTTGCAGAACCACCTGCAGAGTCACCTTCGACAATGTAAAGTTCGCAGATGGATGGGTCCTTGCTGGAACAGTCCGCAAGTTTGCCCGGCATACGCACGCTGTCCAAAGCGGATTTGCGTCGAACAAGTTCCCTTGCTTTTCTTGCAGCTTCCCTTGCACGCTGTGCAGAGAGTGCTTTTTCGTAGATAATCTTTGCAGTTGCAGGGTTTTCTTCAAGGAAATCGTGAAGTTTTTCATAAACCAGCTTTTCAACCAGACCTTTGATTTCTGTGTTGCCAAGTTTTGCCTTTGTCTGGCCTTCAAACTGTGCTTCGGTAACCTTTACGCTGATAATTGCTGTCAGACCTTCACGCACGTCGTTACCTGAAAGGTTATCGTCCTTTTCCTTGATATATCCTTTTGCACGGCCAAAATCGTTGAACACCCTTGTCATTGCATTTTTAAAGCCTGTTTCGTGGGTACCGCCGTCAGGTGTGTGGATATTGTTTGCAAAGCTTACAAGATCTTCGTTATATGTGTCGTTGTACTGAATTGCAACCTCTGCTGTGCTGTTTTCGGTTGCTGTTTTGATATGAATAGCTTCGTGAAGGGCAGTTTTGTTGCGGTTGCAGTATTCTACAAAGCTTTTTATACCGCCTTCGTAATAAAGCACTTCGCCGATTTCTTCTTCGGCATTTCTTTTATCAGCAATTGTGATGCGCACACCTGCATTGAGGAACGCCTGTTCACGCAGACGTGTCAAAAGAATTTCGTATTCATATTCACAGGTTTCAAACATCTGATAGTCAGCTTTGAAACGCACTGTTGTGCCTTTTTCTTCTGTGTCGCCAACACGCTGCAGATCACCGTCTGCAACACCGCGCTTAAAGCTCTGCTGATAGATACCTTCGCCGTTGCGAACCTCAACAGTCAGCCATTCACTGAGTGCGTTAACAACAGAAGCACCAACACCGTGCAAACCGCCCGAAACCTTGTACCCGCTGCTTTCGCCGCCGAATTTACCGCCTGCATGGAGAATTGTGAATACAACGGTAACCGCAGGGATGCCAAGTTTTGGCTGAATGCCAACAGGAATACCACGGCCGTTGTCGCGTACTTCAATTATATTGTCTTCCAAAATAGAAACCTGGATATTATCACAGTAACCTGCAAGGGCTTCGTCAATGGAGTTGTCCACGATTTCGTACACAAGGTGATGCAGACCTGCAGGACCTGTGGAACCGATGTACATACCAGGACGTTTTCTTACAGCTTCCAGACCTTCAAGAACCTGAATCTGTTCCCCGCCATAGTTGTTTTCTACTTTTTCTTCAAGTTGTGCCATTGTTTCCTCCGTTTTTATTTATAAAAACTTTGTTTAATAGATTTTCAATCATTTTCATTTTTATCCTTTAATGACATTAAAAAAAATGGAACAATTTTAATCTCATTAAGGATATCCCCGTACCAATTAACAGAAATTTTCTTCTCTTTAAAGATACTCCCGGGGGTTGTTTAGGGGCGGAGCCCCTTATACAGATATCCGGCTGGCGTAAAAGGGAGATTGCCAAGGCAATCGACCGTGCCCGCACTTAGCGTAAGCGATGTGTGCGGGATAGCGTGCCGGGTACATCTGAGCGTGGGTCCGCTGCGTCGCAATCAGCGGCGGTTTTGGTGACTTTTGCCGCCAAAAGTCACGCCCAAAGGGCAACAGGGTTTAAAGGGAATCCCTTTACGGATTATATTTCCCTGCTGCATTTGCAAGAAGAATCTTCATCAGTTCTGCATTGCCTTTAAGTGGTGAAATCTTTGTAGGAATCTTGCCGCTGTTAGGATATGCCCTTGTTACAGGAATTTCGCAGGTGCGCAGTTTAAGCTGGCTTGCCCTTGTGGAAAGGTACGCAAGCAGTTCGTAGGTTTTGAAAACAGGGCGGAACGGCTGCACCAGCGGATGAAGCAGATATTTTGCGGAATATCCGCGGAAGTTGTTGGTTGTGTCGGTGAACTTTTCCCTTGCTGTAAGACTGATTACAGGTGCGTGGATAAATTTTACCGCAATATGGCGGGACAAAGGTGTGTTGATTGCCTGACCGCCTTCGATAAATCGGCTGCCCTGGATAAAGTCATAGCCTTCGTCCAGCTTTTCTATAAACTTAACAACATCTTCAATGGAGTCCTTGTTGTTACCGTCAATGGTGATAATGCCCTCATATCCTCTCATAAGCGCCCAGTAAAAACCCATTCTCAGCTGTGCACCCTGTTTGCCCGGGCCACGCTTTACAAGCAAAGTGTTTACACCAAGGCCACGGAGCATATCCTCGTCAGTGCCGCCGTCGGTTGAACCGCCGTCGCAGATGATGATGTCGCATTTTGTGTGGATTTTGTTTATTCTGCCGCGGTGAAGTTCCAGCTGAATGTTATCCCTTTCGTTGATGATAGGGATGCACAGGCAGTATTTTGTTTTTCTTTCTTCATATTCAAAACAGTCAAAATCAGGTACACCTTTAAGATTGCGATATTCCATTAAAAATTCTCCTTAAGATACAAAACAGCTTTTTTAACCTTTTCAATGTCGTTCTGGTTTTTCATTTCGATGGACAGATATCCGTCGTAGTCAATCTTGTCCAGAACCTTTTTAAGGGTGGAATGTTCCTTGATTTTTTCCACATATTCAAGGTTTGGAACAGACAGATGAATGTGGTTTACAGTGTTTTTGTAGGTTTTAATCAGATGAGGATTTTCCTTGTTGTAAAGGATTGTGCCAAAATCTATATTCACCTTTACGCCCTCACTGCCAATTTTGCGGCAGAATTCGCAGGCGTCCTTGGTGTAGTTGAGAAAGTTTGTGTTGTAAATTACAGGGTTTGCTTCCAGCGCAAGGGTTGTGCCTTTGCTTTTTGCATACTCCCCAAGGTTATAGAAAAACTCCAGCACATCGTCCTCGCTTTTGCCTTCCGGCATATTGCGGTTTTTTGGACAGCCGAACACCAGGTTTTTAATACCCATTGCGTTTGCAAAATCCATCGCCTTTTTTGTGTAGTCAGCAAGGCGGGCAGCTTCGTCAGGGTTAAAGATATTCCCCTGCTGGCCGTACCAGATACTCTGCATACTGCTGATTTCAAGGCCAAACCTGTTTTTGAGCATAACTGCATAAAGCTGTGCCTTTTCAAGGTTTTCATAAGGGTTTTCAAACAGGCGTGTAGGAGCAATTTCAATGCCGTGGATGCCGTTTTCTTTTAAAAATGTATACATTGCGTGGTCATCTTTTTTATCCCACGCGATATTTGAGATTGAATATTTCATATATCAGGACACCTTTGTGGTTTACTTACAGGACGATGAAAATATTTTCCCTGTCGATGTTATTTTGATACTTTAATCACTGTACTGACAGTGAGCAATCATATATTTGGTCTGTTCACAACAGCAAGCCTATGCTTGCATTTCTTTAACATACTCTTTTATATCCTTCAGCACAAAATCCGCTGTCTGGATATATCCGTCCTTTCCGCCAAAAAGCTGTGCGTGCTGTGTGCGGAAATCATAATATGGCGGCACATCTGCAATTTCATTCACAAACTCCTTGCCTGTCAAAGTTCGGTAAATTTCGCTAATTGTCACAGGCTGGGTTGCAATATTAAGGATTTTTACCCCATTTTCAATTGCAGTCTGTATATTTTCGTATAAATATTTCAGATTGTAATACTGAAATACTCCTCGGGAATCGGTAAAGTTAAGTGCAGAGAATCCCACCTCTTCAAAAACCTTTTTTGCCTCGGCTTTGTCTGCATCGGCATTAAGGGTGTAAAAACCGTTTTCCTGCAGGGTGTAAAACTCTGCCACACGGTTGTTTTTGCCGCAAAGCTCGGAGTATTTTGCCCCATTCAGCATGCTTGGCAGGAATGTCAGATAGTCAAAAATAAAGTTCTTTTTAAGGTTTTTGCCGTACAATCCCGGCAGACGCACAATGAGATAATCCTCAAAGTTTGCCATAACCTGCTGTTCCAGCCACAAGCGGTTTGCACCATAAGGATGCAGGTTTTCTGTTTCCATAACAGCGGTTTCATCCTTGCCGTTCGGTGCTTTGTAAACATCAACTGTGGAGATAAGCACCACTTTCTTCGGGTTGATTTTCTTTATATTTTCCAGTGCGTTTTCCACTGTTTTAAAATCTTCTTCAGGGAATTTGTTTGCAATAAACTTCTGCGCAGGCACACCGCTGTAGTACAGCACATCAGGGTTTGTGCCAAAGGCATCGGCAATGTTTTTTGAGTTGTAAAGGCCGTCAAAGCTTGCACTTGCCGCAAGGTTTGAACCTACAAAACCTGTATAACCAACCAGACTTATCATATAAAATTCCCTTTCTTTTTGTGTGGGGACACACTTTTTCACAATAAAATATCTTACCCTACATTATACCTATAATATATATTAAAAGTCAAATTATTATATAAGGATATATATTGCCAAAGTGTAAACAATTTCTGTTTTTATGAGCATCAGGCATTGCACAGGTCTCTGAAAATGTCACTTTGCAGCAGACGGACAGTCCCCCGTGGCATATCTGCAAAACTTTATTTTTTGTACTATTTTGGCATATTTATTACATTATCTTTCCAAAATACCGATACGTTTGCATTTGATATAAAGCTATGCTAATATTATGTTATATATCTATCTTTAAATGGGATATTGTTTTCTGCTTCAGGCAGATGCGG
>JAZOTI010000188.1:0-9417 GCA_045657565.1 Oscillospiraceae bacterium | reverse complement strand
TACCGCAGGGGTCGTCTTGTGGACAAAAAGGAACATGTTTTCTTTGGAGAAACCGACGCAAACGAAGTCCGTTCAGGATTTTTGCTGCAGTTTTACACAAGGGAAACTCCGCCTAAAAACATTTATCTTGATGAGTATCCTCAGGATGAGGCTATCCTTGAATATATCAGAAAACAGACCGAAACCAAGGTGAACATCATCGTTGCACAAAAGGGTGATAACACCAAAATCATCAAAATGGCATACACCAATGCGGTGGAACGTCTTGCCCGTGAAAGCGGCAGACTCAATAAATCAGAACGCTTTATTGATGAACTAGGGGCACTGCTCGGGCTGGAAAATCCGCCTGAAGTTATCGAAAGCTACGATATCTCCAACTGGGGAGACGGCACAAGTGTGGCAGGTATGGTTGTTTTTTCCGGGGGCAAACCTTACAAGGCGGGTTACCGTAGATTTAAAATCAAATCTGTTGCGGGCACCGACGACTATGCATCAATGCAGGAGGTTATTCTCCGCCGCATAAACAACTATGATAAGGGCGAAAAAGGTCAGTTTGGCATCAAGCCGGACCTTATCCTACTTGATGGCGGCAAGGGGCACCTTTCTGCAGTGCTGGAGGTTATAAACGGTACAAGTTTTGAGGACGTTCCGGTTTTTGGTATGGTAAAGGACTCAAAGCACCGCACAAGAGCAATTGTAGGCAAAGACGGCGAAATTGCCATTGCAATGCACAAGGGTGTGTTTAAATTTGTGACAGAAATTCAGGACGAAGTTCACCGTTTTGCCATTGAATATATGCGCAAAAACCAAAAGACAAAATCCTATGCAGTTACACTCACAAAAATCAGTGGCATAGGCGAAAAAAAGGCAGAAAGCCTGATGAAAACATTCAAAACACTTACAAATATCAAAACCCTTTCGGTACATCAGCTTATGGAAGCTGACGGCATAAGCGAAAGGGATGCAGTAAATATATACAATTATTTTAACAGTCAGGGGAATTAATATGAGAGTTATAAGCGGTACAGCACGCAACAAACCATTGCTCAGCGTTGAAGGCATGGACACACGCCCTACAATCGACAGAGTAAAAGAAGGCGTGTTTTCTTCAATTCAGTTTATTGTTCCGGGTGCAAAGGTGCTTGATCTGTTCAGCGGCACAGGTCAGATGGGCATTGAATGTCTTTCCCGAGGAGCAAATTTTGGTGTGTTTGTGGATATGGCACCAAAAGCAGTTGATGTGACAACAAAAAACCTTAAAAGCTGTGGTCTTTTTGACAAAGCAAGGGTGGTAAATATGGTTTCACAGGATTTTCTGCGCACTACAAAGGATACATTTGATATAATTTTCCTTGACCCGCCTTACAATATGGGAATTCTTGATGAAATTTTACCAAAAGTTTGCGAAATCACTGCAGATAATGGTATAATAATCGCAGAAAGCGAACTTGGCTGGAAACCGGCAGAAATTGACGGTTTAAGATTGGTAAAACAGTACAAATACGGCAAAGTTCTGGTATCAAAGTTTCAAAAGGAGTCCCAGCAATGAAAATAGCAATCTGTCCGGGTAGTTTTGACCCTATCACAAAAGGCCACATTGATATTCTTGAAAGAACATCAAAAATTTTTGACAAGGTTTATGCTGTGGTTATGGTAAACCCTGCAAAAATTCCTACCTTCACAACGGAAGAAAGAATAGAAATGATTAAGCAGACAACTGCACATATTCCAAATGTTGATGTTGAAAGCTACACAGGGCTTATTGCTGACTATGCAAAGGAAAAAAACGCCTGCACATTGGTGAAAGGCCTGCGTGCTGTGACTGACTTTGAATACGAATTCCAGCAGGCACTTACCAACAAAAAACTCAATCCTGACCTTGAAACCCTGTTTATGGTTACAAATCAGGAATATATGTATCTGTCCTCCACAATTGTAAGACAGATTGCAAATTTTGGCGGCGATATCTCCCAGTTTGTTCCGCCTGAAATCAAAGATAAACTTGTAGAAAAGATGGTAAAGGAGAAATAATATATGGCAGTATCAATCGAAACTATGCTTGAAAGCCTGGAAGAATTGCTGGAAGAAGGCGTTGGTGTGCCTCTCAGTGGCGGCAAACGTCTTGTAGATGTTGAACAGGCAAGAGATATCATCGAAGATATCCGCATCAATATGCCACAGGAAATCCTGCAGGCAAAAGCTATTGTGCAGGACAAAGCACAGATTGTGGCAAAAGCACACAAGGAAGCAGAAGAAATTGTGCGCAAGGCAGAAGAACGCGCAAGAGAACTTCTTGACAAGGAAGAAATTGTTCTTAAAGCTACAGAAAAAGCAAAAGAAATCACAGAAAGTGCACAGTCACAGGCAAATCAGCTTAAAACAACTGTTACACAGTACTGCGAAACTGTTCTTACACAGACACAGGAACAGCTTAAAAAGAGCTTTGATGAAGTTAAACTTGTTAAAGAAAACCTTAAAAAATAAGCATAACTGTATCACACAGAACCTTTGTTACATACAATATTCACAAGAGGTGTTGCTATGAAGGTTGTTGTGGTAAAAAGTCCAAAGCTTTTGCGGGGCTTGCTGAAGGTTATATTTAAAATATAGTCAAAAAAATGCAGGGTATCAGGCTCAAAAGGCTTGATACCTTTCTGTTTTAATGGTAAAATATAAAGATGAAATTTATTGTATAAAAAAGATACCGTGACTTTATTGTCAGGATATTTTTATGATAAATAATTTGTTTATATACAAGTGAGGTTATTTTATGGAAACAATGGGCAATTTGAGAAGAACCCACTACTCCGTTGCTTTAAACGAAGCCAATGTTGGCCAGGAAGTAACAGTAGCAGGTTATGTTGCAAAGGTTCGTGACCTTGGCGCAGTTGTGTTCTGCGATGTTCGTGACACAAAAGGCGTGGTACAGCTCAACTTTGGTGACGGCTGTGATGCAGAAACTCTGGAAAAAGCAAAAATGCTCCGTACAGAATTTGTTGTTATGGCAAAAGGCGAAATCGTTCTCAGAGAAAAAGCTAACCCTAACATTCCGACAGGCAAAATCGAAATGAAGGTTAATGAACTTAAAATTCTCTCCAAAGCAGAAACAACACCTTTTGAAATCAAAGACGATATCAACGTTAAAGATGAACTCAAACTTAAATACCGTTATCTCGATTTAAGAAGAAGCAAAATGCACGAAGGTCTTATCGTTCGTCACAAAGTTGTTCGTGCTGTTCGCGAATACTTTGACAACAACGACTTTATCGAAATCGAAACACCTGTGCTTATGAAATCCACACCAGAAGGTGCACGTGACTATGTTGTTCCTTCCCGTGTACAGCCAGGCAAATTCTTTGCTTTGCCACAGTCCCCACAGATTTACAAACAGCTTCTTATGCTTTCCGGCTATGACAGATATGTTCAGATTGCACGCTGCTTCCGTGACGAAGACTTGCGTGCTGACCGTCAGCCTGAATTTACACAGATTGACGTGGAAATGGCATATGTTGACGAAATCGACGTTCAGACAATGAACGAAGGCATGGTTAAACACGTTTTCAAAGAAATTCTCGGCGTTGACGTGCAGACACCATTCCCAAGAATGCCATACGAAGAAGCTATGAACCGTTACGGTGTGGACAAACCAGATACACGTTTTGGTCTTGAACTTGTTGACCTTACAGAATGTGTAAAAGACGCTGAATTTGTAGTGTTCAAATCTGCAATCGAAGGCGGCGGTTCTGTTCGTTGTATCAATGCTAAAGGTCTTGCTGACAAACTTACAAGAAAAGAAATCGACAAACTTGTTGAAGTTGTAAAAACATACGGCGCAAAAGGTCTTGCATACACAAGACTCACAGCAGACGCAGAAACTTCCAGCTTTGAAAAATTCCTTACAGAAGACCAGATTGCTGCTGTAAGAACAAAAGCAGAAGCAGAAAAAGGCGACGTTATCCTTGTTGTTGCTTCTGATGATATGGACGTTGTTTACGCTTCCCTTGGCGCACTCCGTCTCCACCTTGCTAAGAAATTTGAACTCTTTGACCCAGAACAGTTCAACTTCCTGTGGGTAACAAACTTCCCACTCTTCGAATATGACAAAGAAGAACAGAGATATGTTGCAAAACATCATCCGTTCACAATGCCAAAAGAAGAAGACATCCCTTACATCGACACAGACCCAGGCCGTTGCTGTGCAAAAGCATACGACATGGTTCTCAACGGTGTTGAACTTGGCGGCGGTTCCATCCGTATCACAAACCCTGAACTTCAGCACAAGATGTTCAAAACTCTTGGTTTCACAGAAGAACGCATCAGCGAAAACTTCGGCTTCCTTGTTGAAGCTTACAAATACGGTGCACCACCACACGGCGGTATGGCATACGGTCTTGACAGACTTTGCATGCTTATGGCACACAAAGATTCTATCCGTGATGTTATTGCGTTCCCTAAAGTACAGAACTCCGGTGAAATTATGTCCGGCTGTCCTGACTATATCGAACCAAAACAGATGAACGAACTTTACATCGCTTCCACAGTAGAAAGCACAGAAGAATAATCAAAACAATAAAAGCGTATCGGGCAACCGATACGCTTTTTGTTTACCAAGCAGAAAGGCACTCTGAAGCATAATCAGGGTGCCTTTGTTTTTATTTACAGTATTTTTCAATATATGCTTCGCGGCATTTGTTGATAATATCTCTTGCTGCCTGTGCATCCATAGCTTCACTTACTGTAGTCTGTTTATTTTCAAGGCTTTTGTAAACGGTGAAGAAATGGCCCATTTCGTCAGTAACATGTTTAGGCAGTTCGCTGATATCCTTGTAGCTGTTGTATGTCGGGTCGTCAAATGGGATAGCAATAATCTTTTCATCAAGTTTGCCGCCGTCTACCATAGTGATAACGCCAATAGGATAAACCCTTACAAGGCTCATAGGTCTGATTGTTTCGCTGCAAACAACAAGTACATCAAGTGGGTCACCGTCGTCTGCGTATGTGCGTGGGATAAAGCCATAGTTTGCAGGGTAATGTGTGGATGTATGCAAAATTCTGTCAAGGATAATAAAGCCTGTTTCCTTGTCCAGTTCGTATTTATTTTTGGAACCTTTTTCAATTTCAATAACAGCGATAAAATCGTCTGAATTTATTCTGCTAGGTTTGATATCATGCCAGATGTTTCCCATAGTGATTTCCTCCGTGGAATAGATGTGGTTAATTTTCTGTATATATGATACCTTATTCAATCCTCTTTTGCAATGTCCGTCACATCTTTTTCAGAATTCTGCAAAATTTGCTGTTGCTGGCTGAGTATTCTGTCCAGCTTATAATGTATATCCTCAATTATAATTTCGCTTTTAAGGCCTATCTTATAATCACTTTCCGACCGTCTGCGGTCTTTTTCTTCCTGCCTGTTCTGGCTCATCATTATCAGCGGTGCCTGTACAGAGGCAAGGCAGGACAGAATGAGATTTAACAGAATAAAAGGATATGGGTCAAAAGGGTTTTTCAGCAGATAAAGGTTTGCAACAATCCACACCGCAAGGAAAAGGCAGAATGAAATGATAAACAGCCACCTGCCTGCAAATTTTGCAAGGCTGTCGGCGGCTTTTTCTCCAAAAGTGAGCGTTTTATCGTCAGAGCTTATATACAGTTCTTCTTCCAGCAGAGTGTGGATAAGCTCCTCATCATCAATGTTTTCGTCTGTTACCTTTATAATTTTTTTTGCCAGTGCAGTTTTCAGTTTCTTTGACATATAAATCTCCGCGTTTTTATTTATTATTCCCCGATACACATATTTTATTTTGGGATAAATATATATTAATCAGGTAATATTTTGCCGATAGGAAAGGAGATAAATATGTCAGATAAGCTTTTTTATGATAACCTGATGTCCACTGTGAAAATAATGGATGTCAGCGCGGAACAGTCGGTGGAAACGGAAATCCTCCTTGCGGATTACGATGCACCTGTTTTTAAGATTGTCAAAACCACAATGGAACACTCGGTAACACAGAAGTATATTATGAACGGAAAGCTGACAGTAGAGGGCTTTATAAAACTGAGCGTATACTACCAGCCTCCGCAGAATGCTGTGCTGAGTGTTGTCAGCCAGAAAATACCCTTTACAAAACAGCTGGATGTGCAGCCCGACACTGCGGACAATTCCCTTATAATCGTATCGGGCCAGTGTCAGTACGTCAATACCCGTCCGCAGAACCCTACACGCATTGATATCCGCGGGGCGTATATGTTCACTATAAAAGTTTTTGCATCTGCTCAGCACAAAGTTATAACAGCGGCAAAAGGGCACAGCGTGTGCTGCGATGCAGAGGAAACAGACAGCTTTTATCTTTCGGCACATAACAGCCGGCGATTCACTATTGAAGATGAAGTAGTCATAGATGACGAATTCGGCAAAATTTTAAGGGTGGAAAATTCTTTCCCACCTGCTGCAGTATCAATTTACAGCGATAAAATCACACTTAAAGGTGAGATTTCATCGTCAATTTATTATATATCCAAAGACGGAGCAGTAAAAAAACACTCACATACCTTCAACTATAATCAGGTTGTGGATATGGATGGAATTAAAGAAAATCATATTGTTCAGTACTTTACAGATATTTCATCCTTTGCTATTGCACAGAACAGCGAAAGCAAAAAGTTCACAGCAAAACTTGTTGCCAATGCAGATGCTGCAGCTTTTGCAAAACAGCAGGTTATAACGGTGAAGGATGCTTTTTCACGCAGTTGTGAGTATAAAACAGAAAGACAGACAATTCTTGCCGACACCAATATGCTGATTTGTGATAAAACAGCATCGGTAAATCTTGAAGCGGCAACTCCACAGGATTTCACACCTGTTCATATAATGTTTGAAATTTCACCTGTGAAAAGTTTTTTTGAAGTCAGCAAAATGTCAGTCAAGGCAAAGGTGACAGCACATATTATCGGTAAAAATGTTCACGGAGAATATGAGTGTTTTTCCGCAGAAAGCGAAATAAATATGCCCTGGCTTGAAAACTGCGGCAGATATGACGAAATCTGTCTGGAAGTATCTCCTGTATCTTGCACAGTTGCAAGAGGGGACAGAGGCATACAGATAAACGCAAACTGTGCTGTACACGGCTTTGCAGTACAGAAAAAGCCCTGCACAGTTCTTGCGGATTTTGCCGAGGATGCTGACGCCCCTTTGGAAAATTCAGATGATGCACTGATAGTTTACTATGCAGACAAAGGTGAAAAGGTGTTTGATATTGCCAAACAGCACAGTGCCGATCCGCAGATGATAAGGGAGGAAAACAACCTCACCGATGACACACTCACAAGGTCACAGATGCTGTTTATACCTGCTTTTACCGAATAGGAGATAATATATGAATATTTACGAAGACATCAGCAAACGGACCGACGGGTCGGTTTTTATAGGAGTGGTAGGTGCTGTTCGCACGGGGAAAAGCACCTTTATCAAAAAGTTCATGGAAGCACTTGTTATCCCCAATATTCAGGATGCAGACAGAAAGGTGCGCACCATTGATGAACTTCCACAGTCTGCAGCAGGCCGTACAGTAATGACAACACAGCCCAATTTTATCCCCGAACAGGGGGTGGATATAACCGTCAATGAAAATCAGAATCTTAAAGTGCGGCTTGTGGATTGTGTAGGATATATGATAAAAGGTGCACAGGGAGATACCGAGGACGGAAAACCCCGTATGGTAAAAACCCCTTGGTTTAAACAGGAAATTCCCTTTGAAAAGGCTGCTGAAATCGGCACATACAAGGTTATCAGTGAACATTCAACCATTGGCATTATGGTAACCTGCGACGGAACTATCAGCGATATTCCAAGGGAAAACTATGTGCAGGCAGAGGAAACTGTGATTGCACAGCTTAAAAAGCTGGGCAAACCTTTTGTTATAGTCCTCAACAGCACCAATCCTGAAAGTCCTGAAGCACAGAAAATCCGCCGTCAGATGGAAACAAAGCACAAGGTTGCCACAGTTGCGGTGAACTGTCTTGCAATGACAAAACAGACCATAGAACATATTCTTTCCCTTGTGCTGTGGGAGTTTCCTTTAAAGGAAATACGGCTTTCAATCCCAAAATGGATTGCAATGCAGTCAAAGGATTTTGCAGCAAAAAAACAGATTTTTGAGGCGGTGAGAGAGTGCTTTGACGGAGTTACAAAGGTGCACAGTCTGGAATCGGCAGCTGAAAAACTTGCGGATTGTGGTATGGTAGTAAAATCGGCAGTAAAAAATGTAAACTTCGGTACGGGAATTGCCGAAGTCAGTGTGGATATAGATAAAAACATCTATTACGAAACCCTTGAAACACTTACGGGCCAGAATGTACGGGACGAATGGGCGCTTATGAAACTTATCAGCGAACTAACTGAGGCCAAACAGCAGTATGACCGCATTGCTCCTGCCCTGAAAGAGGTGGAAAACACGGGGTATGGCATTGTTATGCCGTCAATGGAACAGCTTAAACTGGAAGAACCGGAAATTGTCCGTCAGGGGCAAAAATTTGGCGTGCGTCTCAAAGCAAGCGCACCATCGCTTCATATCCTCAAAGCGGATATCTGCACCGAGGTAAGCCCTGTTGTGGGCAGTGAAGCAAACAGCGAGGAACTTGTGAATGGTATGCTGAAAACTTTCGAAAACGCACCTCTGGAAATATGGCAGTCCAATATATTTGGCAATTCATTGCAGAATCTTGTTACACAGGGGCTTAACACAAAACTGCTCAATGTACCACAGGATGCACGCAGCAAACTGCAGGAAACCATTGAAAAGGTGATGAACGAAGGCTGTCAGGGACTTATCTGTGTTATGATTTAGTTGATTAAAAAGCAGTATGATATATTATAAAAACAAAAGGTACAGCAATTTTGCTGTACCTTTTTGTATGCAATATTATTTGCCGAATTTTTCATCAAGCCATTTGTAGATTGGTGTGCAGATTTTTTCAATGCTGCCTTCTTCAAATGGGCTGATAAGTCCGCATGCTTTGATTGTTTCTTCAAAGCCCATTGTGCCGCCGTAACGGAGGAATTCCATATATTTAGCCCATGCATTTTCAGGGTTTTCGAGGAACATTGCAAAGAACTGAAGTGACAGTGTCTGTGCAAGGGAGTATTCGATGTAATAGAATGGAATTACATAGATATGTGCAAGTTTCTGCCATGTTGCACCACGAGCGTTGAATGGAACTTCGCTGTAGTCAAGGTATGGACGGAACTGTGCTTCAAGGTCAAGCCAGCACTGGTCACGCTGTGCAGGTGTCCAGTCAGGGTTGGAGTAAACGAGTTCCTGGAAATAGTCGCCGATTACACCGTAAGGGATAAAGAAGGAAGCCCCTTTTGTATGGCTTTCCTGATATTTTGCTGTGTCTTCACCGAAGAACAGG
>JAZOTI010000187.1:0-3552 GCA_045657565.1 Oscillospiraceae bacterium | reverse complement strand
CCGCACCACAAGGGGGAAACTTATGGCTTTTCTGATGCTGGAGGCAAAACAGAATGGTTCCCGCAGTTTTTATATATCCTATGACCGTCAGGAACTTGCGGATTTTCTGGAGGTGGACCGAAGCGGTCTTTCCAGCGAAATAAGCAAACTTGTAAAAGAGGGTATTATCGAGAGCAAAAAGAACTATTTCAGAATTCTTGACATATAAAAGCACAGTTTTTTGTAATGACTTTACATTGTTAAAAGCGGTATATTATGGTATATTAATATGGATGAGAACTACGGAGAAAGGGGAGATATGTGTGAATTTCAAAGGCTATATGCCCGACTATATCTTTGAAAAGACATATAACATCACTCCGCAGTTTTTGAAACAGAACGGTATAAACTGCCTGTTCCTTGATGCAGACGGAACTCTTGGTCGTCACAAAAAACTGGAGGCGGCAGAGGGCATACCACAATGGATTGATCTTATGCACAAAAACGGCATAAAACTTATAATAACCTCCAACAACTTCAAAAAGCGTGTAAGTGCCTTTGCACAGGTGGTAAATCTGCCGTATGTATCTTTCAGTGCAAAACCAACACCATGGGGGTTCTGGCGGGCAAAATTCAGGATGAAAATCCGTCTTAAAAACACAATGGTGGTGGGAGACCAGCTTTTCACCGATGTGCTTGGGGCACACGTCATCGGTATGAAAGCGGCAATGATACTGCCCATACATCACGAAGAAGGCCTTGGCTTTGACATAAAACGTAAATTTGAGAAGAAATATATCGACCGCTATATTGCGGAAAACGGAGAATTTTTATAGATGGTAAAATTCGGTACAGCAGGCACAGACGAAAACTTTGCCCTGCAGGGACACAAAAAAACAATTGAAATCCCCACATATCTCAGCGGTATGGGTCTTGACGCGTTTGAATATCAGTGTGGCAGAGGTGTAAAAATAAAAGAAGAAGCAGCTGTTGCCTTTGGCAAAGCAGCCGCAGAAAAAGGGATAACCCTGTCACTTCACGCCCCTTATTATATTTCCATGTCCAGCATTGAGGAGGAAAAACGCCTCAACAGCATCGTATATATCCTTGATTCTGCCAGGGCGATAAAAGCAATGGGCGGCAAAAGGGTTATCTTCCATTCAGGTTCCTGTGCAAAGCTGCCAAGGCAGGAAGCACTTGCCAAAGCGGTGGACACAATGGGGCTTATTATGAAAGCTCTTGACGAAAACGGCCTTGGTGATATAACCGTATGTCCTGAAACAATGGGCAAGGTAAACCAGCTTGGTACACTTGAAGAAGTCCTGACACTTTGTAAAGTGGACGAAAGAATTATTCCGTGCATAGATTTCGGACATCTCAACGCAAGAGATCTGGGAGTTATAAAAACCATAAAGGATTATGAAGATATTATAAATAAGATGGAAAATGAAATAGGTGCTGACCGCACAAAAATTTTCCATTCCCATTTTTCTAAAATTGAATATACCACAGGGGGAGAAAAACGCCATCTGACCTTTGAGGATACAGTTTTTGGCCCGGACTTTGAACCTCTGATGGAACTTATCGCAAAGAAAAACCTTTCACCAACCATAATCTGCGAATCGGACGGCACTCAGGCCATCGACGCAGTTAAAATGAAAAATTATTTTAAAAACATAAAATAAAACAGGAGATTACAACTATGAACAGAATTGAAAAACTTTTAAGCAAAATGCCTGCTGATTTTGAAGCAGCTATCGTAACAAGTTTTGTGAACAGATTTTATCTGCTTGGTATGCGTTCTTCAGCAGGTACACTTATCGTACTTAAAGACAAAGCATACTTTATCATCGACTTCCGTTATATAGAACTTGCACAGAAAACAGTTAAAGGTGCAGAAGTTATTCTTCAGGGCAAACTTTACGACCAGGTAAACGAAATTCTTGCAAAACACGGCGTTAAAAATGTTTGGGTTGAAAGAACAATGTCCCTTGCAGAATACAACTCTCTTACAAAAGTGCTTGGCGGCGTAAACCTCTGCCTTGAAAGCCCACTTTCATCCCTTATCGATGATGTAAGAGCAATCAAATCCCTTGAAGAACTTGAAATCATCAAAACCTGTCAGAAATTTACAGACGCAGGTTTTGCACATATGTGTGAAACACTTGCTGCAGGCAAAACAGAAAAAGAAATGGCAAACGAACTTGACCACTATATGAGACTTCAGGGTGCTGACGAAGTTGCATTCAACATTCTCGTAAGCGGCAAAAACTCCAGCCTTCCACATGGTGTTCCAAGCCAGAAAGTAATTGAAAACGGCGACTTTGTAACAATGGACTTCGGTGCAAGATATGCAGGTTACTGCACAGACATGACAAGAACAGTTGCAATCGGCTTTGCTACAGATGAAATGAAAGACGTTTACAACACAGTTCTTGATGCACATATGACAGCCCTCAATATGATCAAACCTGGCGTAAACTGCGGTGATGTTGACAAAGCAGCAAGAGACCTTATTGATGCTAAATATCCAGGCAGATTCGGTCATGGTCTTGGCCACGCTGTAGGCATTGAAGTTCACGAAGCAGCACGTTTTGGCATCGGCAGCCAGGATATCCTTAAAGAAGGTATGGTTATGACTGTTGAACCAGGTATCTACCTCCCAGAAAAATTCGGCGTAAGAATTGAAGATACAGTTTATGTAACAGCTGACGGCTATGAAAGCGTTGCAAAAAGCCCTAAAAACCTCATTATTTTGTAATTTATATAGTATTTGTTTATATTTACTATTGAAAAATACTTTGAGATAATGTAAAATATACAAGATATATTATATTTACATAAATTTATAAGTGTAAAAACTTTTTGGAGGTAATATTATGATTTCCGCAGGCGATTTTAGAAACGGTTTGACATTCGAAGTTAACGGCCAGCCACACGTTATCGTGGAATTCCAGCACGTAAAACCAGGCAAAGGCGCAGCTTTTGTTAGAACAAAATACAAAAACCTTATCACAGGTGCAATCAGAGAAGAAAGCTTCAACCCAACAGCTAAATTCTCCCCAGCACGTGTTGACAGAGCAGAAATGCAGTATCTTTACAACGACGGCGACGTATACTACGTAATGGACGTTGAAACATTCGAACAGATCACACTCCCAATGGGTGAATTTGCAGATGCTTTCAAATTTGTAAGAGAAAACACAAACGTTAAAGTTCTTTCCTACAACGGCAGCGTATTCGGCGTAGAACCAGAAAACTTTGTTGTTCTTGAAATCACAGAAACAGAACCAGGTTTCAAAGGCAACACAGCTACAAACACACTCAAACCTGCAACAGTAGAAACAGGTGCAGAAGTTAGAGTTCCTCTCTTTATCGAACAGGGCGAACTTATCGAAATCGACACAAGAGACGGTTCCTACATGGGTCGTGCAAAATCCTACGACAGAGACTAATTTAAAAATTTAATTTATCTTTTTTAAGAAAGGCAGAGTGGATACTATGATGACACTTACAGAAAAACTCGCTTACATCAAAGGTCTTGCAAGTCGGATCGTAGCCATGTCGTTCTGT
>JAZOTI010000186.1:0-13752 GCA_045657565.1 Oscillospiraceae bacterium | reverse complement strand
TGATGTGACACTTTATCTTGCTGACAGCAAAGAGGATTTTGTAGGCATGCGTGAAACACTGCACACCTACCCCGGTGACTTTTGTGCAAGAGACAGCAAAGGCATTGTTTTCAGCCTTATTGCAGGCACCGACAAACGCACTGCGGCAAACAATAACAGCCGATATGTGTTCTACCCTGTTTTCGGCACACCTGACCTGTCACGCGAAACCCTCGACATCGCAGCAGATGTGCTTGTGGGATATATAAAAACTCTCTGTCCGCAGGCGGAAACCAAAATCGCATTTTTTTGATAAATACACAAAAATCCCCCGTATTTTTTGGCAGATACGGGGGCTGTTTTTTTGCAGTTCATATATGAATTACCTCAGATATATGCTACAATATTTTCAGTTTATAATCACAAAATTTATATAAGGGAGGCTGTATTTATGAGTACAACCACAACTTTCCAGTTTGATAACGGTGTTTTTCGCCTCAGCTTTGAAAACGGCTTTATAACAAGTCTGCAGCCTGCAGCTGCTGCTTTTGGCAAAAACGACACAGAATTTGTTTATCCGGGCATGGCTTTCGGCACCTTTAAGGCTGTAGTTGAAACCGAAAACGGACCTGTGGAATCTGCTTTCGGCATTGTTGGCGAACCTGTTTTCACTCCGATTTCCATGGGAGAAAAACTTGTTTTCAACTACGAAAGCAAGGATTTTCCGTTAAAAGCCGCCAGCGTTTATACCCTTGTAAAAGACAAATGCATCTGGACACTTGAATTTGAAAACACAACCGATAAGGCTGTAACAATAAACGACCTTGCCCTGCCTTTCCCATGCAATACCAAGTTTGACTGGGGTGTTTCTGCTTCAGACAAAGTGATCGGTCACCACTTTATTGCAGGCCACGGCAGCCATCTTGTTTTCCAACGCTGTGACGGCAACGGCCCTATGCTTATGGCTTATCCTGCTGGCAGCACCGCTTTTGAATACTACGGAATGGTTGGCGGAGACCAGAATGTAAAACACGCCTTCTGTGCTTATATCCACTCCCTTGACGCACGCCGTGAGGCCGTTGAAAAAGGGGCAAAACCACGCTTTGAAGCCACAACAGCAACTGTTCTTCCAAAAGCAAAAACAGCCTATACAATGGAATTCTGCTGGGCACAAAGCGACAGCGATGCACGCAGAAAATTTGCAGAAAACGGCCTTGTGGATATACAGGTGCTGCCAGGTATGACAGTTCCTTGTGATCACAAAGTTTCCCTTGTTATGGACACAAAATGGCCTGATGCTGTGCTGACATTCCCTTGCGGCAAAGAAATTGTGCCGTTCAAAACAGAAGGAACAAAACGCTTTTACAGTTTCAGCCTGACACAGCTTGGCGAAAACACTCTGTGGGTGACAGACAGCCGCGGTTACAGAATGAATCTTGATTTCTTTGTGACCGAACCTATCGAAACTCTTATCCGCAAACGCGGCAGATTTATTGCAAACCATCAGCACAACGATGAAAACCTGTGGTACAACGGCCTGCTTGCAGAATGGAACAACGAAAGCGGTGTTCTCCTTGGTCCTGACAACTATGACCACATCAAAGGCTGGAGAATTTACGAAGTAACCTGTGATGACCCGGGGCTTTCCAAGCCTGCATTCCTTTCAGGCAAACTGGCGGAAATTCCTGATGATGAAGAAATATCCGCCCTCGACAGATATGTGGAAAACTTTGTATGGGGCGGCCTGCAGTGCACCGAAGACGAGCCATATCCTTACGCTCTTTATGGTATTCCTGACTGGAAAACCAACCGCGAAAGCGAGGACGAAGGTCTTCGTGGCAAACTGCACATATGGCGAATTTATGACTACCCGCATATCTTTATGATGTATTACAATATGTACCGCATCAAAAAGCAGAATCCGTCTGCACCGCTGACCCACGATGCACTTACATACCTCAACCGTGCATACCGCACTGCAGTGGCTATGTTCACTGTTCCTTTGGAAATTGAAGGCTGGAGCGCATTTGGCACAGGTTTGTACAACGAACATTCCATTGAAGGCATTATTGATGCTTTGAGCAAAGAAAATATGAGCTTTGAAAAAGCACGCCTTGAACGCCTGTGGGACAGAAAAGTACATCAGTTTATCGAAAAGAACGCCGATATTTTCGGTTCGGAATATCCGTTTGACACAACAGGTTTTGAATCCACCCATGTGCTTGCAAACAGAGCACTGAAACAGGCTGTGAACGAAACAATCACAAGCCCTTGGGACAACCGCATTCAGCGCCGCAGTGCTGTTAAATTCCTTGAAAACCAGCACAAGGCAAATGTTTCCTGCCGTGGTGTGCTCGAACCTGCATACTACTGGTACGGCAGCGACTACCGCGGAAACAATGTTCATTACACCCTCAGCTATATGTCACAGATGGGCGGATGGTCCATCCTTGACTATGCGCTGCACCATGCGGCAGACCCATTTGAATTTCTGCGTCTTGGCTATGGTTGTATGATGAGCAGCTGGGCACTGATGAACACAGGCACAGAAGAAACAAACTATGGATATTTCTTCCCTGGAAAAGAACACGACGGTGCTGCAAGCGGCGGTTTTGAACCGCTGTTTATAGGCGAAACCTGGCTGCAGCAGCCACACCACTTTGGTCCTTGGTACTATTCCTGCGAAATTGACCTTGGTTTCTGCGGATATCTCCACGGGGCAGCAACTGTTCTCAGCTGCGACCCATTGTTCGGCATGACCTGTCTTGGCGGCAAAGCAGAAAACTGCAACAGCAAATGGACAGTACATCTCAACGATGGTGTGAACCGCCGTTTCCATTATGTTGAAGCGGACAGACGCATACACATCACTACCGATTGCGGCAGAATAGAAAAGGTTGAAGTTGACACAGAAAACGGCAATGTTGCTGTTTCAATCAATCTTGACAGCAATAACTGCACAGCAAATATCACTGTGGAAAAAACAGGCTTTAGCAAAGATGAAACCGTTGTGCTTACAGCTCAGGCAACACAGACCGTTGTTTTTGATTTTTAACAGACGAATAAAATCAGTTTTAAGGATTTATATATGAACAGCAAAATCAAAAAAAGATTTTTTACACTGAATATTGCACTGCTGTTATGCGGTTTTGTGTGCCTTGTGTGCTACGACAATTTCCGTGGGCTGTGGCTTAAAGGCTTTACAAGTTTCTGGTTTGCCCTCCTTGGGCTCACCAACCTTGTCTATGCCAAAAAGTCCGGCATAAAACTTTTCCCTTTCACCGGGCTGGTTTTTACAGGACTTGTTTTCGGCATGTGTGCTGATGTTCTGCTGGCGGTGAATTTTATGCTTGGCATAATATTTTTTGCAGCAGGCCATCTGCTTTATCTCATCGCCTTCTGCCGTCTTGAAAAGCTGTGTATAAGGGATATGCTTATTATAATTCCACTTGCCGCAGTAAGCCTGTTTGTTGTCACAGGCACTCCGTACATCACAATCAGCGACCCGTTTATCAAAAAGCTTTTGCTTGGATATGCTGTTGTTATTGCCTGTATGCTCAGCAAGGCTATAAGCAACTTTATTGCAGAAAAAACTTTCTTCCGCCTGCTGATTGCCCTTGGCAGTGTGATGTTCTGGTTTTCTGATATTATGCTTGCCATTGATATGTTTGGCACACCAAGCCGTCTTGTGTGGATTTTATGCTCCTACAGCTACTGGCCTGCCCAGCTTATCCTTGCTTTTTCCCTGTATCATTACACAAATGATACGGCAAATAACAGACATATCAAAGCATACCGCCACCGCTAAAACTTTTTTACTGTATTCAAATACGTCCGTACAGAAATCTGTGCGGACGTTTTGTTTTTCCCAAAACAAGCGCATCTGCACCTTTATATAAATTGCTTGCAATTTATTTTATATGTTATAAAATATAATCAGTTATCTGCACGGAGTATTTATATGACAAAAAACAGTTTTAAAACAGGATATTTAAAAGGTATGCGCTGCGGTGTACCTGTTGTCCTTGGCTTTGTGCCCGTTGGCATTGCATTTGCAGTTATGGCACGTCAGGCTGGCTTTACCCTTGGAGAAACCTGCGGTATGTCCCTTTTTGTGTTTGCAGGTGCAAGCCAGATGATGAGCACAGGAATGCATGCACAAGGAGCAGGAATTGCCGCAATTATTGTTGCTACTTTTGTTATCAATCTGCGTCACGTTATTATGAGCACCGTTGTTATGGACCGTATGACTGACGGCAGCAAACCTTTGCGTCTGCTTGCCGCTTTTGGTGTGACCGATGAGTCCTTTGCCATTTTTTCCACCGAAGCAAAGGAAAACTGCACCATAAGCTTTTTCCTTGGCATGATTACCGTCACCTATTCTTCCTGGGTTGGCGGCACATTTATCGGTGCTATTGCATCGGATTTTCTGCCTCCTGTGCTGACAGCAAGCCTTGCTGTCTCCCTTTATGCAATGTTTATCGGCCTGCTTGTGCCGAATATGCGCGGCAATTCAAAACTTTGTGCCCTTGTGGCACTGACCGCTGTGTGCAACACCCTGCTTACACAGTTTATTGCACCAAGCTGGGCGCTGATTGTTTCCACTTTGCTGTGTGCGTTTATCGGCACATTCTTTGTGGATGAAAAGGAGGAAACAGCAGATGAACATTAGCAGAGTATGGCTTATAATTTTTGGTATGGCTGTTGTTACATATATCCCCCGTGCAATCCCTGCCGCATTTATTGACAAAATGAAGTTCGGCCCTAAAGTGGAAAAGTTTTTAAAGCTTATCCCTTACACCGCAATGACCAGCCTTATTGTACCCGGTGTTTTCACAACCGATGCAAACAACCTTTCCATTGGTCTTGTGGGTGGCGGTGTTGCCGCTGTGCTTGCGTGGCTCAAATGCCCTGTTATGGTCTGTGTGCTGGGGGCAATCGCGGCAGATTTTATCCTTTATACCATTATCTGATATATATTTACGAAAGAGATTTATATGATTAAAGCAGTTTTGTTTGACCTTGACGGCACACTTTTGCCGATGGACCAGGAGCAGTTTATCAAGGCATATTTCAGCAGTCTTGCAAAAAAACTTGTTCCTCACGGATACAACCCTGACACTTTTGTACCTGCAATATGGGCAGGTACAAAAGCGATGATGAAAAACGACGGTACCCGTACCAACGAAGAAACTTTCTGGCAGACTTTCTGCGGTATGCTTGGGGAAGAAGTCCGCAAGGATGAACCTTTGTTTGATGAATACTACCGCAATGAATTTTCCGCTGTTAAGGAAATCTGCGGTTTCTGCCCAAGTGCAAAGGAAGTTATCAGCGCTGTAAAAGCCAAGGGGCTTACCCCTGTTCTTGCAACCAACCCTTTGTTCCCTCAGATTGCAACATATAACCGCATAAAATGGGCAGGCCTTGACCCTGAGGATTTTGTCCTTTACACAACATACGAAAACCATTCCTACTGCAAGCCAAGCCTTGAATATTACAAAGAAATTCTCGCCCGTCTTGACCTTAAAGGGGAAGAATGTGTTATGATTGGCAACGATGTTGAAGAAGATATGGTAACAGAACAGCTGGGTATGAAAGTTTTTCTGCTCACCGACTGTCTTATCAGCCGCAGCAACAAGGATATCAGTGTTTATCCAAAAGGCAGTTTTGATAAACTGATTGAGTTTATAAACACTCTGTAACCTCATCTCCTGAATTTGAACCGCAAACATCAATTACAGTATTATATTATTCAATTACTTTAACGATTGGAGAATTACAATGTCAGACCCTGTATATACAATAAATATCTTTTTTATCCCGCTTATAGCAATGTACGTATACAAAAAAAGAAACTCCGGTTTCCGTTTTTCTTTTGAAACCGTGTGTCAGTATGCAATCACCACCGTTATTATGCTGTTGGCCGTTAAAATTCCGCTGAAAGTTATGGGATTGAATATCCACGCAAATGAATCCGCATACACTCTGGTGGCTGTTGCAGCAGCAGTTATTCTTCCTCTTGTATGGGAAATCATTGTTAAAAACACAAAGATCACTCTTTCAACAGAACAGGAAATCAAATGAAAAAGAACACTTTAAAAATCATACCTCTTTCCTTCCTGTTTCTTTTTGGTACAATCATTTTTTCTGCCTGCAACTGGGCAAAATCCTACTTTAATGCAGAAATAGGCGAGATTATATTCACAATAGCAACAGGCGCCAAAGGCACCGATAAATCCATTATCTATGACGGTTTTGCAGCCTGCCTGCCTGTAGTTATCTGTTTATCCGTTCTGTACGCTGTCATGCTTTACCTTGCATACATAAGCCGCATCGGTATTGTTCTAACAGCTTCGGTGAACAAACTGCGCGCACGCATCAACATAAAGCGTATTCTGGCCTTTGCACTTATCCCTGCAACTGTGGTATATTTTGCTGCGTCTGTATACCACATGGACAAACAGTACGGAATATCCGATTATCTGAAACAAAAGGCTTCATCCACCACCATTTATGAAGATTATTATGCAGATCCTGACACTGTCAGCATAACAGGCAGCGGCCGCAACCTGATTATGCTGTATGTTGAAAGTCTCGAAACCGCATATACCTCTGTTGAAAAAGGCGGTTTTCAGGATATGGACTATATTCCTTATCTTTCACAGCTTGCCACAAAGGAAATCTCATTTTCCGACCGCGGTACTACCGGCGGCTTCCATGGCACAGAGGGCAGTGATTTTACCGTTGGTGCGTTATTTTCCATTCCGTCAGGCATTCCATTTGCATTTCCTGTAAACGGCAACGAAATGGGTAAATACGAAACTTTTGCGGCAGGCACCGTAAACCTTTACGATATTCTTGAACGCAACGGATACAATCAGTATTTTGTATGCGGGTCCGACGCTTCCTACGGCGCCCGTGACAAACTGTTCACCAGCCACGGCATCGACGAAGTATATGACTATTTCACCGCCATAAACGAAGGTTATGTTCCTGCGGATTATCACGTGGCATGGGGCATAGAGGATTACAACATGTTCAACATGGCCAAAGATAAACTGCTCAGCGCCGCACAAAACCAGCCTTTCAGCTTTTCAATGCTGACAGTGGACACCCACTTCCCTGAAGGTTATATCTGCGATTTGTGTACCGGTGAGCACGATACCATAACCAAAAATGTTGTACAATGCACCGACAGACAGGTTGAAGATTTTATTAACTGGTGCAAACAGCAGAGTTTTTATGAAAACACAACCATCGTGATTATGGGCGACCACCCACGTATGGACCTTAATATGGTTGAGGGCATCCCAGAGTTCGACCGCACTGTATACACCTGTTTTGTAAACAGCAACAGTCCGCTGGAATGCAGCAATTTCAACCGCTGCTACACACAGCTGGATATGTTCCCTACAATTCTGTCATCCATGGGATATTCCATAGAAGGCAACCGCCTTGCTTTGGGAGCAAATCTTTTCTCCGAAGAACCTACCCTTGCAGAACAGCTTGGCTTTGAAGTTCTGGACGATGAGCTTCACAAAAGCAGCAGCTACTATATAAATAATTTCTCATAATTAAAAACAATCCGTTTTCCTTGATTTCGGATTGTTTTTTGTTGTTCCCCGCATATCCTGTTTATGTGTTTTCTTTTACAGAAAAACCTGCACAAGCAATAAAGTCTCCGCAGACAGCATCTGTACAAAAACCAAAAATAGTGTAAAATATAGTCATAAAACCGATGTAAACCCTGCTGCAACCGCCAGTTGACAAAGTTCCAAGGCCGGTTGGTAGCAGGCAACCGGCAGAAAAGCTATACTGTAAGCAGAAAATCCGTCACGGCATTGCAATATAGCGAAAGGAAGTGCATTTATGATACTTGCTGATAAAATAATAAATCTCCGAAAACAGAACGGCTGGAGCCAGGAACAGCTGGCGGAACAGCTTGGTGTAAGCCGACAGTCGGTAAGCAAATGGGAAAGCGGAATGTCCATCCCTGACCTTGACAAAATAATAAAGATAAGCAAAATTTTCAGTGTGTCCACCGATTATCTTTTAAAAGACGAAATTAATGATATGCCAATTAACGCAACTGTGGAAACACCACAGTACACAGATGAAAACAGTGTTTATGTATCAGTTGAAGATGCAAACACATATATATCCCTGTGTGAAAAACTGGCAAAATTCTTTGCCCTCGGCGTTGCTTTGTGCATCATAAGCCCTATGCCTCTTATTTTCCTTTGCGGCTTTGGCGAACAGGGCAGACTGCCTGTAACCGAAGATGCCGCAGGTGGCATAGGCGTGGCAATTCTGTTGCTGATTATCGCTGTTGCGGTGGCAATTCTGATAATCTGCGGATTGCAGACAGATAAGTGGGAATTCCTTGAAAAACAGTCCTTAAACCTTGAATATGGAATAAAAGGTATTGTGGAAAAGAAAAAATCCCAGTTTGAAAAACAGTTTGTATACTCAATTGCAGGTGGTGTTACTCTTTGTATTCTCGGTGTTGTACCGCTTATGATAGGAACAGCATTCACTGCAAGCGATGCGGAAATGGTGTTGTTTGTGGATATGCTTTTGCTGTTTGTGGCTGCAGGCGTCTTCCTGTTTGTCCGTGCAGGGGTTATAAACGGCTGTTACCAGAAACTGTTGCAGGAAGGCGAATACAACGACAATGAAAAACGCACAAAACGACGCCTTGAACCTGTTGCAACAATCTACTGGTGTGCAGTAACAGCAGTTTATCTGCTTTGGAGCTTTGTTTCTTTCCAGTGGTACCGCACCTGGATTATCTGGCCTGTGGCCGGGGTTTTCTACGCCGTTGTGGAAGCTGTTGCAAAGATGACTATGAAGAAAAAGTAATACAGAAATTATATTATGAAAAACTCTGTATAGCGTCGTGAGCGTCATTTCTTTACTCCGCTTACAATTTATTGAACCAATAACAAAAACCGCTTTCGTCAATCCGAAAGCGGTTTTTTATGTATTGTTGTTATACTATTTTCTGTCTTCTTTTTTAACGCCTGTTACGCGTTCCATAATTGCATCAAGTGCAAGCTGCCAGTGGTGGAAGGCATCGTTGTCTTTGAGATAATTTGTTGCCTGCCAGTTGAGGCCGCCCGGAGTCATTTCTTCAGCAAGTTCTTTCAGTTTGCCTTCTGCTGTCTGACTTGCCATAGTTGCAAGTGCACCAAAGAAACTTGTTGTGTAAGCTTTGGAAGCAGGTTCGGACAGAGAGTTTTCAATGCCCCATTCAGTAACTGCATAGCACAGTTCATAGAATGGGCTCATAAGTGCTGTGATTGTTCTCATTGCAGCCATTTCGGTTTTGTCTTCAACTGCGATAAGTGTGCCAAGTGGTCTGATCAGATCTTCCATTTCCTTGCAAGGAGGGTTGATAACAACAGGTCCGATGCGCTGACGGATAAATGGCAATGGCAGAACGTCCACAAGAATTGCTGTTTCGCCGATAATTTCAGCTATCTTTTCAAGACCAAGAACAGGGATAAGGCTGATAACCTTGAGTTCTTTGCGGAATGTAAGCTGTGAGAGAATTTCTTCCGCTTTCTGTGGAACAACCGCAAGGATAACTGTTTCGCAGTTATCAAGAACATCCTGATTGTCCTTTGCCACTGTTACATTTGAATATTTTGCCGCAAGGGCTGCAGATTTTTCTGCATTGCGTGGAGAGAGAATAAATTCGTGTTCACATTCCCAGTCACAGAAACCTGTAACCATAGCGGAAGCAATAACACCTGTGCCGATAACGCCGATTTTCATAAATCTTTACCACCTTTATTTTATAGTATAGCTGCTGCCTTTTTTAACAACGGATTTAGAGTAGAACACTCTGCAGATTTCCGCAAAGCTTTCGGTGTCTTTTACCCCTGCAGTTTCAAAGCTTGAGTGCATTGCGAACTGAGGAAGACCGATATCCACTGTGTTGAGGGCCACGCGGTTGTTGGAAACATTGCCAAGTGTGCCGCCGCCAAGAATATCACTGCGGTTTGCAAAGTGCTGTACAGGCTGGTCTGCCATTTCGCAGATGGATTTGAACACTGCATTGCTTACTGCGTCGGTTGTGTATCTCTGGTTTGCATTGTGCTTGATTACCACACCTTTGTTGATGTAAGGGCGGTTTGTAGGGTCTGCAATACCCATATTGTTCGGATGCACAGCGTGGGCATTGTCTGCGGAAATCATAAATGAATTTTCCAGTGCCATCATGTAGCTTTCATCATCTCCGCCCAAAGCCTTGTTGAGGCGTGTGAGAGTGTTGTACAGGAATGTGGAAGCCGCACCCTGTTTTGTTTCACTGCCAACTTCCTCGTTGTCAAACACTGCCAGTACCGCAATGCTGTCGGATTTTTCTGCACGGAGGAGACCGTCCATTGATGTGTATGCACACTGCAGGTCATCAAGTCTGCCTGCACCGATAAATTCGTCTTCAAGGCCCATAAAGCAGGCTTTGTCACGGTTATAAAGGTATAAATCCTTTGCAACAATGTCTTCCGCCTTAACGCCTGCAGCTTCCGCCACAACAGCGTCAAACTGACCTTTGCGGCTCAGATCGCCAAAGAGAGGAAGCATATCTGTCTGTGGATTGAACTTTTTGCCGTCGTTTGCTGTGCGGTCCATATGGATTGCAAGGTTTGGAATGATAAGCAGGTTTTTGTCGATATCAACCAGCTTTGTTTCAAAGCCGTTTTCGGTTTTAACCATAATTCTGCCTGCAACGGAAAGCGGTCTGTCCATCCATGTAGACATAATCATTCCGCCGTAGCGTTCGGTGTTCAGGGAAACATATTCGCCCTGCACCATTTCCCCTTTTTCCTTGATTTTAAAGCAAGGGGAGTCGCTGTGGCTTGCCACAATGTTGAAGCCTGCAAAGTCACATTCAGGCACTCTGAAAGCGATGATTGAGGAATCGTTGCGGGTTACAAAATAGTTTCCGCCTTTTTCCACCTGCCATCTTTCCCCTTCGGAAAGTTCTGCAAACCCGTTTTCAGCAAGCTGTTTTTTGATGTTTTCAACAGCGTGAAAATGGCTGTGGCTTGTGTTGAGAAATTCAACAAGCCCTTTGGATACTCTGTTTTCCATAATATTTCCGTCCTTGTTTTCAAGTTGTATTTCGCCAATATATATCTTCTTTAAATATACTCTTTTTGCCGACCGATTGTCAACAAAATGGGCATATCAGACGCCCTGTAAACTTTTCAGAAAAGTGCAATGCCACCCCGAAAATCAGAGTGGCATATAATCCTGTTTTAAGTAACTATTCTCCCAGCCCGAAACTGATGTTCAGGGCATTGTTCATACGGCGGATATCCTCCGGCGTCAGACAGCCTGTTTTTTCTCTCAGCCGCTGTTTGTCAATGGTGCGTATCTGTTCCAGCAAAACAACACTGTCTTTTGCAAGGCCGCAGCTTTCGCCTTTTACACGTATATGCGTCGGCAGGCTTGTTTTGTCCTGCTTTGAGGTTATGGCCGCCGCAATGACTGTGGGGGAATGGCGGTTGCCCACATTGTTCTGAACAATGACAACAGGCCGTGTGCCGCCCTGCTCGCAGCCTATGACAGGGCTTAAATCAGCATAGTAAACTTCTCCGCGATTGATTTCCATACAAGACACTCCTTTTTTATTCCTTGTGTCTGTATTATTTCCCGCATCCGGCAAGTTATTCAGCACAAATGCAGCTGCGAACATTTTTGCAAAAACAAAAAGCGGAAGATTACTAACAATCTTCCGTTTTTTGTCTCATAATTTTTGTTTATACATTTTCACATTTATCAATTTGATTGCTTTTTAAGTTTATACTTGTAAATCAATGTTACCGCCATCAATGCTAATGGTAGTATATAAAACGATAAAATTATTATTCTTTCTGCTGTATAAAATCTGTTCCAGCTTAATGAATAATCCATTGTTGCTGACAGCAATACAGTCCAGAATATTGCTGTAACAGCACTGTATATTGATAACAATCCTAATCTTTTATATCTTTTAAAAATCAATATTACTGCATATATTACTCCGATTGTCATAATCGATATAATAAACGCTACTGTTATTATGCTTTTTACAGTCAAAAAACCATACGTGTAAAAATCATTCTTTACAATTTTTTGTATAGGATTGGTTAGACTATAAAATATTACATTTGAAAATATCAGAATAATAATTTCCATACATATTCTTTTTTTCATAACTACACCGTAAATATATCATCAATAATACTTATCCCAAATAATAGCGGCATCACCGTTTTCAATGGCAGCTATTATTTTTTCATAATGAGAATTTGTCTCAATGTCAAAGCAGGATAATATCTTTTGAGTTCAGATATACTTTCTCCTTCCCCCAACAATAGCGTAATTTCCCATTGTCGCAGTACCATCGCAGCTGTTCCTATTTATTTTTGCTAATCAAATAATATATAACAGCTATTGCTATAAACAATATTGGAAATATACAAACAGCACCTGTCAGCAACAGCATTGCAGGCACATTCCAGTCATTTCCAGTATACACCATTACAGATATATTAAAAACAAACCATAGTATTGCAAAACACACACTATATATATAACCAAGACCAATTTTTTTAAAGGACTTTATATATTTAACCGAAGCAGTTATATAAACTATATTGTACAACATATGCGATATAAGATATGCATTTTTTACATCTTTATAATTAACAAAAATATCTCCTGTCAAAAAATATATAAGAATATTTCCAAATATTGCAAAAAGTAATATTATTATATCAGCTGTTATTAATTTGTATTTGTTATCCTTCATACTTAACCCCACCTTTAATTTTTTATTATACCACAAAGTTGTTTATAGTAACAACTTTGTGGTATTTTCTAATTTATGGCGTAGTCCCAAATGATTGCGGCTTCACCGTTTTTTACTGCCTGTACAGCCTTTTTGATAAACAGAATCTGTCTGTCTGTATGATTAGGAAATTGATTTTGCATTTTTAAGTATTCTTCTTCACCGTATGTATTAATAAAAATATTTTTTATCTCTCTATCACTATATTTCTGTACATCCAGCGCAATCTGTATACCTATTTCATTGTTCTGCAAATCCATCGCTGCGTGCTGCTGACGGGTTGGGTAAGCTTTGTTGTATGTAATTTTACCATATTGCATATCTGTATCAATATCATCCTGAGAAAACATTGCTCCGTCAGCATACTCTGATACTGTATAAGTTTCGTGTGCTCGAGAAAATTTTCTTGCCTCTTCTTCTCCGATAGTATCAGTTAAACAAGCAACCCAATATATATGCTGAAAGGCATTTGGTTTACCACCATCAATATTGAGACCGTAGGCATCATATTTGCTGCCATACATAATATTTCTGGTATCTCCTGCTGAAATTTTAATGTCACTGAAAGGGACATTTGAATATTTCATTGCAAATATATCTATTGCGTTAGGAACATATGTTGATAAATTATTAAATGCAATATCTATTTCTTTATTTTTTACACCAAATACCGCTCCAATCTTACCTTTTAAGAAGTTATTATTTGCTGCCTCCTTATACAGATCCGCAGCTTTTTTCTGATATTCTGCGGACGGCGGATTCACCATATTTTCATACTTCATAACAGGTTTACCCTGCACAGACGGATACTGTGCAGCACCCGCTACAAGATCAGGTTCAATTGTTTTTTCAATTTTAACACTATCCCCCATCTCTTTGCTAGGTCCGTACCTGCCATTTAAATAGTCAAGAAAATCAAACAAATCAAT
>JAZOTI010000185.1:0-3055 GCA_045657565.1 Oscillospiraceae bacterium | reverse complement strand
CTTAAATCCCTTGCGGAAGAAAAAGGTATTCCTTATCAGACCGAGGGCTTTATCGGCCGCACAGGCACCGATGCTGACAAGATGCATTTTGCCGCTGACGGCACAGTGACCGCACTTGTTTCCCTGCCGCTGAGATATATGCATTCTCCAAGCGAAATGTGCGCTTTGAGCGATATTGAAAACTGCATAAATCTGCTTAGTGAATTTTTGTGCAGTATCAGCGGCGAAACAGACATTGACCCGTTTAAATAAAAACAATAATAACCCCCACCTGCAGAAAATACAGGTGGGGGTTGTTTATATGTATGATACTTAATCCGCTGTAATAACAGTGAGCAATCAAATATTTGATTTGTTCACCCCAGCAAGTCTGTTTTTGCTTTGCAAAACAGACAAACATGTCTGAGGATGAGCAAAACCGTAAGGTTTTGGTGTATCCGAGTTGTTTGGCTGAAGACGTTGCGGATGTGACAAGGAGGCGGGGTCCGCTGCCTGCCTCAGCGGCGGTTTTGGGCACTTTTGGCGGCAAAAGTGCCATAAATTTATTTTCGGGAGGTCTGGATGGCGTAAATCACATTTTTTGCAACGCATCTCGGCACCAGACGAACACCAAAAGCACCAAGTTTGCACATCACATCAGGCAGGGCAACAGCCTTGCCTTTCATCATAGCATTGTAGCCATAGCGGCTCACCTGTTCTGCCTTGCCGTCCTTTTTGCCGCTGAACATAAGATTGTTTTTAAAACCTGCAGTATCAGCAAAGCCTGTGTTTACAGGGCCGGGACAAAGTGCGGTAACGGTGACGCCTGTGCCACGGAGTTCGGTGGCGAGTGCATCGGAAAAACTGAGCACAAAAGCCTTGGTTGCGTAGTAAACGCTCATTCCCGGGCCAGGGGCAAAGCCTGCAATGGAAGCCACATTGAGAATTTTACCCTCGGATTTTTCCAGCATATAAGGCAGATAGAGATGGCACAGCTTTGTGAGGGTGAGCACATTTAGGTTTATCATCTGCTGCTGTTTGCTTATATCGCTTTCGGCAAATCTACCCAGAGTGCCAAAGCCTGCATTGTTGACAAGGACATCAACATTTATGCCTTTTTTCTGTGTGTATGCAAAGAGGAAATCCGCCGCGGAAGGGGAGGACAAATCCAGCGTAACGATGAAAACGTCCACGCCGTAAAAATTTTCCAGCTGAGTTTTGATTTTTTCAAGTTTGTCGGTGCTGCGGGCAACCAGCACAAGATTGTAGCCTTTCTGAGCAAAAATGCGGGCAAATTCCTTGCCGATGCCACCTGAAGCCCCTGTTATAAGTGCTGTTTTCATAGTTTCTGATCCTTTTTGTATATTTTTTAGGTTAAATTACATTTTGTATATCGACATTTAATAGAATATTGCAAGAAGCACAACGGTGATAAGGCCACAGATACCGATAGCAACACTGCTTAAGGCACCCTGAATTTCGCCGATTTCCACCGCCTTGCTTGTGCCCACAACATGGCTGCAGCTGCCGATTGCAACGCCCTCTGCCACAGGGTTTTTTATCCTGAAAATTTTGCGGAAAAGGGGTGCAAACACCGCACCCACAACCCCTGTGAGCAGTACGGTGATAACAGTTATGCCTGCTATGCCGCCGTTGAGACGGCAGATTTCCACCGCAATAGGGTTGGTGCAGCTTTTGCCGATAAAGGAAGCCAGTATGGTATTGTCCACCCCAAAAACGGCACAGATTGCCGCCACCAGCACAACGCTTGTTACCGCCCCTGCAAAACATCCTGCAAGGATTGCGGCGGCGTATTTTTTTATGTTTTTAAGCTGACGGAAAATATTGACCGCCAGCAAAGCTGTTGCAACGGGGATAAAATCCGCAAGGATTTTTGTGTCGGACATATATTTATCATAGCTGATAACATTCAGCTTTATAAGAATAATACAGCAGATAAATGAGAACATCAGCGGATTAAGCAACGGGGTTTTGAACTTTTTAAACAGAACTGTGCCGATGCCGTAGGTGATAAAGGTGATAAAAAGCCCGAAAAGCGGGGATGCTGTGATAATTTCCATTACTGTTCCCCCTTTTTATCCTGATAATTGATAACCGCCTGTGCGGTGAGCGCTGCTGCGGCGTAAACCACAGGGGTGGTGAACAGCACTATAATTACAAACAGCAGCAGGTTCTGGCTGATAATGTCAAGATATTCAAGGAGACTTACCCCCAGCGGCACAAACAGGAGAGCCATATTGCCAAGGAGAAAATCCGATGAATTTTTTATCTGGTGATATTTTATTGCCTTTGTGCACAGCAGTGCAAGGAGAATAAGCATGCTGAGCACACTTGCGGAAAACTTGAAAGGCAGCAGCGAAGTGATAAACTCCCCTGCAAGGCAGACTGCAAGCAGCAGGGCGAGTTCCAGGGATATATGTAAAGCTTTGTTCATAAAATGCCTCGGTATTATTGATTTTATAAAATTTATTCTATCACAGCGGGACAGGTGTGGCAAGCAGGGCAGATGTGATAAAATCTGCCTCAAATAACAAAAGGCACTCCCTGCGGAGTGCCTTTTTATATGCTTTGTTATGAACTATCCTACGGTTTTATATTAGTCGTTGGAGTAGTTGTCAAAGTAACCCTGAATGAAGATTACAGGTGTACCTTTGTCGCCTGAACCGGATGTAAGGTCACAGAGTGAACCGATAAGGTCTGTAAGCTGACGTGGTGTTGTGCCCTGGCTTTCCATTGAACCCATAAGGTCTTTCTTTTTGTTTGCAATGTACTGTGTCATTGCGTCACGGAGTTCTTCGCCTTTCATGCCTGCAAACTGGTTGTCAGCAAGGTATTTGAGTTTGAGTTCGCTTGGAAGACCGATAAGACCGTCTGTGAAACCTGGGGAAACAACAGGGTCTGCAAGTTCCCAGATTTTGCCCTGTGGATCTTTGAATGCGCCGTCGCCGTAAACCATACATTCAAGTTTTTTGCCTGTTTTTTCAAGCAAAGCAGCCTGAAGTTCTGTTACGAATTTTTCGCAGTCACGTGGGAAAAGTTTAACTTTTTCTTCTGT
>JAZOTI010000184.1:0-5961 GCA_045657565.1 Oscillospiraceae bacterium | reverse complement strand
AGTATTTGTTAAGTTCAACTCTGTCTGGAGTATTTTTCTTGTTTTTCTTTGTGTCGTAGTTGCGCTGTTTGCATTCTGTACATGCAAGTGTGATTCTAACTCTCATTTCGGCACCTCCATTTAAAGTTAGCCTCCCTCTTTGCCTGCAAAAAATTTTTGCATAAAAAATAAACCTGCACAAAGAGGTGAACCCATTATAGCAGTTATGGGGTGCAAAGTCAAGTACAATCGCAAAAATTTTCTTTATCCAAAATGCACGAAAAAACTCCGCAAACAAAGGATTTTTTTTATTCGCTCCATCAAATTGGGGACTTTTTTTTCGCAGTAATATATGGTATTATATTATAATATAAATGATAATGGGTTATTACGCCCACATTTAGGAGGTTATTATGGCTAAAACTAAAGTATGCGTTATCTTTGGCGGCGTTTCCAATGAACACGAAGTAAGCCTTATGAGCGCAAAAAGCATTATAGACAATATTCCGACAGATAAATATGACGTTGTTAAAATAGGTATCACAAAGAAAGGCAGATGGCTGTTCTTCCCTGGTTCAACAGATGAAATCATCTCTGACACATGCCACGAACACGAAGACTGTGTGCCTTGCCTTATCAGCCCTGACAAAACAACAAAGGGTATTCTTAAAATCTACGACAGAGAAATCTTCATAGAAAAAATCGACGTTGTTCTGCCTGTTCTCCACGGCAAAAACGGCGAAGACGGCACTATTCAGGGTTTGCTTGACCTTGCAGGCATTCCTTACTGCGGTTGCGGCATCCTTGCTTCCGCTGCATGTATGGATAAAGTTTACACAAACATTATCTTTGACCACCTTGGCATCAACCGCTGCCGTTGGGACTACATCCGTGCCCACGAAGCGAATGACCTTGATGCTGTTGAAGCAAGAATGGCAGGCCAGTTCGGCTATCCTATGTTTATTAAACCAAGCCGCAGCGGTTCTTCCGTTGGTATCTCCAAGGTTAACAACAAAGATGAACTCCGCAATGCAATCAACCTTGCACTTGCACACGACGATAAAATTGTATTTGAAGAATTCATTCAGGGCCACGAAGTTGAATGCGCTGTTTACGGCAACATTCCTGAACTTATCGCAAGTGAAGTTGGCGAAATTGGTGCAACAGCAAGCTTCTATGACTATGACGACAAATACAAAAACGGCACAAGCAGAACATTTATTCCTGCAAGTGTAGACAAAGAAATCCGCGATGAAATCCGTGAAATTGCAAAAAAAGCATACACAGCACTCAACTGTGCAGGCCTTTCCCGCGTTGACTTCTTTGTTGAAAAAGACACAAAACGCATCCTTATAAACGAAATCAACACATTGCCTGGGTTCACAACAATCAGTATGTATCCTAAGCTTATGCAGAACGAAGGCTTTACATATACAGAACTTGTAGACGGCATAATTCAGCTTGGATTGAAGGGTGCAAAATAATGAACAATCTGGCTATAGGTGTTTTTGATTCCGGTGTGGGCGGTTTAAGCTGTGTAAAAGAGCTTTTACACTGTCTGCCTGGAGAAAATATAAAATACTTGGGCGACACTCTCAGAATGCCATATGGGGTAAAATCCATCGAAGAACTGCACACCTGTGCAAAAGACAACGTGGATTTTCTTCAGCGCAGAGGGGTAAAACTCATTGCCGCTGCCTGCGGCACAGTGTCCAGCAATGTTCCGAAAGAACATATGGATAATCTTACCGTTCCTTTTGTGGATGTTATAAAACCTACGGTAAACGCCACACTCAACACAACAAAAACCAAACGCATCGGTATCATCGCAACCCCTGCCACCATCCGTGCAAACAGCATGGGCAAACGTCTTTGTGAAATGGACAGCGAAGTGAAAATCATCGGCGTTCCATGCCCTGATTTTGTGCCGCTGATTGAAGCAGGACATATTGATGATGATATTATCCGCACAAGTGCCGAAGGTTATCTTAAAGAAATAAAAGAGTTTGGTGTTGACACCCTTATTCTGGGCTGTACACATTACCCTCTTATTTCAAAGGTTATCGGCGAAATTATGGGTGATGATGTTGCGCTTATCGACTCCGGCCGTGAAACCGCAGTTGGCATTATGCTTACTTTGGAAAAGCTGGGGCTTAAAAGCGAAAAAACATCAGGCGGCAAAGCAGATTTCTTTGTTACAAACAATACTGAAGCTTTTGACGCCGTAGCAAAAATATTCCTCGGTGAAGACGCTCAGGTAAAATCAGTGTTAAAGGATATCAAGGAGTAATATGCAGGACAATTATCTTATTCATATAGAAGGTACTGCCACTACCGACGGCGAAACCGAAACCGTCGATCTGACAACTACCGGTTCCTTTTATCAGAAGGACAATAAATATTATGTATGTTACAACGAAAGTGCAGCCACAGGCTTTGAAGGCAGCAAAACCTGCGTAAAAGTCTGGGACAGCGGTGCAAGCATCACAAGATTCGGCAGATACCGTTCCTGTCTTATGATAGAAAAAGGTATTACAAATCTGTGTAACTACGACACCCCTGCCGGTTCGTTGGTACTGGATATAAACGGCGTTGAGGTGGAAAGCAATCTTTGCGAAAAAGGCGGCGAAATCCGTCTGGCATACACCCTCAATTCCGGCGGTTTGTTAATAAGCGAAAACAACATTAAGATGAAAATCAAGGAGCTTTAAAATTATGAATCTTTCAAAATTTGACGGCGTTACACTGGCAAAAAACCAGATTACAGCAATCATTACAGACAGCCTTAACAAGGCTATGGAAAACGGCAGCCTCCCACAGGCTGAAATTCGTCAGTTCGTTGTTGAAATCCCACAGGATTTGCGCAACGGCGACTATTCTTCCAACGTTGCAATGGTAAACAGCAAGGTTTTCCGTTCCAACCCAAGAGCAATTGCAACAGCAATTCTTGAAAATATCGATTTCACAGGTACTTTCTTTGAAAGAGCTGAACTTGCGGGCCCTGGCTTTATCAACTTTTTCCTTTCCAAAGAATACTTCTCCACAGTTGTGAAAGCTGTTCTTGAAAACAAAGAAAACTACGGTAAAACAGATTTTGGTGCAGGCAAAAGATACAACGTTGAATTTGTATCCGCAAACCCAACAGGCCCTATGCACCTTGGCAACGCAAGAGGCGGCGCACTTGGCGATATTCTTGCAGAAGTTCTCTTCTGGAGCGGCTACGATGTGACAAGAGAATTCCTTATCAACGACGCAGGCAACCAGATTGAAAAATTCGGCATGAGCCTTGAAGCAAGATATATGCAGATTTTTGATGAAAGCTACCCATTTGATGACAGCTTCTATCAGGGTGCAGACATCAAAGCACGTGCAGAAGAATTCAAAGAAGTTTACGGCGACAAATATGTTGCTGCTTCCCTTGAAGAAAGAAAAGCTGCTCTTGTGCAGTTTGCATTGCCTAAAAACATTGCTGCAATGAAAGAACACCTTGGCAAATACCGCATTGACTACGATGTATGGTTCTCCGAACAGGAAATGAGAGACAAAGGCGACGTTGAAAAAGCTATTGAAAAGCTTACAGAAAACGGCTACACATATGAAAAAGAAGGCGCTTTGTGGTACAAAGGCACAGCTCTCGGCGAAGAAAAAGACGAAGTTCTTGTAAGAGCAAACGGCATCTCCACATACTTTGCTGCAGACATTGCATACCACTACGACAAACTTGTTACACGCGGTTTTGACAAAGCAATCGACGTATGGGGCGCAGACCACCACGGCCACGTTGCAAGAATGAAAACAGCAATGACAGCACTTGGTCTCAATGCTGACCAGCTTGACGTTGTTCTTATGCAGCTTGTTAAGCTTGTTGGTGACGCAAGAGACGAAGAAGGCAACGTTATCTACGACGAAAACGGCAAGCCAAAGAAAACAGAAATCAGAATGAGTAAACGTACAGGCAAAGCTATTCAGCTTGTTGACCTTCTGGACGAAATTCCAATCGACGCAGCAAGATTCTTCTTCAACCTGCGCGAACCAAACACTCATCTGATTTTCGACCTTGACCTTGCAATTCAGGAAAACAGCGAAAACCCTGTTTACTATGTTCAGTATGCACACGCAAGAATCTGCTCTATCCTCCGTCAGCTTGCAGAAGACGGTCTTACAGCAGAAGGCGTTGAAAGTGCAGATTTGTCTCTCCTTGCTGATCCTGCAGAAATTGAGCTTATCCGTACACTCAGTTATATGCCAAGCGAAATTATTGCAGCAGGCAAAGCATACGACCCATCCAAAATGCCAAAATATGCAATCAACCTTGCAACACAGTTCCACCGTTTCTACTCCGCTTGCAGAGTTAAAGGTGTTGACAGCGAACTTGCAAAAGCAAGACTTGCACTTTGTGTGGCAACAAAACATGCTATTGCAAACTGCCTGACAATTATGAACATCACAGTTCCTGAAAAAATGTGATTTATATAATGTATATATAATAATTAAAAGGGATATCGAAAACCGATATCCCTTTTGTTATGTAAAAAATTATTTATCCCTGTTTGCAAGGCTGTATGCAAGGGCAAGATATCCTGTTTCAGCCTCTTTCATCATTTCGATATCAATGCTGTCCTCTGTTGTGTGGCAGAGTGCAGTTTCGGCCGGTGAGTAACCGATGCATTTGCAGCCTTTTGCAGCATAATGGCCTGTGTCGGTCGCAAACGGCCATGGTTTTGTGGCAACAGGATGTCCGACTGCTTTTTCCAGCACATCTTTGCAGAAAACAACATGTTCATCTTCTGCCTTTACGCTGAAAGGCGCTTCCCCCTGGAAACCCATAGCCTGCTGGCCTGTATATGCTGTCAGTGGGAAATAATAAGGTTCAACAGTTACTTCAAATCCGTCAGGTGTGCATTTTTCCACCGCTTTTCTGATCTTTTCAACTGCAATTTCAGTTGTATCACAAGGCACCTGACGATAGTCAATATACAGCACAATTTCGTTCTGTATTATATTGGAACCTTTTTCGGAGGTGAACACATTTGTCGGAGTGATTGTGGAGTATCCCATAACATCATCATATCCCAAAGGAATATTTTTTATTTCGCAAAGGAGAGGACCAAGCACGTCAAAAGGATTTTTGCCAAGATGCGGGGTTGAAGCATGGCAGCTTTTGCCCTTGATGGTAACAACACAACAGAATTTGCCGCGGCAGCTTATGGCAAGGTCGTTTTCGCTGGCTTCGCCGATGATAACATAATCGGTGAGCATAAAGTTTTCCCTTGTCTGCATCATTGCACCAAAACCTGCGTTTTCTTCACACACCACACCGCTTACAACAATATCACCTTTAGGCAGCATACCCAGTTCTTTAAGCATTGGCGGAATATAAAGCTGAATTGCAAAGGTTCCCTTTGTGTCAGATGCCCCACGACCCCATATTCTGCCTTCGGCAACAGCACCGCTGAAAGGAGGATATTTCCACATGCTGTGGTCACTTTCGTAAACAACGTCAAGGTGACAATTGAGTGTCACGCTGCTGCCTCCGCCTGTGCCGTGCATAACACCGTAAACACTGCCCCATTTGTCGCAGATAACTTCGTCATAGCCAAGCTGTTTCATCTTTTCTGTAACATACTGTGCCAATGGGCCTTCCTGTGTGGACTGGGAATTTATCTGTATCATTTCTGATGCGGTTTTTACAATATCGCCGTGATATTTTTCTGCAATACTTTTAAACTTTTCCATAGCTGTCTCCCCATAAACTCAATACTATATTACATATTATTATAATAATATCCACCCTTGTCAATAGCCATTTAAATGTTATATTCACATTGACGCCACCCTTCCGTTTTGCTTTTTTGACCTATCCCAAACAGATTTTTTTGTGCAATTTTTCATAGGCAATTGTATTTAATTATTGTTTAAAAGGTTATATAATGAATTCAGTATAAAAATACATTTTTCAGAAAGGAATCTGATTTATGGAAC
>JAZOTI010000183.1:0-6006 GCA_045657565.1 Oscillospiraceae bacterium | reverse complement strand
TTATGGGTGTTTATCAGGAAAGCAAAGCTGAAAAGGCAATAGAAGCACTCAGTCAGATGACAGCTGCAACAAGCAAGGTTATCCGTGACGGAAAGCAGATTGTTGTTGAATCCACACAACTTGTTGAAGGTGATGTTATTGTACTTGAAGCAGGGGATGCAGTTCCTGCAGACGCAAGAATTATCGAATGTTATTCAATCAAAGCAGAAGAAGCAGCACTTACAGGCGAAAGTGTTCCTGTAAACAAAACAGCAGAAGTACTTGAAACTGAAGATGGTAAAGATATTCCTCTCGGTGACAGAAAAAATATGGTATATATGGGTTCAACAATTGCCTATGGCCGTGGTAAAGCAGTTATCACAGGTACAGGTATGAAAACCGAAATGGGTAAAATTGCTGATGCTCTTATCCAGACACAGAACAACGAAACACCATTGCAGAAAAAACTGTCCCAGCTTGGTAAAATTCTCAGTGTTATTGTTTTGGGTATCTGTATATTTATCTTTGCTTTTGGTTTAATCAGAAATGGCAGTTTCGAAGGTAAAGAGATTCTTGAAACATTTATGGTGGCTGTATCCCTTGCGGTTGCTGCTATTCCTGAAGGCCTCGCAACAGTTGTTACACTTGTTCTCAGTATCGGTGTTACAAACATGTCAAAGCGCAATGCGGTTATCCGTCAGCTTACAGCAGTGGAAACCCTTGGCTGTGCACAGGTTATATGTTCCGATAAAACAGGTACACTTACACAGAACAAGATGACAGTTACAGACCATGTTGGTGATACCGAACTTCTCAGCACAGCAATGGCTCTTTGCTGTGACGCAAGACTTGAAAATAACGAAGCTGTAGGTGAAGCAACAGAAGCTGCTCTTGTAAACTTTGCATTTAAAAACAACCTCAATAAAACCGTTCTTGACGAAAAATATCCACGTGTGGCCGAAGCTCCGTTTGATTCTTCCAGAAAAATGATGAGTACGGTTCACAATATGGAAGGGGTTATCACACAGTATACAAAAGGTGCTCCTGATGAAGTGCTTAAAAGATGTACACATTATATCGAAAATGGCACAGTAAAAACTTTGGATGAAACAAAACTTGCTGAAATTCTTGCAGCCAATAAAGCTTATGCAGACCAGGCTCTTCGTGTTCTTGCGGCAGCTTATAAAACATACAGTGAACTCCCTGCGGACGAAACTCCTGAAGCACTTGAAAATGATCTTATCTATATTGGCCTTACAGGTATGATTGACCCTGTACGTCCTGAAGTTGTTGACGCTATCAAAGAATGTCGTGCAGCAGGTATCCGTCCTGTTATGATTACCGGTGACCACAAGGATACTGCTGTTGCAATTGCAAAACAGCTTGGCATTCTTACAGATGAAAGTCAGGCACTCAGCGGCAGTCAGCTTGATGAACTTGATGACGAATTTTACTTCGAGAATATTGAAAATTACTCTGTATATGCCCGTGTACAGCCACAGCATAAATCAAAAATTGTAAAAACTTTTGAAGAAAAAGGCTATGTATGTGCAATGACTGGTGACGGTGTCAACGACGCTCCAAGTATCAAAACAGCGGACATCGGTGTAGCAATGGGTATTACTGGCACAGACGTTACCAAAAATGTTGCTGATATGGTACTTGCTGATGACAACTTTGCAACAATTGTAGGTGCAGTTGAAGAAGGCAGACGTATTTATGATAATATCAGAAAATCCATTCAGTTCCTTCTTGGTTCAAATATGAGCGAAGTTCTCGGTATATTTATTGCAACAATTATGGGCTTCACATTGCTCAAACCTGTTCATCTTCTGTGGATTAACCTTATTACAGACAGCCTTCCAGCACTTGCTCTCGGCATGGAAGAAGCTGAAGGTGATGTTATGGCAAGACCTCCGCGTGAAAGCAAAAGCGGTATATTTGCAGATGGTCTTGGCTTTGATGTAATTTATCAGGGTATTATGGTTGCAGCACTTACACTTATTGCTTACTTTACAGGTCACTACATTGAAAGCGGTGTATGGGAAATTGCAAACAGTCCTGACGGTATGACAATGGCGTTCCTTACTATGAGTATGGCGGAAATTTTCCATGGTTATAATATGAGAAGTCGACGCAAAAGTTTATTCCAGCTTAAAAAGCAGAATATGTTCCTGCTTGGTTCAATGCTTCTGAGCTTTGTTCTCACAACCGCTGTTATATATGTACCATTCCTCAGTGCAGCATTTGGCTTTGAACATATCTCTGTTATGGAATATGCAATAGCAATGGGTCTTGCATTCTGTGTAATCCCTGTGGTTGAAATTGTAAAATTCTTCCAGAGAAAATTCGGCAAAGTTATTTCATAATAATAACAAAAACCACCTGTCATAAGGCAGGTGGTTTAAATTTATTTTATGATTTTTTTGATAAGACTTGGAGCATCAGCTTTATATTCAACTCCAAGGTAATCAGCAACAGTTGCACCTATATGAGCAAAACTGCGGATAGTACCAAGATTATTGTTCTGCTTTATGTTTTCACCGTAAATAAGCAGGGGAACACATTCTCTTGAGTGATCTGTGGAAGGGGTACCGGGGTCACAACCGTGGTCTGCAGTGATAATAAGAATATCGTCTTTCCTTAATTTTGGCAAAAAATCATTAAGCCACAAGTCAAATCTGCTCAAAGCAGCGGCGTATCCGTTGACATCATTGCGATGCCCGTAAACAGAGTCGAAATCAACAAGATTAATAAAACAAAGCCCGTCAAAATCTCTGTCGGCAAGCTTCAGGCTTTCAGCCATGCCTATATCGTTTGTGCCTGTTTTAATTTTTTCAGTGATACCTTCACCGTCGAAAATATCATAAATTTTGCCAACACCAATAACATCTTTTCCTGCCGCTTTAATATAGTCAAGCACAGTTTTCTTTGGTGGTTTAATGGAATAATCGTGTCTGTTTACAGTGCGTGTGAATTCACCGTTTTTGCTGCCAATAAACGGACGTGCAATAACTCTGCCAACAGCGTGTTCGCCACAAAGCATATCTCTTGCAATCTGACAATATCTGTACAAATCATCCAGAGGTACAATATTTTCGTGAGCAGCAATTTGAAAAACACTGTCTGCAGAAGTATATACAATAAGGTCACCGCTTTGCATATGTTCTTCGCCGAATTCATTGATAACAACAGTTCCTGAGTAAGGTTTGTTGCACAAAACTCTTTTGCCAGTAAGTTCTGAGAATTTATCAATCACTTCAGCAGGGAATCCATCAGGATAAACAGGCAGCGGTCTGTCGCTTTCAATACCTGCAATTTCCCAATGCCCTATAGTAGTGTCCTTGCCGTTGGAAGCTTCTTCGATTCTTGCAAAGCTTGCGGCAGGCCAAGTATAAGAGGGGCAGCAGTCTACATTGTTTATATTGAACAATCCCAGACGTGCCATATTTGGAAGATGAAATTCAGAACTTTCAGAAACTGAAAGTAAAGTATTGCTGTTTTCGTCTCCGAATTTGGCTTCATCAGGCATTCCACCAATGCCAAAACTGTCCAGAACTATAAGAAAAACTCTTTTTTTCATAATCATACCTCGGAATTAACAATATTTTCTGTGAAAAATGAGTTTGTGCGATAAATATTTTGCATACTTAAGTATAACATATAAACTGTATAAATAGTACAAAATTTTTAAAAGCAGTGAGCTTAAAATACATAAATGCAACAAAAAGCAACCATTTTCTATTGCGAAAAAAAGATGTAAAATGTATAATTCATCACAGAGTTAAAATAAATAACTATGTATTTATGTATTAGGGAGAAATATATTATGAGAAAGACAAAAATTGTATGTACATTGGGTCCATCAACAGATGCACCAGGTGTACTTAAACAAATTATGGAAGCTGGCATGAACGTAGCACGCTTCAACTTTTCTCACGCTACACACGAAGAACATCTTGAAAGACTCAAAAAGGTGAGAACTGTGCGTACAGAACTTGGTCTTTATGTTGCAACATTGCTTGATACAAAAGGCCCTGAAATCCGTGTTAAAAAATTCAAAAACGGCAGTGTTGAACTTAAAGCAGGCGATAAATTCCATCTTACAACAAGAGATGTTGAAGGTGACGAAAATATTGTAAGTGTAACATATATGGATTTTCCAAAGGATGTAAAAGAAGGCACAAGAGTGTTGTTTGCTGACGGTCTTATCGAAATGGTTGTTGATAAGGTTGAAGGCACAGAAGTTGAACTTACAATCCTTAACAACGGCAAACTTTCCAACAATAAATCTGTTAACCTTCCTGATGTAAAACTTTCTATGCCTTTTGTAAGCGAAAAGGACAGAAGTGACATTATTTTTGGTATCGAAAATGGTTTTGACTTTATTGCTTGTTCCTTTACAAGATGTAAAGAAGACTTGCTTGAAGTAAGAAAAATCCTTGAAGAATACAATGCAACAGATATCCGTCTTATCGCTAAACTTGAAAACAGCGAAGGCGTTGAAAAACTTGATGAAATTCTTGAAGTAGCTGACGGCATTATGGTTGCACGTGGTGACATGGGTGTTGAAATCGACTTTACTGAAATTCCAAGAATTCAGAAAGAAATCATCAAAAAATGTTACGAAGCAGGCAAACCTGCAATCACAGCAACACAGATGTTGGAATCTATGATTGAAAACCCACGTCCTACAAGAGCTGAAGTTACAGACGTTGCAAATGCTATCTATGATGGCACATCAGCAATTATGCTTTCTGGTGAAACAGCAGCAGGCAAACATCCTGTAGAAGCAGTTAAAACAATGGCTGCTATTGCTGAAAAAACAGAACAGAACATCGACTACGCTGCAGAACTCAAAGCACGTGACTATGGCAAAAACATCTCAATCACAGACGCAGTTGCACACGCAGCTTGTATGACAGCTATGGATATCGGTGCAAAAGCAATCGTAACTGTTACAAAATCCGGCTTTACAGCAAGAAACATCTCTAAATACCGTCCAAGTCTTCCAATTATCGGATGCACAGACTCCTCCAGAACATGCCGCAAAATGGCTCTTTCCTGGGGTGTAATGCCTGTAAGAATGGCTACAGTAACAGGTACTGATGAACTTATCGATATCTCAACAGCAGCAGCTAAAAAGGAAAAAATCCTTAAAGACGGCGATATGGTTATCATCACAGCAGGTGTTCCTGTAGGTGTTTCAGGTTCTACAAACATTATGAAAGCTCATAAAGTTGGCGAAGAAAGCCTTGGCAACCTTAAACTGTAATTAACAGATAAATTAAAAAAGGTATCTCTGAATCAACAGAGATACCTTTTATTTATATCATTATTGTTTCAAAATCATCGGGAACATAAAGATTTCCGTTAAAATACTCACAGCCTTCAAGACTGTACAATTCTTTGCGGTTATGGATGTGGGAATCTTCAGTATGATAAAGAATAAGATTTTTTACACCAAGTTTTTCAGCTGTTTCACAGGCATCTTTTACTGTGCTGTGAAATTTTTCGTAAGGTTTGAAAATATCACGTTCACTGTAAAGACAAAAAGCTTCATGCATAAGCCAGTCGCAGTCCTGAGCTTTATCAAAAATACTTTCAACAACAGGCTCATCACCGCAGCACACCAGTTTTTTGTCATTGTAATTCATAATAAAACCAAACTGTTTTGTTTTGTCAGAGTGAATATCAAAAAATTCAATGTCACAGCCCAAAATATTATAAATATCACCGTCTTCAACTATGTGAAGTTTAATCTGTTCATCAAAATGCTTTGTAACCTTTGCGGGAAGAGTTGCAAAACATATTGTTTTAAGTGCCTGGGCAACTTCGTCGTGACAGTATATATGGAAAATATCAGGACAGCCGTCATAATTGATGGCCTGGCCGATCATTCTGACAATCCACACCGCACCTAAAATATGGTCTGTGTGACTGTGTGTAATAAAAATATTATGAATATCTGTGATATCAAGCCCTGCCTGACTGATGTGCTTCAGAATCTGATTGCCGCCACCTGCA
>JAZOTI010000182.1:0-28675 GCA_045657565.1 Oscillospiraceae bacterium | reverse complement strand
TGGGTGACGGAGCCGACCGCCGCCGGTAGCGGATGCAGGAAGGCGGAGGAAGGAAAAGTTACAAGCAATCAAGAGGGCATTTGTGCCGTCGCAGAGTGCGACGATAACTTTTCAGGGGAACCGCAGGTTCGATTCCCTTCTGTTTTCACGTATAAAAACAAAAACAGATAACCGAAGTTATCTGTTCTCTTGGAGCGGGTGATGGGAATCGAACCCACACGACCAGCTTGGAAGGCTGGAGTTCTACCACTAAACTACACCCGCATATTTATGCTGTTGTTTTAACAGCATAAATTATTATATTACAAACCTGTATGTTTGTCAATTGTTTTTTATAGTTCAAAAACGCGTTATCTGTCGGATAACCGCAAATCTCAGTATTCCACCTTGATTTCGCCATCTTGTGCAGTCACATGCACTTTGGAAAGTGAAATATTGTCCACAATAACCTCTGCAATTCTGTCTTCCACTTCCTTGCGGATTACCCTGCGGATATCACGCGCACCAAACTGGCCGCCGTTGGCTTTAGAACAGATAACTTTAAGTGCTTCGTCATCCCATGTGAGGGCGATGCCCTTCTGTTCCATTGGTTTTACATATTCGCCAATCATCAAAGCTGCAATGTCTTTGAGGTTTTCTTCTGTAAGCGGATTGAACGCCACAATTTCGTCGATACGAGCAAGGAATTCAGGTCTTAAAAAGTCTCTGAGTGCACGCATTGTTTTTGCCTTTGACATATCGGCACGGCTTTTGCCGAAACCTGTTTCGTTCATTGTGTCGGTAGAACCTGCGTTGGAAGTCATTGCGATAACAGTGTTTTCAAAGTTTACTGTTCTGCCGTGAGCATCGTTGATTTTGCCTTCGTCAAGAATCTGCAGAAGAATGTTCATTACGTCAGGATGTGCCTTTTCGATTTCGTCAAAAAGCACCACGCTGTATGGTTTTCTGCGGACTTTTTCTGTAAGCTGACCTGCTTCGTCATAACCGATATAACCCGGAGGTGAACCTACAAGACGGGATACCGCGTGTTTTTCCATAAATTCGGACATATCAAAGCGGATAAGCGGATCAACTGTGTCAAAGAGGTTCTGTGCAAGCTGTTTTACAAGTTCGGTTTTACCCACACCTGTAGGACCTACAAATAAAAAGCTTGCAGGGCGTGTGCGGCCGCTGATGCCTGCACGGTTGCGTTTGATTGCCTTTGCAACCAGGGATACTGCTTCGTCCTGACCAATAACAGCAGCTGCGAGTTTTTCTTCAAGACCCTGAATTTTATCGTATTCGCTTTCCTTGATTTTCAAAGCACTGATACCTGTCCAGAGTTCGATAACCTTTGCAAGGTCATCAATTGTAACCACAATATCTTTTACCGCACCCTCAAGACGGTTTACTGTTCCTTCGTGTTGATAGTATTCCTGCTTGAGATTTGCAAGTTTTTCGTAGTCGATAGCGTCGGTTGTGCCGCTTTCCATATCATCAAGTTCTTCTTTAAGAACATCCATACGTTCCTTTGCATAAAGCCATTCGCTGATTTCAGGGTGGCCCAGACTGCAGCATGCACAGGCTTCGTCCAGAAGGTCGATAGCTTTGTCAGGCAGGAAACGGTCGGTGATATATTTTTCACTCATGCGCACAGTCATATCCACCATATTCTGTGGAACTGTAACGTGATGGTAGGCTTCGTAGTACTGTTTGATGCCTGTGATGATATCAATTGTGTCGGAGATGGATGGTTCTTCCACTTTAACAGGCTGGAAACGGCGTTCAAGGGCTGTGTCCTTTTCGATAAATTTACGGTATTCCGCAAATGTTGTTGCACCTATAACCTGAATTTCACCACGGGAAAGTGCAGGTTTGAGAATGTTGCCTGCGTTCATGCCTCCTTCACTGCCGCCTGCATCAGTGATTGTGTGGATTTCGTCGATGAACAGAATGATATTGCCGTTTTCTTTTACTTCGCTTACAAGGCTTTTTACCCTTGCTTCAAACTGGCCGCGGAACTGTGTGCCCGCAACAAGGTTTGTCATATTAACAAGGTAGATTTCCTTGTCTTTAAGACGCTGAGGAACCTCGCCTCTCACAATTTTAAGTGCGATACCTTCTGCAATTGCAGTTTTACCTACACCTGCTTCACCGATAAGGCAAGGGTTGTTTTTCTGACGGCGGGACAGAATCTGGATTGTGCGGTAAATTTCTTTATCGCGTCCGATGATGTTGTCAAGCTTGCCGTTTTTTGCTTTGTCTGTAAGATTTTCACAATACTGGTCCAGAAATTTGCGTTTTGGACCTTTTTTGTGGTTTCTTGGGTCAAGTTTATCTTTTGGGTCAACTTCGCCGCGGTCTTTGCCATCACCGCGTGTATATGGCATTGTGGATGAACCGCCGGCTTCAAATTCGCCGTCGTATTCATCATCGTCATCCCCTGCACCTGTAAGTCCTTTAAGCATATTTGCAATGTTGAACATATCGCCGTTGCCGTCGTTTGCTTCCATAAAGCTTTCCATCTGTTCTTCCATTGCCGCAAGGTCCTTGTCGCTGATGCCCATCTGTTTGAGCATATCATCAACAGGTTTTATACCCAATTCCTTTGCACAGGTAAGACAGTAACCTTTGCTTTTTGTCTCACCGTTTTCGGTAACCTGCATATAAATCATAGCAGGGCGTTTTTTACATTTTTCACATAACATAAAAACTGCTCCTTTACTTGAATACCTTTAACCTATCCCATAAATGGGTTTATGCTGCTGGTCATTGCCAGAATTTTTGATTGTGCCAACACCTCTATATTAAGGAATGACAGTGAATTTTTTGTGATAATTGCTATTATACTCAGCAGGCAGGAAATTAAAAATACATTTATTGCCCCTGTGCAGATGCCCACACCAAAGCCTGCAAGTCGGTTTGCAAAGCCAATAACAGGGATTTTGTTGATTGCCCTGAAAATTTTTGCCAGCAGACCTGCCACTATATTGCAGAGTGTGAAAACCACGCAGAATATAATAATGGAAATAATTACAATTATAACCGGTGCGATGATTGCATCAACAATATTCACCGCAACATCAACTGACGGTGTTGCAAGGTCGGCAATAATGCCTTCCACCTTGATAACAATACTGTCAATAAAGTTATCGATAAAGTTTTCAGGCAGACCGCTGATAATATTTTCCAGCAATGATTTTATATCAATGCTGTTTGCGGAATCCTGTATGTATTTATAGGTGCTTTCGATAACCTTTTCTCTGAGAAGTTTTTCGAAGATAACACCTGAATATTTGTTTGAAACTATCCATGCAACTATAAGGGAGGCAATGCTGCCCACAAGGTTTACAAGAGCGGTGAAAAAACCGTCCTTAAAGCCTTTTACAGCGCAAAGAAAAACTATAACCAACAAAATAATATCTATTATCTGTGGTACTGTCATAATAATTCTCCTGACTTTTAACCTTTTATTCCATATCGGCTTTTTCAAGCTTTTCCAGGCTGTTGCCCGAAACAACTATGCAGCCGTGATAATCAAGAATATCTTTTACATTGTTTTTAACTACAGTTTCACCTGCTTTTTCGCCTTTGAAGTTGTACTGTTCCACAACCTCATCACCCAAAGCGCATATTCTTTGTGAAGTAAACACAATATCGGTGATATTGCGCTGTGTTGTCATTGTATGCAGTGTATTTAAAGATAAATCACACATCACAATCAAAGAGTCAGACAAGCCGTCGTAGTCTCCCAGCGCCATAACAACCTGACTGTTTTTAATATCATAAGCCGTCAGGTCACGTCCGTCATAGCTGTATTCCTTTTCTGTCTGGCCTGTAACAAGGTCAAACACAACAGCTTTGTCGGTATAGAAGATTATAAGCTTTGAATCCTTGATAAATTCCATGCCCAGCGGTGCACCGTCTTTGTTGTGCACAACATACTTTTCGCTGCCGTCCGATGTATCGATAATATATATATCACTTACAAGACTTCCGTTTTCTGTCATGAGGCAGCTTACGGCAAGTGTCTGTGCCTTTGGAGACAGGAAACTCTGCATAGGAAAACTTTTTGCGTTGAGCCAGGTGAAAATTTCGTTCATCTGACTGTCAAACACCTTTACCTCGCCGTTGTAACTCTGACTTTTTGTGGTCAGTGCAAGGTAGTTGTTGTGCGCAAGGGACGCGTGGATTATATCGTTTGTCATCTCCTGTGAAAACAGGATATTGTGTGCATTTGCAATTTTTATTGAAGTTTCGTTTGCATTGTAGATTGCAACACGTTTGCCTGAAGCAGATATTACAGGGCGCTGCATTGAGTGGTGGTACTCATAAACTTTATCCCCTGTCGGTGAATAAAAGCTGAGGCCGTCACCGTCAAGTATGCACATGGATGTGCCCATTTTTTCCGCCTGCAGGAAGGTCTGGTTTTCTGTTTCCACAGGAAACCCGCTGCCAAACTGCAGATACACAAGGCCGGAACTTACAAAATCCCCAAGATATGCAAGGGATGCACCGTAAATTCCTGTGATATAAACAAGAAACACAGTCACAGCAACACCAATAAACGTCAGACGCATCTGACGTTTTTTTGCAATTCTTTTGTTTCGTTTAAGAAGCTCTTTTCTTGTGAGTCTTCTTGGTGGCTGTTGCTGCTGTGACATAAATATTCCTTTTGATTATTTGAAATTACGCAAAAGCGTTTTTTGACGCCCTGCTGTGTTTATCAGTACATAACGTCTGTTAGGAACAGACCTTCGGGAGGTACTGTAACTCCCGCTTTGGAACGGTGACATGCCTTGATTATATCTTCCACCTGTTCCGGTTTTATTCTGCCTTCCCCTGCCCATATAAGTGTACCCACCATAATGCGCACCATATTATACAGATATCCGTCGGCTCTCACTTTAAAGACAATCATATCGTCCTGCTGTGTAACCTGTGCGGAATAAACCGTGCGGTGGCAGTCCACAATTTTTGACCATCTTGCCATAAAGGAACGGAAGTCGTGTGTACCCACATAATACTGCGCCGCTTTGTGCATTGCATCTGCATCAAGTTTTTTAGGGTAGCGGTAGTAGTATTTGCTGGTGAAAGGGTCGTCTATGTGATTGTTTTTTATATAGTAGGTGTATTCCTTGCCTTTGGCAGAGTATCTTGCGTGGAAACCTTCCTCTGCCTGTTCACTTTCAATAACCCTGATATCCTTTGGCAGGTTTGCATTGAGAGACAAGGGCAGTTTGTGTGTATCAAGTGCTTTTTCCGTTTCGAAACTGAACCAGAAACATTTTGCGTGAACACCGCTGTCAAGACGGGAACAGGCTTTGATGTTTGCCGCATCGCTTACAACAGTCTGCAAAGCTTTCTGAAATTCACCGAAAACTGTTCTTTTGTCCGGCTGCACCTGACTGCCGCAGAAATCCGTGCCATCAAAGGCAACTTTAACTTTAACTGTCAAAATCCGACTCCTGTTTTAACTAAATAAGTGGTGTAAAGAAAAATCTTGTTGCAAAAACAACTGCAAAGTAAACAACACAGAACACTGTGCATTTTATGTCATTTGAGTTGATTTTAAGCTGTTTGAGTCTTGTTCGGCCGCTGCCGCCATGGTAACAGCGGCATTCCATTGCTGTTGCAAGTTCATCTGCACGTCTGAAAGCAGAGATAAACAATGGAATAAGAATAGGCACAAGAGCTTTTACCCTGTCTGTGAAACTGCCGGAGTCCAGCATTGCACCACGGGATTTCTGTGCAGACATAATTTTGTCTGTTTCTTCAATAAGTGTAGGGATAAAGCGAAGTGCAATTGTCATCATCATTGCCATTTCGTGCACAGGGAACTTAACAGCATTGAGAGGTTTCATAAGTCTTTCAAGACCGTCGGTAAGTTCGATAGGGCTTGTTGTGTAGGTGAGCAAAGATGTGCCGCTGATAAGGCAGATAATTCTGATTACCATAACGATACAGAACATAATACCTTCAATGTACACTTTGATTTTCCACACTGAGAAAAGCGGTGCGCCATCACCTGTGATAAAAAACAGGTTGAGGATAACTGTAAACAGAATAATAGGCAAAATTGGCTTAAGGCTCTTTTTAAGCAGTTTAAGCGGAATTTTTGCCACACCGTAAAGCATAAGCACCAAAGCAATGCTGAGTGCCAGACCAACTGCGTTTGTGCTTAAAAACAGAAACACAACATAAGCTACGGTAACAAGAATTTTAATTCTTGGGTCAAGGCGGTGTACAGGGCTGTTGCCCGGAAAATGCTGACCGATTGTAATATCTTTAAGCATTGTCTGCACCTGCCTTTCTTTCCTTGTATTTAAGCAATGTTTTTATTGCATAAGGGATTGTGTAAACGTCGGTGTCGATGTCCACACCCATTTCTTTAAGTTTAAGGAACACCTTTGTGATGTCAGGAATACCAAGACCCATTTTGGAAAGGTTTTCCGCATCCTGGAAAATAACATCAGTATTGGCATAGTTGTAAACTTTGCCCTGTTCCATAACAAGAACCTTGTCGGCATAGTTTGCAATGTCTTCCATTGAGTGGGAAACAAGTATAACTGTACCGCCTGTCTGCAGATGATAGTTTTTAACCTGAGAAAGAATCTGTTCTCTTCCTTCAGGGTCAAGGCCTGCACAACGTTCATCAAGCACAAGCACTTTTGGCTGCATTGCAATGATGCCCGCAATTGCAACACGGCGTTTCTGACCGCCTGAAAGGTCAAAAGGTGAACCTTCCAGCGCGTATTCAGGAATGCCTACAAACTCTGCAGCCATTTTTACGCGTTTGTCAACTTCTTCATCGCTGAGACCCATATTTTTAGGGCCGAAAGCGATATCTTTATAAATTGTTTCTTCAAAAAGCTGGTATTCAGGATACTGGAACACAAGACCTACGTTGAAACGCACATCACGGATGTTGCCGTATTCTGTCCAGATATTTTTACCGTCAAGGTAGATTGCGCCTTCCTGTGGTTTTGTAAGGCCGTTAAGGTGGCTGATAAGTGTGCTTTTGCCGCAGCCTGTGTGGCCGATTACACCAACGAAGGTGCCTTCTTCAATTTCGAGATTGATATTGTCCAAAGCCTTTGTCTGTCCAGGCAAGCCCTGATTGTAGGTATAGGACAAGTTTTCAATTTTAAGTACTGCCATATTTATCCTATCCTTTCAAGAAATCGTAAAGCTGCTGGGCGCATTCATCAATGGAGATAGCTTCTGTGGAAAGGCCGTATCCCATTTTTGAAAGTTCGTATGCAATTTCGCTTGTCTGCGGTACATCAAGGGAAAGGCTTTTTACAAGTTCCACCTGAGAGAAAATTTCCTTTGGTGTGCCTTCTTTAACCACTTTGCCTTTGTTCATAACCACAATGCGGTCTGCCTGTGCGGCTTCGTCCATATAATGTGTGATAAGAATTACAGTAATTCCGTATTCCTTGTTGAGGCTTTTTATTGTTTTGAGAACAAGACGTCTGCCTTCAGGGTCAAGCATAGCTGTAGGCTCGTCCAGAACAATGTAGTCAGGGCGCATTGCAATGATGCCTGCAATTGCCACACGCTGTTTCTGACCGCCTGAAAGGTGGTGAGGTGCTTTGTCCTTGAACTTGTAAACACCTGTTTTTTCCATTGCTTCGTCAATTCTGCGGCGGATTTCGGTTGGTTCCACCCCCATATTTTCCAAAGCAAAGGCAACGTCTTCTTCCACTATTGTTGCAACAATCTGGTTGTCAGGGTTCTGGAAAACCATACCAACCTTCTGTCTTATATCAAAAAGTCTTTCATCGTCGGCAGTGTTCATGCCTTCAACGATAACTTCCCCTTTTTCCGGCAGCAGAATTGCATTGAAATGTTTTGCCAATGTACTTTTGCCGCAGCCGTTTGAACCCAGCACAGCAATAAATTCACCTTTATCTGCGGTGAAATTTACGCCACTGAGGGCTTTTTCGCGTTCTTCACTATAACCAAACCAAAGGTTAGCAGCCTGTATCATAGTTTTAAATTTCTCCTTTAATGTCTAATGGGTTGCAGCCCGCCCAGAGCGTGGTCTGCTCCTATCCTTTTTTCCAGAAAGCTGTTGAACCGCAGGCAAGGGCAGAACCTGTTGCCTGTACGGTGAGGCCGATTTCGTCGGCTGTAACAACGCCGCCGTATTTTTTCTTTACAAGGGCGTTGAGCATATATTCCATACTGCTTGGGGAAACACCTGTTGTGTAACTGTTTACCGCAACAAACAGAGGGTCATCGCTGAGAATCTGTGAACAGAGTTCCATAAGCTGATAAATATTGTCTTCAAGTTTCCACACTTCACCGTTAGGGCCTCTGCCATAGCTTGGCGGGTCCATAATGATGCCGTCGTATTTGTTGCCGCGGCGGATTTCGCGCTGAACAAACTTGATGCAGTCGTCAACAATCCAGCGGATAGGATAATCAGCCATGCCTGAAAGCTGTGCGTTTTCCCTTGCCCACTGCACCATGCCTTTTGATGCATCAACGTGGCAAACCTTTGCGCCTGCCTTTGCACAGGCAAGTGTTGCACCGCCTGTGTAGCTGAAAAGGTTGAGGACATTTATCTGTCTGTCTTCTTTTTCGATAAGTCTTTTGTATTCATCCCAGTTTGTAGCCTGCTCAGGGAAAAGACCTGTATGTTTGAAACCTGTAGGTGAAACCTTGAATTTCAAATCTTCATAGTCAATTGTCCACTGCTGTGCAAAGCTTTTTTTATATTCCCACTGGCCGCCGCCTGCTGAAGAACGGTGATAGATTGCGTGGGCTTTGTGCCACAGCGGGCTCTGCTGTGGAAGTTTCCATACAACCTGTGGGTCCGGTCTTACAAGGATAACATCCCCCCAGCTTTCCAGACGGAAACCGTCGGTAGCGTCAATAAGTTTGTAATCCTGCCATTTGTTATCTGCTCTCATATACTTTTACAGGGCGGCTTTCGGGCCGCCTTGCCTTTCTTTTCCTGATAATAGATTGTGTAATTGATTATGCACCGATTGTAGCAAGTCTTTCCTTGATTTTGTCTACAATTTCGTTTGCAACAGTTGTGATTTTGTCAAGGTTTTCACCTTCAACCATAACACGGATAAGAGGTTCTGTACCTGAAACACGTACAAGCACACGGCCAAGTCCCATAAGCTGCTGCTGTTTTGCTTCGATAAAGCCTTCTGTATATTCGTCTTTTTTGTAGAAAGCTTTGCCTTCTGCTGTTGTTTTGATGTTGATAAGCACCTGTGGGTATTTGGAGTAACAGCCGTTGAAGTCGCTTACCTTTTTGTCTGTTTCCTTTGCAAAGTTGTTAAGGAGAGCAACTGCTGTGAGCTGACCGTCACCTGTTGTTGCAAAGTCGGAAAGGATAACATGGCCTGACTGTTCACCACCGATATTGTATCCTTTTGCACGCATTTCTTCCAGAACATATCTGTCGCCAACTGCTGTTGTTGCAGTTTTGATACCGCGTTTTTCCATATGCTTCATAAAGCCGAGGTTACTCATAACAGTAACAACTGCTGTATCCTGTGCAAGTTTGCCCTGTGCTTTCATTCTTGTTGCAAGAATTGCAATGATTTTGTCGCCGTCGATTTCTTCGCCGTTTTCGTCAACTGCAAGGCATCTGTCTGCGTCGCCGTCAAATGCGATGCCACAGTCAAAACCGTGTTCTTTTACATATGCAGCAAGTTTGTCAAGGTGTGTTGAACCGCAACCGGCGTTGATATTTGTGCCGTCAGGTTCTGCACCGATGAATGTTGCCTGAACACCAAGTTCTGTAAAGAGAGTTGGTGCTGTCATGCTTGCTGCGCCGTTTGCACAGTCAAACACAACTTTAAGGCCTGAAAAATCTGCTTCGCATGCTGTTTTGATGTAATCAACGTAATCTCTCACAGCTGTAGTGATAGTGGAAACTGTGCCCATTTCGCCGCCTGTTACGTTAACGATTTTTTCCGGTGTATCAAGGATAAGTGCTTCGATTTCGTTTTCAATTTCATCTGCAAGTTTGTAACCTTCACCGTTGAAGATTTTGATACCATTGAATTCCATTGGGTTATGGCTTGCAGAAATTACAACGCCTGCATCACAGTCGTATTTTTTTACAAGGTATGCAATTGCAGGTGTAGGAACAACGCCGCAGAGTTTTACATCTGCACCAACGCTGCACAAACCTGCACAGAGTGCGCTTTCCAGCATATCACCGGAAATTCTTGTGTCTTTGCCGATAAGCACTGTTGCTTTTTTGTTGGAGTGTTTTGTGAGGACTGCAGCTGCTGCGCGTCCGATGTTGATTGCAAGTTCCGGTGTGAGTTCGTTGCCTGCAACACCTCTTACGCCGTCTGTACCGAATAATCTTGCCATAAATGTATCTCCTTTGAATTGTATAAATTCTTTTGTATAGTTATATGTCCTTCCACAGAACATATTTATATGTCATTATTGTAAAACATTCCGCAACACAATCTGTTGCCATTATGTTAATTTTTCTGACTTTTTTGCCATTACAGGTCATCAAGTGTCTGCTGACCGTTCATAGCAGGGTTTGCAAGTCCAAGATGGCTGTATGCAAGATTTGTTACAATTCTGCCTCTTGGTGTTCGGGACAAAAAGCCTACCTGCATAAGATAAGGTTCGCAAACATCCTCAAGGGTAACTGCTTCTTCACCGATTGCCGCTGCAAGTGTTTCAAGACCTACAGGGCCACCTGAATACATTTTGATAATTGCTGTAAGCAATGTTCTGTCCAGAGCATCAAGACCAAGATGGTCGATGTCCATTCTCACCAGCGCATCCTTTGCAATTACTTCGTCAATAACGCCGTTGCCTCTCACCTGTGCAAAGTCACGTGCACGTTTGAGAAGTCTGTTTGCAATACGTGGTGTGCCGCGGCTGCATTTTGCAAGCTGCAGTGCACCTTCCGCTTCGCAAGGAATATTGAGAATATCCGCAGAACGCTGAATAATTTTTGCAAGTTCCTCATGGGTGTACATTTCAAGCTTGAGGATAACACCAAAGCGGTCACGGAGCGGGCTTGAAAGCTGACCTGCCCTTGTGGTTGCTCCGATAAGTGTAAACTTCGGCAGATTGATGCGGATAGACTGTGCTGAAGGACCTTTACCGATGATAATATCCAGAGCGTAGTCTTCCAGTGCAGGATAGAGAACTTCCTCCACCTGACGGGAAAGGCGATGAATTTCGTCGATAAACAGTACGTCGCCTTCCTCAAGGTTTGTCAGCAGTGCTGCAAGGTCGCCCGGTTTTTCAATAGCAGGGCCGCTTGTTACACGGATGTTTACACCCATTTCGTTGGCGATAATGCCTGCAAGGGTTGTTTTGCCAAGACCCGGAGGGCCGTAAAGCAGCAGGTGGTCCAGTGCTTCCCCTCTCATTTTTGCAGCTTCAAGGTATATGCTGAGGTTATCCTTTATTTTTTCCTGACCTACATAGTCACAAAGTCGCTGAGGGCGCAGGTTGTTTTCGTTGTCAAAGTCCTCGCTTTTTGCAAGAGGGCTTATAAGTCTTTCGTGGTCTGTAAAGCCTATTTCGTTTGCCATTATACCTTACCTCCTGCTATAAGTCTCAGTGCCTGTTTGATGAGTGACTGCACATCAAGGTCTGCATCAAGCTTGCTGATTGCCACAGCAGCCTGACTCTGTGTATATCCAAGTGCAACAAGTGCACTGATTGCCTGACTGATATTGCCCCCTGCCGGTGCTGCCGATGTGCGGGAAATATCATCGATTGTAACACCGCCGAGAGTTGTTTCGGTAAACTTGCCTTTGAGTTCCAGCACAATGCGCTGTGCAAGTTTTGGACCTACCCCCTGTGCCGCTGTGAAAGCCTTGTAGTCTCCGCTGGAAACCGCAAGTGCCACACGGTCAGGTGACAAAGCGGAAAGTATTGCAAGACCAGCTTTTGGGCCCACGCCGCTTACCGTTGTGAGTATTCTGAAGGTTCTCTGTTCCGCCTTTGTTGCAAAACCATACAAATCAAGGGCGTCTTCCTTTACATTAAGGTAGGTGTAGAGGGTTGTTTCCTCCCCTACAGGTGCAATTGCACCCTGTGCTGTCTGCGGTACCGACACAAGGAAGCCCACGCCGCCACAGCTGATAACAACCTCATCAAGGGATTTTTCTATTACTTTGCCTGTAAGTGAATGTATCATAATTTCACCTTTAAAATCAGTTTGTATTTTACAGCAGGAGCAAGCCCCTGCCCTGCATATTATCCGAAATTTCTATATGCCTGTTCTTATCTGGCCTTTCATATTCTGACCAAGAAGTTTTGAACGGTAGGAATGACAATGGCAGATTGCCACCGCCAGTGCGTCGGCAGTATCGTCAGGTTTTGGCACTTTGTCAAGTTTAAGCATTATGCGGGTCATCTCCATAACCTGCTTTTTGACCGCTTTGCCGTACCCTGCCACCGACTGTTTTATCTGCAGAGGGGTGTATTCAAAAACCGGTATATTGTTGTTTTTTGCACAGAGGAGAATTACCCCTCTTGCCATTGCAACCTGAATTACCGTTTTCTGGTTGGTGGTGAAAAACAGCTGTTCAATGGCAATTGCCTCAGGCTGTGCCCTTTTGATTACCACATCAAGCTGGTCATAAACTTCCTTGAGGCGATCCTCAAAAGGTGTATGTGCCTGAGTGGTTACCGCACCGAATTCCACAGGGTAAAACTTGTTGTTTACATATTCAACTGTCCCGTAACCTACAATAGCGTAGCCCGGGTCTATGCCCAATACACGCATACTTCCCCCATTTTGATAAATTTTAACATCTTATTTTATCATAAAAATATATACTTTTTCAATCATATACGCCAAAAAATATCAAATTCTTTATTATATTATATAAAAAACGACAAAACCGAGCCGTGATATACCATTTGCACAAATAAATATGACAAAATTCTACATTGTGATTAATTTTTTCTTGATAATATATTAGTTTTGTAGTATCATAAAGGGTAGCAAATTTTTAATTTAATTTTACAGTTACTTATTTTTCCAGTTTCATTACGGAGGAACAGATGAGAGTAGAAAACTTAAGAAATATAGCTATCATCGCTCACGTTGACCACGGTAAAACAACTTTGGTTGACGGTATGCTTAAACAGAGCGGTACATTCAGAGAAAACCAGGTAGTAAACGAAAGAGTTATGGACTCCGGTGATATCGAAAGAGAAAGAGGTATCACTATCCTTGCTAAAAACGCTTCCTACACATACAACGGCGTTAAAGTAAACATCGTTGACACTCCGGGCCATGCTGACTTTGGCGGCGAAGTTGAACGTGTTCTCAAAATGGTTGACGGCGTTCTTTTGCTTGTTGACGCAGCAGAAGGCCCAATGCCACAGACACGCTTTGTTCTTGAAAAAGCACTCAAACAGGACCTTTCCATTGTTATCGTTGTAAACAAAATCGACCGTCCTGACGCAAGAATCAAAGAAATCATTGACGAAATTCTTCTCCTTCTTATGGACCTTGGTGCAACAGACGAACAGCTTGACAGCCCAATGCTGTTCTGCTCCGGCCGTGAAGGTATTGCAAACTATTCCCCTGATGTTAAAGGTACAGACTTCAAACCTATCTTTGACACAGTTCTTGAATATGTAAAAGCTCCTGAAGTTGAACCTGAAGCTCCATTCTCCATGCTTGTTTCCAATGTTGACTACAACAGCTTTGTTGGCAGAACAGCAATCGGCAGAATTGAAAGCGGCACAGTTAAAGTTGGTCAGAGCGTAACAGTTTGCGACTGGCACGACGAAACACTCAAGAAAAACGGCAGAATCACAGCTCTTTATACATTTGAAGGCACAGGCAGACAGTCTGTTGAAACAGCTTCCGCAGGCGATATCGTTATCGTTTCCGGTCTTGAAGATGTAACAATCGGCAACACAATCTGCGACAGCGCAAATGTTCAGCCAATTCCTTTCGTTGCAATTGACGAACCAACAGTTGAAATGACATTTGCTGTTAACGACTCTCCTTTCGCAGGCAGAGAAGGCAAATTTGTAACAAGCCGTCAGATTCGTGAACGTCTCCACAAAGAACTTCTCAAAGACGTTGCTCTTAAAGTTGAAGACTCCACAAGCAGCGAAAGCTTTAAAGTTATGGGCCGTGGTGAAATGCACCTTTCCATCCTCATTGAAAACATGAGAAGAGAAGGTTACGAATTCCAGGTTTCCCCTCCAAGAGTTCTTCTCAAAGAAGAAGACGGTGTTCTTATGGAACCATACGAACACGTTGTTATCGACGTGCCAACAGAATTCCAGGGCAGCGTTATTGAAAAACTTTCTTCCAGAAAAGCTGAACTTGTTCAGATGGCACCACAGGGCGAAACAAGAATGCGTGTTGAATTCAAAATCCCATCCCGCGGTCTCTTCGGTTACAGAAGTGAATTCCTTACAGACACAAAAGGTGAAGGTGTTCTCAACACAATCTTTGACGGTTACCACCCACACAAAGGTGAACTGCCAACAAGAAACACAGGTTCCCTTGTTTGCTTTGAAACAGGCGAATCCATCACATACGGCCTTTACAACGCACAGGAACGCGGTCAGCTGTTTATCGGTGCAGGCGAACCTGTTTATGCAGGTATGGTTGTTGGTGTAAGCCCTAAAAACGAAGACCTTGTTGTTAACGTATGTAAAAGAAAACAGCTTACAAACATGCGCGCAAGCGGTTCTGACGATGCTTTGAGACTTGTACCACACAAGAAAATGAGCCTTGAAGAATGTCTTGAATTCCTTGCACAGGACGAACTTGTTGAAGTTACTCCAAAATCACTGCGTATCAGAAAAGCAATTCTTGACCACGCAGAAAGAGCAAGAATTATCTCCCGCGCTAAAAAAGGTTAATATAATATAAAATTAAAAGCCACTCGTTGTGAGTGGCTTTTTGTTTTGTTATTTTGTTTTCGGTTTTCTGTTTTTATATATGCACTGCAGATGTTGACAAACTGCAAATTCTTTCATCTGTGATGCTTTATTTTTTATATTTTTGCTGACTGCTGTTCAGCTTTGATGGTTTTCCAGAAAGGTATAAACACAATTATGGAAACTATCATCGCGCCAAGGTCTGCAATTGGTGTTGCCCACACAATGCCGTTAACACCGATAAGCGCGTTCATTATAAACATAAACGGAATATCAAGGCCGCCTTTACGCAGCAACGACAGACAAAGTGGCTGTACCTTTTTGCCAACCGACTGGAACATTGTGATGATAATCATTGTCACCGATACGCAAGGCGTGGAGATGCAGATAATTCTTTGGAAAAGCTGACCATACTGTACGGTAAGCGGATCGTCGATAAATGCTTTCACAAGAGGACCTGCACAGGTGAGAAGGAAAATTGTGCCCGCAACGGAAATGAACATACTGTAAATAAATGTGGTTTTTATGCTTTCCATCATTCGTTTGTAGTTCTTTGCGGAGTAGTTGTAACCTATAAGCGGCAGCACGCCCTGGGACATACCCGTTGCTATTGCAAAGGCAAGCATATCGATTTTCTTTGCAATGCCCACACCTGCAATAGCCTCGTTGCAGTAGCCGGCCATAAGTGTATTGAGAACAATATTGCTGAAAACCGCAAGGAGATTCATTGCACAGCTTGGCAGACCCACCATAAGAATTTCGTAAGGAACCTTGTCTGTCAATGAATAATGTTTCGGGCTGAAGCTGATTGTTGTATCCTTTTTGTTTTTAATCAGCACAACAAAGTAGACTGTAGCAATAAGATTGGACAGCATTGTGGCCGCTGCGGCACCCGCAACATTCATTTTGAAAACAAAAATGAATACAGGGTCAAGAATTATGTTCATCACCCCGCCAAGGGCCATACCAAAACTTGCCTGCTTTGAGTTGCCCTCAGCACGGACAAGATGTGCAAGCAGGATATTCATAACTGTAGGCACACCGCCGATTGTTATGGTCCAGAACACATACTGTGTGCAGTAGGTATATGTTTCGCTGTTTGCACCTACCTTTGGCAGTATCACACCTTTCAATGCAAATATCACAAGGCCATAAACCACAGCAATTGCAGCAGAGGTCCATATACTGAAAGCTGCAGCCTTTGTGGCTTTTTTGCGGTCGTTTACCCCTAAACTGCGGGATATAAGGCTTGCGCCACCTATACCAAACAGGTTTGCCACCCCGTTGAACAGCATGAACAGCGGCAGGGAAAGTGCCGCCGCCGCAACCTGATTCGGGTCGCCTATCTGACCGATAAAGAATGTATCGGCCATATTGTAAACCACCGTTACAAGCTGGCTGATAATTGTAGGTATCACAAGGGATATTACCGCCCTGCTGACCGGCATATTTTCAAAAAGTTCCGTGTTTTTATTCTGCATAACTTTACCACAGGAGAGATTCCCCTCTCCTTTTGTTTTATTTTACTTTGAGAGGAAGTATAACTGTAAAAGTTGAACCTTCTCCGAGTTTTGATTCAAGGGTTATATCACCTTTCATCTGTGTGACAATATGTTTTACAATGGACAGACCAAGACCTGTACTGCTGATGTTTTTATTGCGGGATTTATCCACCACATAAAAACGCTGAAACACCTTTTGTATATGGTTTTCCGCAATACCGATGCCTGTATCGCTTACTTTAAGCACCGCTGTGTCATCTTTCTGCAAAAGTGTTATATCAATTCTGCCCTCAGGCTTGTTGTATTTGATGGCATTGGAGATAAGGTTTCTGCACATATCCCCCATATTTTTATAGTTTGCTTCTATTGTAACATCCTCGGCACTGCAGTTCACTTCAATGCCCTTTTTGCTTATTACAGGCTCAAGGTCACGAAGAATTTCGCCGATTACTGATTTAAGGTTAACCTGAGCAATGTCGGTTACAGCGCCTTCTTCAAGGGCGGAAATCTGCATGATATCCTCAATAAGAGTAAGGAGTTTCTGTGCATTGTTTTCGATAATTCCCGCAAAATTTGCCATATCCTCAGGCTTTGCAATACCACTGGAAATAAGCTGACTGTATCCTAAAATACTTGTAAGAGGTGTTTTGAGTTCATGTGTTACATTTGCGGAAAATTCGCGGCGCATGCGCTGGCTTTCCACCTGTTGTGTAACATCAAGGAAAATGATAATAACACCTTTGTTTTCCCCGTTTTCAATATTAGGGCTGATTGTGTACTGATAGGTCAGTTTATTACGTTTTATAAAACCGTGGATTTTTTCGCCACTGAGAGCTGTGTCAATGTTGGCGTTGAGTTCCTCATCTGCCACAACCTCATAAAATCTGTCGTTTTCCTTTACGCCAAAAATTCTGCCGGCCTGACGGTTGTGCTGTACCACCATCTTTTTGCGGTCGCACACAATAAGGCTTTCTTCCATGTTTTCAAAAACCGATGCAAGTCTGTCCTTTTCTGCTGCAGTTTTTCTTGCCTGTTTCTGAATGGTTTCGTTCTGGGATTTTATTTTGTCTATAAAAGGTGAAAGTTCCTCGTAGCTTGTGTTTCCTTCAATGTCAAAATTGTAATGTTCGATTGTCTTTACAATACGTTTTGTTGTTTTTTCCGAAATGACAAACACAGCAACGATGATCATTATGATTGCCAGCACAATAACAGGCAGGTTTGGCAAAATTGCCTGTGAAAAAATCTGATTTGAACGCACACCAACCCTTATGATACTTCCGTCGCTTAGGCGCAGTGCACAGTAGTAATTTGTTACCATATCGGTGTAGGAATATCGCTGACTGCTGCCTTTGCCGTTTTCCAGCGCCTGCAGAATTTCTTCTCGCTCAATGTGGTTTTCCAATTCGGCTTCACTGTACATATTATCAAAAATTACCCTGCCGTCTGCCGCAACAAGTGTAACCCTTGATTTCAAACTGTTGTCCAGGGCGCTGAGAGCCGCAAAATCGTCTTCTTCATTTTCGCAGATTTCCCTGAGCACATAAGCCTGGTTTTCTGCCTGAAGAATAAACCCCTGCGCCATGTAATGACTGTATGTCATAACACAGATAATGGCAGTAAGTATTACTGCCATTGCACAGGATATAAGATTGTTCTGTATTATTTTTGTTTTCATATTTTTATACCGTCAAAGGTTCAAATTTATAGCCTATTCCGCGGATTGTAACAATGCTGTTGCCTGCCACGCCAAGTTTATGGCGCAGAGTTTTTATGTGCATGTCAACAGTGCGGCTTTCCCCAACATAACTGTCTCCCCACACCATGCTCATTATGTGCTCGCGGGAAAAAACTTTCTGTGGATTTTCAAGGAAAAGCTGCAGCAGACTGAACTCCTTGAGAGTAAGTTCAACACTCTGACCGTTCACCGCAACTGTATGGCGCTGCTTGTCCATAACAATGCCGCTGCTTTCCGATACATCGCTGTTTTTGCGGTTTTTTTCGCATCTGCGCAGAACAGCTTTTACACGGGAAACCATCTCCAGAATACCAAATGGTTTTGTTATATAATCTTCTGCACCAAAATCCAGGGCTTTTACTATATCAATTTCACTGTTCTTTGCTGTAAGCATAATAACAGGAATATCACAAAGGGACATATCCGCCTTCAGATTTTTAAGGATTGTTATGCCGTCTGTATCAGGCAGCATAATATCCAGCATAACAAGGTCAGGACAGTCGGTGTGTATTTTTTCCTGAAACTGACTGTAACTTGTCATGCCGCTTGCTTCAAAACCCTGACTTGAAAGGGCGTAGGTTATGAGATTGTTTATGTTTTCGTCGTCTTCAATGCACCAGATTTTCAAAAGTATTACCTCTCGGACAATCAGATTTAATTTTTAATAGGTTCAAATTAAAGTATACACCAAAATTCATTCTTTGTGTACCCTTTTCACATAATATACAGATTTATTGTAACTATACAAAAAGGCACTCCTGTTTTTTACAGAAGTGCCTGATTTTTAATTATACTGTGCATAGTATCCGTCAAGAAATTCCATTCTTTCTACAACATAATTTCTGAACATATCGTAACTGTCAGCACCTTTGCAGCGGTAGTTCCACACAAGATAGTCTCTTTCAACCACGCTGTTTTCGCCAAGGTATGTGTGATATTTTTCTGCTGTGGCAAGAATATTTTCTGTGCTGTAGACAGTCTGTCGCAGTTGCTGCCATCTTTGCGCCATACGCTTGTCAAGTTCAGGATAAAGTTCTTTGAGTTTTGAATACTCAAGACGTTCCAACACCTCTGTGGCATCTTCCGCAATGTTATTGTACATCCAAGACATACCAAAGGCCATATCGGTATCCCATGGCAGAAGATAAATCTGATAATCCTCACTGTTCATATCAAAGAGGAAAAACATATTTTTGTGGTAACAGTTATCTTTAAGGTCTGCCGCCTGTATATACAGTGCCACATCAATCCAGTTTTCAAGGTTTATATGGTCGTAAATTTCTTTGTCAAACAACTGCTGCATAAGGGCGGTTGTATACTGCTCATCATACGCGGAATATGTTATTTCATAAGCATCTTCCACCGTCTGTGCGTCAAACCAGTCAAGGTTTTTAAGAAGTATATGCCCTTCGCCCAGGTTGAGGTATTTGCGGTCAACACGGCGCTGAAGCATCCACACTCCGCGGTAGGTGCCATCGTGCAGAAGTTCCACATACTCCCCTTTGCTCATATCCAGAGGGTATTCTGCATATTGCTGAAGTTGCTTCCACAGGTCAAGTGTTGTTTTTTCACGGATTTTGGTGTCGTCAATTGACAGCGGATTTAAAATCCAGTCTTCATCTTTCCCCAGCTTCATAAAGGAAAGGTTGTTTTGTTCTGCTCCCACAAAAAGTGAGAATTTAAGTGACTGTTTATCCTGTCTGTTGCCGCGTATATGCCAGTAGGCTTCGCTGTGTATTACATCGTAGCCATTGTTTTCTCCTGCAATTCTGTCCCACAGCCAGATGTTGCCGATATAACTTGGTTTTCCGGGTTCAATATCCCTGAGAAATCCGCCGTTGATTTTGAGCACAGGAAGCGCAGTGAAAACCACTTTGAACTCGATATATTCTTTTTTTGTATTAACTGCAAAAAGACGGAAACTGTGGTTGTTGCCCACAGCTTCATAAAGGTTGCCGAACGCTTCGTCCTTTATAAAATACAGACGGTGTTCCCCGTTTGCAACCTCAAGGTCGCCTGCAAGGTCGGCCGGCTGTGTGCCTTTTTCTACCTGCTGTGTAATGTATATTGTCAGTGTGTTCACATCCACAGGTGCAACCTCGCCGTTAAAGACAATCTGACCGTTCAGGTCAGGGTTTTCAACAAGGGTGTAGTTTTCAAATCTGTCAGGGGAAACAACAGGGATTCCCATACAGGATTCTGATTCAATTTTTCCAAACAGAACAACAGCCAGTGCCAGAACAGCAAAAGCTGAAACTGCAAGTATATATCTGAGTTTCCTCATTGTTTCTCCTTTCCGATAAATTATCTGATTATATAGTCACCGTTTACTGCAAGTCTGCCAAGATAGTATTTTGAAAAAGCAGTCTGTCTGAGATTCCCCATCTCCAGCAGTCTGGCGATAAAATCAGGGATAAATTCGTCATATTTGACTTCCAGTATGTGCATGCCTGCAGGCAGCACAGGTGTAAGCTGTGACATATCTTCTGTGAGAAAATCCTGCCAGCAGCGTGTTGCCGCAATATTGCGGTCAAAGGTTATACGCACATTGCCTGAAGGGTAAACAAATGCTGTGCGTTCATAATCTATAATAACTTTGGGACGCATAAGTGAAGTTTTCATCTCCACTGCCAGACTGTTGAGGGTTTTGCGTTCACCATAAGTATGGCTGTATGTCCCGTTCATAATATCGATGCATTCTTCTTTTGTTATTGCATCAGAACTTTTCTTTGTATAACCGCGCAGTTTTTCCTTGATTTCAAGGTTCATCTGCGGTGCATTGATATTGTATGTTCGTATGCGGAACTTGCGGCGGTTGTCCACCCCTGCTTCGTTTTCGTCCATACATCTGTCCCACATGTCATCAAAATAAAGACTGCGTATATTGTATGCGTCCCCGTCCTGATGTATATCCTGTGCCATAACCGCACCAAGGCGCCCTTTCAGCAGAGCGATATCAGCATCAGACACAAGAAATTTATTTTCGACACGGTATTCGATGATACTGCACCTCCTTAGAAACGGACATCTCCGTCGTGGCTGAGAAGGTTAACTGATGTTACACCTTCAACCGCTGCAATTTCGGATGGGAGGGAACATTTTGTGTCTACACTGAGTTCCACAATAACTTCCACACTTCTGTTTGTGATGTTTTTACTGCGAACCTTTGCACGTTTTGCGTGCTTTTTAACACATTCAAGAGCTGTGTTCACCGCTGCTTCGTCCTTTGCGGAAACAACAAGCACACAAGGAGCTTTGAAAGTTGGCATAAGGTCAAGCAGAAACACAAGTGCTGTCACTGCAAAGCTGCTGATTGCCGCAAGTTCAAACATGCCTGCACCTGTGATAATACCCACACTGATGCTCCAGAAAAGGTAAAGCAGATCCATAGGGTCTTTGACCGCATTACGGAAACGTACAATGGACAGTGCACCAACCATACCTAAACTGATAACGATATTGCTCTGCATTGCAAGGAGAATACCCGCTGTTACAATTGGCAGCAATGCCAGTGTTTTGTTGAAGGAACGGCTGTAAAAACTGCTTTTTACAGTAAAGCGATAAACAAAATAGATATAAAAGCCAAGTGCTGCCGCAACTGCAAGACTTACAAGAATGCCTGTTGTGGTGAGGTCACTTGCCATAAACCCTTCAAGAAATTTATTTTTGAAAGCATCGGTAAAGTTTGTCATTTTTAATCCTCTTTCCCAAAGTATAGCTTTGGTTGTTTTTATATAATATTTTATTTTACCATAATAAAAAAATCTTTACAACAAAAAGGACATATCAGTCTGTGATATGTCCTTTAAATCAATTCCGGTCTATAAGTTTTTTTACCTTTTCAATGGCTTCTGTGATATCTGCCGGGCAGTTGCCGGTATCTATCATAAGTCCCTTTGCCTTTTTTTCAAGGCGGGTCAGAACCATTTCAAAATAACCTTTTGCATCGGCACCTGTGCAGTTTTCGCTTTCGCCGATAAAACAGCGATAGGCATCACACTCCACAGTTTCACCTGTATATTCCGCAGTGATTGCAGTGTAAAACTTTTTGTTTTCCCCCACAGTGTGTTCACCTGTTATGGAATAACCGTTTTCGTAGAGGAATTTTCTCACCTTGTCACCGCTTTGTGCAGGCAAAAGCACAAGTTTAACCCTGTTTTCCCTGATAAACGGTGCGTTGTGAATAATCTGCGCAATGGTGTCACCCCCAAGACCACAGATAACCACATGAGTGATATCGTCAGTTTTGGTCAATCCCTGCAGACCATCGGTGAGATAAAACTCCGCCTTGTCGCTCACACCATTTTCCGCAAAAAGGTCAACTGCCTTCTGCAATGGCATTTTGTTGATATCGGTGGCGATGATTTTTTCTGCTTTGCCGCTTTTTATAAGGTAAAGGCTGAGTTTGCCGTGGTCACAGCCAACATCACAAACAGTTTTGCCGCCACAAACAAGACCGGCAGCCATTAACAAACGGCTGCCTATGTTCTCGTATTTCATATTATTCGTTACCGAAATGTGCATTGAGTTTTGCTACGAGTTCGTCAGCATTTGTGCCGTGAGCCCAGCAAGCCTGTTCAATGTTTTCGCCTCTTGCGGATGGGCAACCAAGGCAGTGCATACCGATTTCAAGGAAGTATTTGCCTGTTGTTACATCTGCGTCGAGAATATCGCCGATATTTGTTTTCTTTGTTACAACCATTGGTGTAGTCTCCTTTTCATTATTTTCATTATTATCTGTATCCTGTCCGTTTTTCATTCCGAACAGTTCTTTGATCAATTCCAGCATATTCAGTTTATCATCCTTTAGTCATGTTTGCAACCGGAAAAAATAACCGATGTTTTCATTTTGTTTGGATGTTCATCAAAAAACACTCTTTTGTATTCTGCAAAAGGTTCGTGGTCAAGGTTGAAGCTGAAATATTCAGCACCTCTTGCTTCGCCGTATGCAATGCTTGCACGGATGATACCGTCAAGATACAAAGGACCCGGTGTTTTGCTGTCCAGCAAAGTTGTTGTGTTGTCTTCGATTTTAAAGAGTGTGTAACCGAAAAGGTCGCCACCGTCAGAAAGCACATAACCGTAAAGGTCACCTTCAAAACGGCCGTTGTTGAGAAGTTCGATTACATCATATTCTTCAATCGGTTTCATTGTAAACATGCCCATGGTTTAGTCCTCTTTCTTTGTCTGTCTGCCGCTGCGGATTGCTTTTGTTGCCGCTGCTTTGAGTGCATTTATTTCGCTTGGTTTAAGTTCGCGGTATTTGCCAGGTGGCAACATACCGAGTTTTACAGGGCCGATAGCATTGCGGCGAAGACGCGCAACTTCGAGACCTACTGCAGCACACATGCGGCGAACCTGACGGTTTTTGCCTTCCTTGATGGAAATTTCAAGAACCGAACGGTTTTCTTCCTGTGTAACAACGCGTACTACTGCAGGGAGAGTTTTTGTGCCGTCATCAAGATAAACACCGTTTGCAAGTGCAATAAGCTGTTCTTCTGTAACTGTTGGTCTTACAGTAACGCGGTACAGCTTGGACACCTGATGTGATGGGTGTGTAAGCTGGTTTGCAAAAGCACCGTCGTTTGTAAAAAGAAGCAGGCCTTCACTGTCTTTATCAAGACGGCCTACAGGATAAACGCGTGCAGGTGCGTCGCTGATAAGTTCAAGAACTGTTTTTCTGCCTCTGTCGTCCTTGCTTGTTGTGATGTAACCACGTGGTTTGTTCATCATATAGTAGTAATATTCTTTTTTGCGGTCAAAAAATACTCTTTCGCCGTCAACGGAAAGAATATCTGCTTTTATGTCCATTTTATCGCCAAGCTGTACAGGACGGCCGTTGAGTTTTACTCTGCCTTCCTGAATAATCTGTTCTGCCTGTCTGCGGGAGCAAAGGCCCTGGTCAGCCATAGCTTTCTGTATGCGTGTGTCTCGCATTGTTCCTCCTGTTATTATGCCTGTGTTTCAGGCTCTGTGATTTCTGTTACAACTGTTTTTTCAACAGTTTCTGTTTTTACTGTGTCTTTTTTGCCTGTTTTGGAAGCAATGAAACCTTCCAGTCTGTCAATAACTTCAGGCATCATATTGATAAGGCGGTCAACCGTTGCGTTGCCTTCGGCAACCTGCATAAATCTCACATTGCCTTCCTTGATAACAAGGAAACCTACAGGTGTGATGGATGCGCCGGAAGATGCTGCACCGCCAAACAGATCTTTCTGTGTTTTGGATGCAAAATCTGTGCCACCTGAAACAAAACCAAAAGAGATTTTTGAAACAGGCAGGATAACCGTGCCGTCCTGTGTGTTGATAGGGCTGCCGATAATTGTGTTGGAATCCACAAGGTCTCTCATTTTACCGAGAGCGGAAGCCATAAGCTCCTGTACTGGTACTGATTTTTCTGCCATTGGTCAGTTCTCCTTTTCCGCTTTGTCTGTTGTATTTTTACTGTTTTTATTTAAGTTGAGATATATTTTCAGCAAATGCCAGCCTACTGCTATTATTATACTAGGACTTGCCTGTATTTTACAATAAAAATAAAGGCTTTCCCTGTAAAGATTATTGAAATCCGCAATAAACTTTGGACATTTGTAAAAAACTTTTACATATTTCTGCAGAAATATATTGAAAGAATAAAACGCTGATGTGATTTTGCCGTATTTCTGCTGAACATCAAATGCATCCTTGCCGCTGATTGGCAGATTGAAAGATACGTCTTTGATGCGGATGCCGTTTAAAAGTATGCGGAACACACCTTTGACTGTCGACAGTATGGTTTTTGCAAGTTCCATACCCTTTGGCAGCTTTTCGGCAATATCAAAGCCTTTTTTCTTCTGCTGCTGTTCAGTTGTCGGTTTTTTATCGGACTGTTTTTTCTCTGCTTTTTTTGCTTTTCTGGCTTTCTTTGCTTCTTTTTTGGCAGTTTTCTGTTCCTCTGTAAGTTCCTTTGCAAAAGGAAGTTTAAAAGGATAAACCTTTATTTTAAAGAGAAACACCCTTACCTTTACAATAAGGTTATACTTTTTTGAGTATTCCACATATATGCTGCGGGGTACTATGAGTATCCACAGCAATAAAACAAGCACAGCAAGCAGAACCCAGCCCGTCACGGCAAGAATTTTAAGCATTTTCGTCCTCTATTTCAAGCTGATAGGCTTCTCCCACAGGGGAGTTTGTTTTGATTTTAGGCAGCTGTTCCAGGCCTTCGATAGAAAAACTGCGCAGGAAAACAGGTGTTGTGCGGTAGCTGATTGGTTTGCCCGGAATATCAAGACGGCCCGCTTCCTCAATGAGATTGCGGCTGAGCAGAGTCTGAACACTGCTGGAAGAATCCACTCCGCGCACCTGTTCGATAAACGCACGGGAAACAGGCTGGTTGTAAGCGATGATTGCCAGAGTTTCCATTGCCGCATTGGACAAAGGCGCATTCTTTTTCTGGCTTAAAGCTTTGTAAACCCAGTCGGAATATTCCTTGTCTGTTGTAAAGAAAACCTGTTCGGTGTTTTTTACAAACTTGATACCGCTGTTTTCGTGATTGTATTTTTCGCTGAGACTTTCAAGTATATACTGAAGCTGTTTTAAATCCAGATCCAGTACTTCCTTGAGTTTCTGTGTGCTTATACCGTCGCCGCTTGCAAAGATAATTGCTTCGGCTGCACACAAATTCTGTTCCATTGTCATATAGAGTTATCTCCTGTGTTTTTTTGAAAGCACCATGTTCTCGTTTTCATCAATGGTAACACGGTGTGCACGGATGAGTTCCAGAATAGCCATAAATGTGGCAATTGCATCGCTTTTGCCTTTGGATTTGTCAAAAGCGGATTTGAGGGATGTAACCCTTTTTTTCATCAGTGTTTTGAGCACCGTGAACATTTTTGCCTGTACCGAAACAATAGGTGTGGCCACGATAGGTTCAAATTTTTCCTGTTTTGGAGGTGCACGGCGGATGGATTTGTCGTCCAGCACTTCATAGGCTTTTACAAGGTCGGAAACAGGGTGGATAATATCATAAGTCATATCTTCCTTGATTTCCTCAGGCTGGCGGACAAAAATGCTGTCACCGACGAACATTTTTCTTAAGTTTTCACTGGCCAGCTTTGCCTGACTGTACTCAATAAGCTGTCCCTGAAGTTCAGCTTTAAGTTTTTCGCCTTCTTCATCTTTTGGCAGCAGATAAACCGATTTGAGATAAACCAGTCGTGCCGCCATATCGATAAAATCACTTGCAACATCAAGGTTCTGTGCCTGTGCGGCTCTGATGATTTCCAGATACTGATTGATGATGGTGATGATTTCGATATCAAGAATATTCATTTTATGCTTACTGATAAGGGTAAGCAATAAATCCAGCGGACCTTCGAACTGGTCCAGTTTAAAATTCAACTGCATTGAAACACCTTTTATTTAAAAGAATATCATTTTGCCGAAAACGTCAACGATTTTTGTCAGTTTGTCAAGGGCAGAAAAAACTGCGCCCGCAAGGAAAGAGATTGGAATACTGAGAATACCTGTTGCCAGCAGGATAATAAGGGCAATAAAAATGTATCTTTCGTATTCCATAATTTTAAAGTACCATTTGTCAGACAGAAAATAGTTGAAAATTCTTGAGCCGTCAAACGGTGGTATAGGAAGAAGGTTGAAGATAGCAAGGGAAATGTTGATGTAGCACATTGAATGGAACACTGTGTAAAGTGTGCTGATAACTGTGTTTACACCGATGCCGTATCCTGCATAGAACAGAATTTTTGCGATAACCATGCTGATTGCCGCAACAATAAGGTTGGAAGCAGGACCTGCTGCAGCAGAGATTGCCATGCCTTTTTTGGTATCCTTGAAATTGAGAGGATTGATAGGCACAGGTTTTGCCCAGCCGATACCGAATAAAAGCATTGCAAGAGAACCCATAAGATCAAAATGTGCCATTGGGTTGAGGGTCATTCTGCCGCGGTATTTTGCTGTAGGGTCACCAAGTCTGTATGCCACATAGGCATGAGCTGCTTCGTGTATAGGAATTGCTGTAAACAGCACTATTGCGTGTACTAAAAGATCAAATAAATCCATAATATTCTCCTGTTTTCTGTAAGCCGAGGCTTAATAATTAATTATATGATTTTTTACTGTTTTTTGCAAGTGCGTAAATATGTTCAATATAAAGGTGTTATAAATATATATTATTATAATAATGTGACAAAATTTGAAAATAATCAAAAATTTTGCTTGCTATTATGTGAAGTTTGTGATACACTAATTTAGCAACGAAGAAAATGCAATTTAGGTATTGCATTTATATAAAAAATGTGTTACAATGTCATAGTTGATTAAATTTTAGGAGGTGCAACAGAATGGCAAAATGTGATTGTTGTGGTAAAGGTGTTACATTTGGTATCAAAGTGTCTCACTCTCATAGACGCTCAAACAGAGCTTGGAAACCAAACGTGAAAAGAGTTAAAGCTATCGTAGATGGTTCTCCACGCTATATTCACGCTTGCACCAGATGTCTTCGCTCTGGTAAGGTAACAAGAGCTCTTTAATTTTAAAAGAAGAAAATGAAAGCTGACCTTTATGGTCAGCTATTTTTTTGCCCTCAGCCCGCCATTTGTGCAGAAAGGTGTTTTGTATGATAAAAAACAAAAATTCAATACGTCACTATGCTCTTCTTTTCATTGGTGCGGCGGTATTGTCCTTCGGGCTGTTCAATGTACACAGCCAGAGCAGTATTACCGAAGGCGGTGTGCTTGGCATGACTTTGCTTTTGCACCACTGGTTTGGCATAAGCCCAAGTGTAACGGGAATTGTTATGGATTTCACCTGCTATTTTATCGGCTGGAAAATCCTTGGCAACAGTTTTCTCAAAAATGCGGTGTTTGCTTCCTGCTGTTTTTCTTTAAGCTACAGAATATGGGAGCACTTTGGATATATCATCCCCGACCTTTCCTCCCGTCCCCTTGCCGCAGCTTTGCTTGGTGCAGTTTTTGTGGGCACAGGTGTTGGCATTGTTGTCAGGGAAGGCGGTGCAAGTGGCGGTGACGATGCACTTGCCCTTGTTATTTCCCATTTTGCAAAATGCCGCATTGCAAAGGCATACCTTGTGACGGACCTTACTGTGCTGGCTTTGTCCCTGAGCTATATTCCCTTTGGCAAAATTGTTTTTTCTCTTGTTACAGTAACTTTGTCATCATATATTATTGACAGAATACAGGATATATAAAAAAAGTCGGTTCTGATGAACCGACTTTTTTGTGTGTATTTTTAATTAAAATTCAATTTTCTTTGCAATATAATCTTTAAGATCTTTGATTGCAACACGTTCCTGTTCCATTGTGTCACGGTCACGAACTGTTACACAACCATCTTCAACAGATTCAAAGTCGTATGTGATACAGAGAGGTGTACCGATTTCGTCCTGACGACGGTAACGTTTGCCGATAGAACCTGCTTCATCGTAATCAACCATAAAGTCTTTCTGGAGCTGGTGGTAAACTTCTGTTGCCTGTTCGCTGAGTTTTTTGGAAAGTGGAAGCACACATGCTTTGTATGGAGCAAGTGCTGGGTGCAAACGGAGAACAACACGAAGTCGGAG
>JAZOTI010000181.1:0-2700 GCA_045657565.1 Oscillospiraceae bacterium | reverse complement strand
CAATAATGCGAATAATTTTTTCATAACAGTAAACTCCTTTTACTTGTGTTTTTTCGCCTTTTAAAAGGGGGTGTATATTTATTTAACTCCGGTTTAAGAGGTGTTGTTGTTTTTGATGTCTGTATTATATACCCCTTTCTTTCCTCTGTCAAGTATTTTTTTGCAATATTTTAGTATTTTTTTGCAAATATTTTTATGATTTTAAGTATTGTTATGTAATTTTATGCAAATATACATTGTTTTATGCATACCCTGAAACTTTAGTCCATATATAGTGCATATTATGCATTTTTTGTGCATTTATGTTATTATTGTATTCAACCATATTCAAGAATATGCAGATAAATGTAAATTATATACACAATAACTTATAGTTATCTCCCTGTATGAAACAACAGTCAATATGTTGTTTTTTTCTTTTTGGTCATTCTGAGGGAACGCAAGTGGCCCAAGAATCTCCCGGTTTGCCACTGCATTATAAACATCAATGGATTGCTTTGTGTGTGACTTGTCTCCCCCACGTCCCGTTTGTTTTGCTCACTGCGACAGAAGACAAAATCATACACAACAAAAATGTCATTCCGCAGGTTTACGGAATGACATTTTTTTATTTTGCTGCTTTAATATACTGCATTTTTCATTTATTCTGTTATTACTTGTTTTTAAAATGATTTATTATACGACTTTTTGCCTGATTTACAACACTCTCAACTTTTGCACGGTCTTCATATTTGAAATACTGTGACATTCTGTTATAGTTTCTTGACATGCGGTATACAACAGGAATATATTGGCCGTTGTAAGCTTTCAACATAATGTTAAGAATTTCACTTTCACCCTTTTCCACTGCACCGCTGTCATAAAGTACAGAAAGCCAATATGCTGCAGCATAATTTCCATTTTCCATTTCTTTTTTCAGCATAGCTTCCACAGATTTCACATCGCGCTTACATTCCCATATGCCAAGTTTTACAAGATCTTTGTAAGCTTCGTATGCTACAAGAAAATCGGAAATTGCATCAAACTCATATTCCGGCATAACCAGCTGTGCATGGCAGGTCTGACGCATTCTTTCACAGAAATAAGCTTTGTTCTTTTCGATGATTCTTTCAAACTCTTCTTTTTTAAAAGCAAACAGTTCAAAGTTGTCAGCTTTCGAATCTTTTTTGGAAAATCTTGCACATGGCACACCAAGGAAAACCTCTGCGCCCAACCTTTGTATGCGGAAAAAATCTTTGGAGTTTTCAATAATATCCAACATGTACTGTGCTGCCTTTTTGCTGTCCTTTGAGATGCCTCCATTGCCGTAAAAATACATTGCAACGGCATCATCCTGCCAGGACGATTCTCTGTATTTGCGACGTTCCAGCTCATCATAACAGGAAATACATTCAGCATATTCTTTTTTTACATAATGCATTCTCGCAACAAATGAAACATCGCTGTCACTGAGTGCCTGAAACCCTTCTTCTTCAAGTGTTTCGGTCAGCTGTGCCATTTTTTGTGAATTCTTCATCTCCAGTTCCTTGTCATATTTTGCTTTTTCCATTTTTCTATGTATTTTTTTGAATAATCCCATAGTTGCCTCCCAATTTGGTTTTTGCGTTTTATATTTCAGCAGATAATTTTTATCTGCCATTTTCTGCCTGTGGTTTTCTGCCCAGCTCCAAATATCTGTCTGATTTATCCTTATTTTCTGTCAGTGAGTTTTCAAGGGTTTCAGGACATTTTGCTTCACATAGTCAAGGCCGTCAAGCCTGCGGAATTTTCGTCCTGCAAATCTTCGTAAATTTCGTTTGCTGTGGCGATGGTCTGTTTTTTATCAGTTTCTTTTCAGATTTATCATGCTTTGCTTTTCTTCTTGCCTCACGTATTTTATCAAATCAAAATTACATTTCGCAATTTCGTCTTTATTTATACTATAAGCAATATTTTATTCATGTATTCTCTGCAAAACAAGCACAGCAGTGTCCGCAAAAACGGACACTGCTGTAAATTTTTATAATTTTAAATTTGTGCTTGCGATATCCGTCCCCTTTTGGGTAGTTCAATCATTTTGTAGGTGTTATGCAGTTTCAGAATTTTAATAAACCTGCATCAGTTTCAATTACAGTTCACCTTTTTTGATAACTGTTACGCCGCCCATGTATGGTACGAGAACTTCCGGAACTGTTACGGAACCGTCTTCGTTCTGGTAGTTTTCAAGGATAGCAGCTGTTGTTCTGCCTACTGCAAGACCTGAACCGTTGAGTGTGTAGCACAGCTGTGCCTTGTCGCCTGCTTCGTTTTTGAAACGAACCTGCATTCTTCTTGCCTGATAGTCTGTGAAGCAGCTGCAGGAAGAAATTTCGGCATATCTGCCATAGCTTGGCAGCCATACTTCGATATCGTATGTTTTTGCAGAGGAGAAGCCCATATCGCCTGCGCAGAGTGCAACAACACGGTGTGGCAGACCAAGCAGCTGGAGTGCGTGTTCTGCATCGTTTGTCAGCATTTCAAGTTCTTCCCAACCCTGGTCAGGTCTTGTAAATTTAACAAGCTCAACCTTGTTGAACTGGTGCTGTCTGATAAGACCGCGTGTGTCACGGCCTGCAGAACCTGCTTCTGCACGGAAACATGCAGAGTAAGCACAGTATCTGAAAGGCAGTGCCTTGCCGTCAAGGATTTCGTCACGGTGATAGTTTGTGACAGGAACTTCTG
>JAZOTI010000180.1:0-3366 GCA_045657565.1 Oscillospiraceae bacterium | reverse complement strand
ACCTTACAGTTAAACGTCCTGGCAATGGCATCAGCCCTATGAAGTGGTACGAAGTAATCGGACAGACAGCCAAACGCGATTTTGAAACTGATGAACTGATTGAGTTGTAATTTTTGTTAAAAGGTTTTTATGAAAAAAGTTTTTGTTATCACCTCAACCCGTGCCGATTACGGCCTGCTTAGACCTGTTATAAAACGTCTCGACAAGGCAGAAAACATCACAACGGTAATCGTTGCAACGGGCACCCACGTTAAAAAAGAATACGGTTACACAATCGAGGAAATCCGTGCCGACGGTTTTGAGCCGCAGTATCAGATTGATATTTTAAAATTCGGCAACGATGACACCGCAGTGGCAAAAACCATTGCCTATACTGTCAGCCGTTTTACCGAAATTTTCTCATCTGACCGCCCTGACCTTGTGCTTGTCCTTGGTGACAGATACGAAATGTTTGCGGTGTGCACAGCGGCTTCCGCTCTGGGCGTGCCAATTGCGCATATCTCGGGCGGGGATGTCACTGTTGGTGCAAAGGACGATTTCTACCGCCATTGTATGACGGCAATGAGCAACATCCATTTCCCGTCCTGTGTGGAAAGCTGTCAGAGACTTTACCGCCTTGGCCAGCAGCCGTCAACAGTATACAATGTGGGTGGCCTTGGGGACGAAAACATCAAAAATCTGCCGCTTATGTCGGTTGAAGAACTGGAAAACAGCCTTGATTTTAAAAATCTCAGACCGTTTTTCCTTATCACCTATCACCCTGAAACACAAAAGGGAAAAGGCCCTGAGGAGGATATGGAAAACCTGTTTTATGCACTGGACAATGTGCAGGGGTACAACCTTATCTTCACCAAATCCAATGCCGATGCAGGTGGCGAAACTATCAACAGAATGGTGGATGACTACTGCGAAAGGAACTCAAGCCGTGCCAAAGCGTTTTTCTCCCTTGGCCTTAAACGCTATCTTTCCGCAATGAGCATTGCCACAGCAGTTATCGGCAACTCTTCCAGCGGTGTGGTGGAAACCCCGACATTCAGGGTGCCCACAGTGAACATCGGCGACAGGCAGAAAGGCCGTTACATTGCCGAAAACGTTATCTGCACCACAACTGACAGGGAGGACATCCTTGCAGGTGTACAGAAAGCGGTTTCACCTGAATTCAAACTGATTGCAGACACAGCAAAAAGCCCTTATGATATGGGCTGTGTGCCAAGCGAAGAAATAGTAAAAACAATTTCGGAATATTTAAAATCCGATAATAATACAGTTAAAATCTTTTATGACGGAGAATAAGAATATGAAAGCATTAATCGTTGGCCTTGGTTCAATGGGCAAAAGAAGAATCAGACTTTTGAAAGGCATCGACCCTTCAATCGAAATTATCGGCGTTGACACATGGGATGAACGCCGTGCTCAGGTGGAAGAAATGGGACACAAAACATTTGCTTCCATTGCCGAAGCAGCAGCAGAAAAACCTGACGTTGCATTTGTGTGCACAGCACCGCTCAGCCACTATGCAATTCTCAAAGAACTGCTTACATACAAAATCAACTCTTTCACAGAGCTTAACCTTGTTAAAGACGGTTACGAAGAACTTATGGCACTTGCAAAGGAAAACGACACAGTGCTGTTCCTTTCTTCCACAATGCTTTACCGCGGCGAAATCAACTTTATCCTTGATGAAGTTAAAAAATTCGACAAACCGGTAAGCTATATCTACCACATCGGTCAGTATCTCCCTGACTGGCACCCTTGGGAAAGCTACAAAAACTTCTTTGTAGGCAACAAACGCACCAACGGCTGCCGCGAAATTTTCGGCATCGAAATGCCTTGGCTTATCGAAGCTTTCGGCAAAGTTACAGATGTTTACTCTGTTTCCAACAAGGTTACAGATCTTGATATTGACTTTGCTGACAGATACTTTGTAACCCTCACACACGAAAACGGTGCAAGAGGTGTTCTGTCCGTTGACGTTGTTTGTCCAAAAGCTGTCCGCAACCTTGAAGTTTACGGCGAAGGTATGCACCTTTTCTGGGAAGGCAATCCAAAAGCTCTCTGGAAATTCAACAAGGTCACAAAAGAAAAAGAATTCATCAATACATACGAAACTTTCGAACACGACAGCCGCTACAGCGACAACATCGTTGAAAACGCTTATGTTGATGAAATGCAGAACTTCCTTGCTGTTGTAAAAGGCACAGAACAGCCCAAATATTCCTTTGAAAAAGACCTTTACACAATCAGCATCATGGATAAAATTGAGGGTATTGAATAATGAAAGTTTTATTTGTAGGTATCGGTTCCATCGGTACACGCCATCTTAAAAACCTTACAGCAGCCTGCAAAGAACGCGGCATCGGCCTTGAAGTTACAGCGCTCAGAAGCAGTCTCCGCGAACTGCCTGAAGAAACAGGTGCACTTATCGCAAGACAGATTACACAGCTTGATGATACTGTGTATGACCTTGCATTTATCACAAACCCTACAAACCTGCACTACACAGCACTTAAAGACCTTAAGGACAAGGCAAAATTCTTCTTTATTGAAAAACCAATCTTTGAAGACTGCATCTACGACCTGTCTGAACTTGGTCTCACAAACGAAAACGCATACGTTGCCTGCCCAATGAGATACTGCGGCGCATATATGAAGCTCAAAGAAATCCTCAAAGACAAAAAGCCTTTCTCTGTGCGCATCATCTGCTCCAGCTATCTGCCTGGCTGGCGTCCAACACAGGACTACCGCAAGGTTTACAGCGCAATCCGTGCAATGGGCGGCGGTGTAACAATTGACCTTATCCACGAGCTTGACTATATGGTAGACCTTTTCGGTTTCCCACAGGAAAGCTACAACTTCAAAGGCACATACTCTGACCTTGAAATCGACAGCGACGACCTTTCTGTTTACATTGCAAGATACAAGGACAAACTGTGCGAAGTTCACCTTGACTATTTTGGCCGCGAATACCGCCGCACCTGCGAAGTGTTTGTGAGCGAAGGCACAATTGAAGCAGAATTCGGTAAAGGCAGCGTAAAAATGCCTGACGGCACAGTTATCAACTGCAACGAAGAAGCAAATATGCGTTTTGTGCGCGAAATCAACTATGTGCTGGACATTATGGAAGGCAAAGCAGAAAACATTAATACACCTGAAAAGGCAAATAAAGTTCTTGCACTCACATTGGGCAAGGAGGCTTAATATATGAAAAAAGTTCTTATCACCGTATGCGGCCGTGCCGGCAGCAAAGGTTTCAAAAACAAAAACCTTAAGGTTTTTCTTGATAAACCTCTGGTTTACTACACACTTGCAGCGGCTTTTGACTTTAAAGAAAGAGTTAAGGGCGCACAGGTGGATATCTGTCTCAAC
>JAZOTI010000179.1:0-4788 GCA_045657565.1 Oscillospiraceae bacterium | reverse complement strand
TGTTCAGGGGGATAATACTGATGTAAGAACCGTTGTGCGAAAAACAAAAAAGAACAACGAAAACATTAAACTGAAACACGATACAACTTTAAAAGCAGGTGAAGGGCAGATTGTGGAACCATTCAATCCTCTTACCAGCATACTTTTGGATCCCGATGACGACAGTTCCATAATAGATGGAGTGCAGCCAGGTGTGCAGCTGATTGTAAAAGACACAGTCCGCACAGAAAGAGACGGACAGTACACATATGCGTACAGGCTGTCAAATGACGGTTATATTCTTGCAAAGAATGTTGTCTGGGTTGAAGAAAATGACTATATCCCTGCAAAAATTAATGATATTTATATCGAAAAACTGGAAAACGGTGATGAATATCTTAATATTTCGCTGACAGGAAAACCTGCCGTGGTTTCATATTATGACAGTGGAAAAGTAACTTTTGAAATACTGAACACAGAATTTTCCGACGCATTACACAGTAGTGATATGCCGTATATCATAAATGTTGACAGCGTATTTGGTGATGAATGTATGGTATCAGTACAAAACGGAAACACATATCTTGAATTTGAAAATTCAGGGGAAGAACTGTGGGGATACAATACGGAATACTGTGAAAATGATACAGTGAAAATTTACCTTAAAAGAGCACCTGGAAAAATGACAGGAGAAAAGCCGCTGACAGATGTTTCAATTGTTGTTGATGCGGGCCATGGTGGTAGTGATCCGGGAGCTCTGGCGGTAGGTGGAATAAAAGGTCCGCACGAAGCCGATATAAACCTTGCTTTGGCACAGGCTGTAAAAACCTGCCTTGAAAAATTTGGAGCAACAGTAATAATGACCCGCAATGATGACACATATCTCACCTTGCAGCAAAGAAGAGACATTGTGAATGAAGCAAAGCCTGACCTTTTCATTGCTGTTCACCACAATAGTCTTGCATATACAACCGATGCAACAGAAGCTAAAGGTTTTGAAAGTTATTATTTTACACCTCAAAGCAAAGCTGTGGCAGAAAAAATGGCAGAAACGATATCGTATGCGGCGGAAAAGGAAAACCGTGGTCATTACTTTGGATACTATTATGTTCTGCGGAATGATATAGCCCCAAGTGTACTCAATGAATACGGATTTATTAATAATCCATATGAATATTCTGATTTGCACACAAATAAAGAAATATATAAAGCGGCAATTGGCACAGCACTTGCGGTGCTGGATATAATTCCCGAATAATATAAAATGTCACTCTGAATTTATCAGGGTGACATTTTTAGTATAAAATCTGTTTTGCTTTCGTAAAAATGTAAAGATATATCGAAAGGAGATACGGAATGTTCAGTACAATAATCGGGTATATATTGGCAAATATGCTTTTCTTTGCACTGCATCTGGAAAGCAGGGTGTTGCCTGATCCTCTTACACCCAAACAGGAAAAGGAAGAGTTTGAAAAATATTTTGCAGGAGACCTTAAGGCAAGAGATAATCTGATAAAGCACAATCTGCGTCTTGTGGCACATGTAGTTAAAAAGTATTACAACACGTCTGTGGAACAGGACGATCTGATGAGTATCGGTACAATAGGCCTTATAAAAGCCGTGCAGAGTTTCAGCAAAGATAAAGATGTCAGATTTTCAACATATGCATCAAAATGTATCGATAACGAGGTTCTTATGTATCTGCGCAAATTGCGTCAGAACGATATGTTTGTGTATCTTGAGGAAAGTATCGACAGTGAGAACAAAGACGGAAAGCTGACACTTAAAGACAGCATACAGGACGATTTTGAGCTGGAGGAATATTGCGAAAACCAGGAAATGAAATATACAGTATCCAAAGCGGTTCTGGAAAAACTTGACAGCCGGCAGCGCCAGATAATTATTCTGAGATACGGATTGTTCGGAAATGAACCCCAGACTCAGCAGCAGATTTGCGAAATGCTTAATATATCACGAAGTTATGTTTCAAGGCTGGAAAAAAAGGCTGTTGAGATTCTGCGAGAACAAATTTTGAATCAATCAGAAGGTTAAACAATTAAAAACCTCTTAATAATAAACAAGAGGTGATACATTATAACAGAAAAACGACTTATTATTCTTGTTGCGGCATTTACAGCGTTTGCTTTTATTATTGAACTGAATATGGTTTATATAAATATAAGCGGGAGATATTACGATAAATCTGAAAAGCAGCAGTATCGTGAATTTGCAGTCGATGATAGCAGGGGCATAATTGCTGACGTAAATTTCAACAACATAACAAATACAACTACAGGTTATAAAACCCTTGTCACAGGTAATGACCCTGATTTGCAACAGGTTTTCAATGCACTTAAAGAAAAAGATAAAAAGGGTTTTGAAGAAAAACTGCGTTATACTAACGGATTTATGGCAAAAGTGAATTATCCTATTTCACAAAGAAAAGTATTTGAAGTCACAAACAGATACTCTGATTTCAATATAGCACAGCATCTTATTGGCTATACGGATTTTGAAGGGAAAGGGGTTACAGGGCTGGAAGCGGTGTTTGACAGCAGTTTAAAAAATTCTGCTGAAATCAGATATCTGAAAGCTGGTGTAAACGGTTATGGACAACTGACAGGATTTTCAGAATATAAAAAAGTGAACAATGATACCAATACACCACAAACACTGGTACTGACAATTGATAACAGCATACAAAGATTATGCGAAGGAATAGCATCTGAACATATAGAAAACGGTTCAATTGTTGTAATGGAATGTAAAACGGGGAAAATCAAGGCAATGGTGTCAACTCCGGTCTACAATGCAAACAATATTGCCGCATCCCTTAATGATGAAAATTCGCCATTGCTTAACAAGTCTCTACAGGCTTTTGAACCAGGAAGTGTGATAAAACCTTTATGGGCCGCAGTCCTGCTGGAAAGTGGATATAATCCGGATAAAATCTATAACTGTACAGGTAAAACCGAAATAAACGGACACGAATATCATTGTAACAACAATAAAGCGCACGGACCCGTTGATATGCGTCAGGCTCTGGTGGTTTCCTGTAACTGTTATTTTATTGATGCATATATAAAGCAAAAATCTGATGCATACAGTAATATGGCAAAGCAACTTTGTTTTGGTGAAAATGTTGAACTCACACAGGGGTACTTTTCTTCGGCAGGATACTTTCCAACGGAAAACGAACTTGCAAACCTTGGTCAGCTTGCCAGTGTAAGTTTTGGGCAGGGGAAACTGTTGCTGACACCTGTTCACATTACAGCATATATGAATGTTTTTGCCAATAATGGGATATATGTACATCCACAGATAGCACAGGGCTTTTTTAACAGCAATACAAGAGAATGTATAACCAACCTGTATGATTATAAAGAAAAACAGGTTGTTTTACAGGAAAACGCTTTGATGATAAAAGATATGCTGAAAAGTGTTGTGGAAGAAGGTGCAATGGAAAGAGCAAAGCCCAGGTGTTTTTCTGCCGGAGGCAAAACAGGCACCGCACAAAGCGGCAAATACGACGAAAGCGGAAAAGAAATTCTTACTGCCTGGTTCTGTGGGTTTTATCCATATGAAAATCCTAAATACACAATTTGTGTAACGATGTACAACGGGGGAGAAAGCACCTATACTGCAGCACCGGTATTCAAAAAAATATGCGACAGCCTGTATTATATACTTTAAATTGGTAAAAAATAAAATCAGCACTTTAATTATGTTTCTGTTTGTGATATACTTTTATCAGTTTTGAAAATCGGAGGCATAATATGAAAATTACTACAAGAAAAAATGTAAGAGCAGATTACAGCACTCATGATATGAGCGTTGCAGAATACAAAGTTGTTGACAATAACCTTGAAATCAGATTCAACCCTGGTCTTATCAAAATCACACCACCTTGCGATATTGTTGATGGTTATGTTGAACTTGAAAACGTTGACTGGGACTGTTCCTATGGTTATGTTATCAATATGGAAAACAGAGACTGGGATTTTACAGGTAAAAAATATCGTCTCGATGATTTCGTTGAAAAATTCAACGGCAGAAAATTCAATATTCTTGATGAATGTCACGGAACAAATATTCTCAAACTTTCCGGTTATCTTTCTGAAGGCGATAAAGTAAACGAATGTTTTGTTGAAATTGTTTATATGGGCAACCTTAAATATCACACAGAAAAATAGGCGACAGAGCAGAATAGGCAAAATAAAAACCCTCTAAATTAAGTTACTTAATCTAGAGGGTTTTACATTATTTCAATCATATTCAATTTTTCTTTATCCTTATATTACTTTGCAATATTCGGTCAACTTTTAATTGTTTATTTTTCGCTACCTTTATTACTTTCTATTTTATTAAACATTTCTCTCTTTTTATTTTAATAGAAGTATTTTTAGCTGTTATTTTAATTTTAAATTATATATTCGTTCTCAGATTACTTTCTTTACAATAATCTTTAATAATTGTAGGGAAGATACATTTTTATTAAAACCTATTTTCCTTTTTTGGTTATCCTTAATATATCAATCCGGTTTTGATTCAGCATTCTATATATACTTTTTTACAATTTTTGTTGTAAAGCTGCCGTTATATAGAAGTGTTGTTGTTGATATTCAAATCTTATATATTAAGTTTCTTTTAATATATTTGTTTTTGCTTTAATATCAATTTCTCGTCTTGATATCTGATTTTGTTATATCAACTTTTGCAAGTATATAAAGATTTTTCTTTCTTAAATCAATTTGCTTAATTTTAACTTTATTCAGTTTTAAATTTTGATTTATCTCTTTTAAGAACTTT
>JAZOTI010000178.1:0-12859 GCA_045657565.1 Oscillospiraceae bacterium | reverse complement strand
AGTTTGATTTCAGGTTTAGCTTCTTTTGCCCAACCGCAAGCCATGCGGATAAGTTTACCAACGCCAGCCTGGTCAAGTTTAGCTGTTGGGTCACTTTCGAAGATACGGTTTTTGTAGTAGTCGTCGAGAATCTGACCTGCGTCGTCACGGGAAAGACCGTATGTTGTCTGTGTAAGGTCGTTTGTACCGAAGCTGAAGAAGTCAGAGTATTTGCTGATTACGTCAATCATCAAAGCAGCACGTGGAATTTCTACCATTGCACCAACTTTGTATTCGATTTCTTCGCCGTACTGTTCCATTACCTGTTTAGCTGTTGTATCAACGATGTTTTTAACGAATTTAAGTTCTGCAGAGTCACAAACCAGTGGAATCATGATTTCCGGAATAACTGTTTTGCCTTCGTGTTTTACTGTGATAGCAGCCTGAATAACAGCTTTTGTCTGCATCTGTGCGATTTCTGGGTAGGAAATTGCAAGACGGCAGCCACGGTGACCAAGCATTGGGTTTGCTTCGTGGAGGTGTTTTACAGCAGCTTTGAGTTCTGTAAAGCTCATACCCATTTCGTATGCTGTTACAGCAATATCATCTTCATCGTGTGGAACGAATTCATGAAGTGGTGGGTCAAGGAAACGGATTGTAACTGGCAGACCATCCATTTCTCTGAAGATACCTTCAAAGTCTTCCTGCTGCATTGGGAGAAGCTTGTTGAGAGCGATAACTCTGTCTGTTTTGCTCTTTGCAAGAATCATCTGACGCATTGCAAGAATTCTGTTCTTTTCAAAGAACATATGTTCTGTACGGCAGAGACCGATACCTTCTGCACCGAAAAGACGTGCCTGACGGGCATCTTTAGGGTTATCAGCGTTTGTTCTGATTTTAAGGCTTCTGATTTCGTCAGCCCACTGCATAAATGTAGCAAAGTCGCCGGAGAGTGTAGCTTCGATTGTTGGAAGTTTTTCAAGGTAAACTTTACCTGTTGAACCGTCAATGGAGATAAAGTCGCCTTCTCTTACTGCTGTATCTTTGAAATAAGCAATCTTGTTGTCAAAGTCAACACGGAGGTCGTGACAGCCGGATACACAGCAACGGCCCATACCACGTGCAACAACAGCTGCGTGGCTTGTCATACCGCCACGTGCTGTGAGGATACCTTTGGAGATTGCCATACCTTCGATATCTTCTGGGGATGTTTCAACACGAACAAGGATAACAGGTTCGTTACGTTTGGAAGCTGCTTCTTTTGCATCTTCAGCGTTAAAGTATACACGGCCTGCTGCTGCACCTGGGGAAGCAGGAAGACCTTTTGTAACAGCTTTAGCTTCTGCAAGTGCTGCAGGTGCAAACTGTGGGTGGAGAAGTGAGTCAAGCTGGCTTGGTTCTACTTTGAGGATAGCTTCTTCTTTTGTGCAGAGGCCCTGATTTACCATATCTACAGCAATTTTGATAGCAGCCTGAGCTGTACGTTTGCCGTTTCTTGTCTGCAACATATAGAGTTTGCCTTTTTCAATTGTGAACTCAAGGTCCTGCATATCCTGATTGTGTTTTTCAAGAGTTTTTGCAATCTGGATAATCTGGTTGTATGCTTCAGGGATAACTTTTGCAAGTTCGTCGATAGACTGTGGTGTTCTGATACCTGCAACAACGTCTTCGCCCTGTGCGTTCATAAGGAATTCGCCGTAGAGTTTGTTTTCACCTGTAGATGGGTTACGTGTAAATGCAACACCTGTACCACAGTCGTTACCCATGTTACCGAATACCATGGACTGTACGTTTACAGCTGTACCCCAGGAAGAAGGAATATCGTTCATTCTTCTGTAGTAAACAGCACGTGTGTTCATCCAGGAGGAGAAAACAGCTTTAACTGCGCTGAGGAGCTGTTTTTTAGGATTTGCAGGGAATGCTTCGCCGATTTCTTTTTCGTAGATGGATTTGAAGGAAGCAACAAGGCTTTCCAGGTCTGCAGGAGACATTTCGTGGTCAAATTCAATGCCTCTTACTGTTTTGAGGTTTTCAAGTGCTTCGTCAAAGAGGGATTTTGGAATACCCATAACAACGTCGGAGAACATCTGGATAAATCTGCGGTATGCATCCAGTGCAAAACGGCGATTGTTTGTGAGTTTGCCAAGGCCTTCAACAACTTCGTCATTGAGACCAAGGTTGAGGATTGTATCCATCATACCAGGCATGGAAGCTCTTGCACCGGAACGAACGGACAAAAGCAATGGGTTGTTTGGATTACCGAACTGTTTATCTGTGATAGATTCAAGTTTTTCAAGATATGTAAAGATTTCTTTTTCAATTTCTTCGCTGATTCTTTTGCCTGAATCGTAATAGTCTGTACAAGCTTCTGTTGTGATTGTAAAGCCCATTGGTACAGGCATGCCGAGTCTTGTCATTTCAGCAAGGTTTGCACCTTTACCGCCAAGAAGTTCACGCATGGAACCATTGCCTTCGCTGAAAAGATAAACGAATTTTTTGCTCATTATTAATACCTCCGTAAACGGGTAACGTCATATTTCAAAGTTATTGTAACATATAACCCAATAGAATACAAGAAACAAAAGTGCAGATCGGTGCAAAAATAGTACATTTTACAAAACTTTGTTAAATTTAACACATTTGCACAAATTAAAACGTTTTCATCCGTCAACTTATACAAAAGTTGTAGAATATGCATTTTTATTGCATATTCTTTGCTTTTTAAGGTAAAAAACTGGGTTTCCATTTGTTTTTTAGTTATGCATTTAATTTGCTGCTCATATATGTGTTTTTTCGCAGTAAATTTGATAAAAAACTATTGACAAACCACTGCTATTTGTGATATTATATTTTGCGTAACTGATACGGAGAGGTGTCCGAGTGGTTTAAGGAGCTAGTCTTGAAAACTAGTGATTCGCAAGAACCGTGGGTTCGAATCCCACCCTCTCCGCCATATCATTACACTGAATTTAATACAGAGAATTTAAATTCGCTCACTTGGAGAATTACTCAAGAGGTCGAAGAGGCGCCCCTGCTAAGGGCGTAGGGTGGGTAACTGCCGCGAGGGTTCAAATCCCTCATTCTCCGCCAGGAAAAGGACAGTCTGATGACTGTCCTTTTCACATTTTATGTTTAGGGATTCCCCCCTGCGGGTTCAAATCAGCCCCGAAAAACAATCTGCGCACACTGCGACGGTGAATTTTTTTATTTCGGTGATTGCACCCCTATTGAATAAATAAAAAAGAGACTATGCAAAACATAGTCTCTTTTATTTTATTGTATGTTTTTATAAGAGTATTCCCTGATAGATGAAGAACAGTGCAAATGTGTAGACCACAAGACAAGGTATCAGTTTTGAGTATTCTCGGTAAACATCCTTTGACGGGCATCCGATTGTCTGTATTGTAAGCAACTGGCAAAGATGCAGCGGTGAAAAGAAATAACCGCAGAAACTGCTTGTGAAGATAAAAAATGCAAATATTGCGATGTGATTTGCAGATAAACCAAGGGAAAGCACCATTGGCATAATTACACCGATTGCGGTATAGCTTAAACCTGTAGTTACCGACAGGATAACCGAAAATGCAAATATTGCCAAAGCAAGCACAATACCCTGACTGCCTGCAAAAATATCACCAAACCACAGAATAAGGCTGTCTGCAGATTTTATGGTGTTCTGAATAAAGAACAGCCCTGTCATCATCACAAATGTGCTTGGCTTGATGCCTTTTTTAAAGGTTTGAAAATATTCCTTGGCATTTTCTTTGCCACAGATAACAAATATAATAACAAAACTCATCAGCACACTGATAAGCATATCCACACCAAATACACCATTAAATACAATTATCATATAAATCGGTGAAAGGTATACAAGCAACTGTTTTATGTAATGTGGCAGCTTTGTTCTGTCCACATCGGTTTTTACTTCTTTTATATTCTTTGCATAAAGAAAATAGCAGGTTATCTGCATGAGAATAACAAAACCGAGGTCAAGCAGAATAACAAAGTAAAGGTTTATATCGGGAATGATAGCTGCCATAACAATAAGAGCATTGCTTGTAGGCACAAGAAACATTGAGATATGACGGAATGTAAGGTTCTGAACACAACGGATTTCCGGTTTTACATTCAGGTTTTCTCCAAGTTCATTTACAAAAGGAGCAGACAGCTGCGCCCCTCCCGGTACAGACAGCAACCCTGTAACCGCAGGCAGCACCATCATAACCTTTTTTTGCCCTGACAAAATGTTCAAAAGTGCTTCATTTACCTTCAAAAGAAAATCGTATTTTTTCATCAGCACACCAAGTGAACCGATAAGTGTTACGATAATAACATTTTTAAAGGTTGAATACACCGTGAAAACATCTGCAAAGTTTTTGAACATCTGCTGAGGTGAAATTGCAAAAACAAAGCTGATGAGCACCGCACTGATGATAAGGGAAAAGCCGAAATTAATCTTTATTTTTTTCCACAAAGGCATTATTGCAAACACCCCAAGGAAAAGACAGATCTGTAAAATCATTTTTCACCTGTAAAAACTGCCCGCCCATAATGAGCAGGCAGTTCCTTCTTTTATATCTTATTTTTTTACAAATTCAGCAACAAGTTTGTATGTATTTTCCAAACCTTTGATATGTGTTCTTTCATAGCCGTGGGAAATGTAAACACCTGGACCGATAAGGCCGTGACGGATATCATAACCTGCTTTGATTGTACATTCAACGTCAGAACCATAGCGAGGATAGATATCAACAGCATAGTCAAGACCTGCTTCTTTTGCTGTTTTGATAAGTTCTGTTGTAAGATCATAGTTGTAAGGGCCCATTGTGTCTTTTGCACAGATGGAAACTTTTGTTTCGTCGCCATCCAGGTCGCTGCCTACACAGCCCATATCGATGCTGATAACATCAACACAGTCCTTTGGAACGCCTGCAGAACCGCCATGGCCGATTTCTTCGTAGTCTGTGAAAATAAGGTAAACTTTTCTGCCAAGAACAACATCGCCTTCTTTTACTGCTTTAGCAAGTGCAAGCTGGATTGCTACAGCTGCTTTGTCGTCAAGAAAACGGCTTTTGATGTAGCCTTTGCTTGTAACTGTATATCTTGGGTCAAGAACGATAAAGTCGCCGTTTGCAACGCCAAGTGCTTTTGTATCAGCAGCTGTTTTTACCATTTCGTCAAGAACAACTTCTGTAATTGTTTCAAAGCTTCTTGGTGCATCTGCATTTGCGTTAACGTGAACAGAACCATTTTCTGGCTGGAATGTGCCTTCGTATGTACCGTTGAAGCGTGTGAAAACTGTTACATTTTCGCCTTCAACACTGTTTGCGTGGAGACCACCTACAGGTGTAACTTTAAGGTGACCGTTTGGTTTGATGGAACGTACAACTGCTGCGATTGTGTCATAGTGTGCACCAAAGCAGATTGGGTTGCCTTCGCCGCCGAGGCATACAAGCACGCCACCTTTAACAAGAACAGATGGTTCGTAACCGAGGTTTTTAAGTTCGTTTACCACATAATCCTGTGCCATTTTTGTAAAACCTGTTGGGCTTGGCACTGCTGTGATAGCGCTGAGCTGGCTGAGCATATACTCTTTCAACTGTGTGTTCATAATTTTGTTCTCCTTTTATATGTTTTCAATTTAAAATTCATATACAAAACAGGAATTGCCCGTGGTGGACAATCCCTGCCTAAATTACTGTGCCTGTGACTCACCTGCAGAAATATCAACCTTCATTGCACTTTCCCTGATTGCAACGAGGCAATAGTTCTGACCCTGTTTCTGGAAGATGTAATCAACATATTTTGAAATTGCACCGTCGGAAGTGTCTGTCCAGGATGTTGTAGGAGAAATGTATCCTACTGTAACAATTTTTTCACCGCCACCGGTTTTGATTTTTTCAACCTTTGGTGTGAAACCTGTCGGGAAGCTTGTAACAGGAACTATATATGCCTGTTTTGCTTCATCGTACTGGAACTCAAATTCCTGGTCCGCGAAGCTGCGGTGTGCAAGTGTGTACTGTGTGCCGAACACTCTTGTAAAGTATTTATCAACATCAACTGCAGGAAGATATGTTTCACCGAAATCGTTCTTTTCAAACTGCTCCATATTTTCGTTCATAACAGCTGCCCACACACTGCAGGACAAAAGCCAGTCCTGGTCTGCCTGGTCAACGGACTCAAATGGCAGAGGGTCGGAAACAACAAGGGTTGAAAGCATTGCATTGTATTTTTCTTTTTCTTCTGTATTGTCAAAGATTTTTGCTACAACAGAAACGCCACCTGCTATGATTGTGCCGAGACCGATAAGCATAAGCACGCACATAACAGCACCTGTTGCAATGCGGCGTTTGCGTTTTTTATCCGTTGAGTTATGTGTTGTGTTTTCTTCGGATTCATACACAATGGCTTCACTGTCAGTTTCAGACACTTTTTCAGCTTTATATGTTATTTTATGAGAATCGCTTTTTTCATCAGGAAGAAAATTTTCAGTATCGATAATTTTATCCTGAAGATCAATTTTCTTTTTTTCCATATAATAATTCCTTTATATATAAATATACATACTATTACATAATAATTTACCTTACAAGTATATCATATAATATGTGATAAATCAAAAAGAATTTATGAACAAACAATAAAAAAGGTGGGAAAATCCCACCTTTTTTACCATATTTATCAATATAAATTATTCTTTATATTATTCCTGCTGTGCTTTTTTTGCAGCAAGGTCAGCCAGAGCATCTTTTCTGGAAAGATTGATTCTGTTCTGTTCGTCGATTTCTGTTACTTTAACGATAACTTCATCGCCTACGTTTACAACATCTTCAACTTTTTCAACACGTTTGGAGTCAAGTTTAGAAATGTGAACGAGACCTTCTTTACCTGGAGCGATTTCAACAAATGCACCGAAGTTCATAAGTCTTGTAACAACACCTTTGTAGATTGAACCAACTTCAGGGTCAAAAACAATTGTGTTGATAACATTGATAGCCTGATTGATTTTGTCTGCGTCCATACCGCTTACAAACACGCTGCCGTCATCTTCGATGTCAATCTGTACTTCACATTCAGCACAGATTTTCTGGATAACTTTACCGCCTTTGCCGATAACGTCTTTAATCTTTTCAGGGTCAATTTTGAGACCTTTCATTTTTGGAGCATATTTGGAAAGTTCTGCTCTTGGTGCTGGAAGCACTGGAAGCATAATGTCGTCAAGAATATGAAGTCTTGCTTTGCGGCATTTTTCAAATGCTTCAGCAATGATTTCGTATGTGAGACCATCAACTTTGATGTCAACCTGAATTGCTGTGATACCGTTGTGTGTACCGCCAACTTTAAAGTCCATATCGCCGAAGAAGTCTTCAAGACCCTGAATGTCAAGCATTGTCATCCAGCGTTCGCCTTCTGTGATGAGACCTACAGAGATACCAGCAACAGGTGCTTTGATTGGAACACCAGCGTCCATAAGTGCAAGTGTGGAACCGCAGATGGAAGCCTGGCTTGTGGAACCGTTGGAAGAAAGGATTTCAGAAACAAGTCTGATTGTGTATGGGAATTCTTCCTGGCTTGGAAGTACAGGCACCAAAGCTCTTTCTGCCAAAGCGCCGTGACCAATTTCACGTCTGCCTGGGGAACGGAGTGCTCTTGCTTCACCAACAGAGTATGGTGGGAAGTTGTAGTGGTGCATGTATTTCTTTTCGTAAATATCCTGAAGACCATCGATAAGCTGTGCATCTTTTGTGGAACCAAGTGTTGCAACTGTGAGAACCTGTGTCTGGCCACGTGTGAACATACCTGAACCGTGTACTCTTGGGAGAAGACCAACTTCTGCTGCGAGAGGACGGATTTCGTTGATACCACGGCCGTCTACACGTTTGCCTTCGTCAAGGAGCCAGCGACGAACGATGAATTTCTGAAGTTTGTACATACATTCATCAATTTCGCCTGCTCTTTCAGGGTACATTTCATCAAATTTTTCGTGTACTTCTGTGTAGATTGGGTTAAGACGTGCTTCACGTACGTTTTTGTCGTCTGTATCGAGAGCAAATTTAACTTTATCGATAGCAAATTCTTTGATTGCTTCGAACATATCGTGATCAACTTCGATATGCTGGAATTCGTATTTTGGTTTGCCGATTTCAGCTTTGATTTCTTTTACGAATTCGATGAATTTTTTGATTTCTTCGTGACCTGTTCTGATAGCTTCCAGCATTTTGTCTTCTGGAACTTCAGCAGCACCTGCTTCAATCATAACAACTTTTTCTTCACTGCATACGAGTGTAAGGTCAAGTTTGTTGTTCTTTTTCTGTTCTGCGCTTGGCATAAGAACGATTTCATCGTCTACAAGGCCTACAGAGATACCGCCGATTGGACCATTGAATGGAACGTCGGAGATTTCTGTTGCGATGATAGCACCAAGCATACCTGTGATTTCTGGGTCACAGTCTGGTTCAACAGACATAACTGTCATAACGATGGAAACATCGTTGCGCATATCTTTTGGGAAAAGTGGGCGCATTGGTCTGTCAACCACGCGGGAAGAAAGGATTGCGCTTTCACCTGGGCGGCCTTCACGTCTGAGGAAGGAGCCTGGGATGCGGCCTACAGCATAGATTTTTTCTTCAAAGTCAACTGACAATGGGAAGAAATCGATGCCTTCTCTTGGTTTTGCGCTCATAGTAACGTTTGCAAGAACAACTGTTTCGCCGTATCTTACAAGACAGGAACCATTGGAAAGAGCACACATTTTACCTGTTTCTACAACAAGTTTTCTACCTGCAAAGGTAGTTTCAAAAGTTCTGAAGCTCATTTTTGTACCTCCTGTTGATATTCCAACAGGAAAAATTACATTTTTAGCAATGAGTTCAGCCGTTAAAAAAATTTAATGGCTCAAGTTACTGCTAAATATAATAAATTTCCTGTCGGACTTTTTGTGTTTTTGTGTGTCTTTTAAGACTTAAAGGCAGATGCTGTAAAAACATCTGCCTTAATCTTTTTAAAATTATTTACGGAGACCAAGTTTAGCAACGATTGCACGGTATCTTTCGATATCTGTTTTCTGCAAGTATGCCAAAAGGTTTCTGCGGCGACCTACCATTTTAAAGAGGCCACGACGGGAGTGGTGGTCCTGTTTGTTTGTTTTGAGGTGGTCTGTGAGGTGGTTGATTCTTGCTGTGAGAAGTGCGATCTGTACTTCTGGAGAACCTGTGTCACCTTCGTGCATTGCGTAAGTTGAGATAATTTCCTGTTTGTTCATAATTCATTTTCACCTTTCTTTTATTTGCCTTATAACTCAGCATAAGGTGGGTGAAGCCTGTTACAGCTGTTATCCTTAAACCGATTTATAGGCACCTCAAACATTATACTCATAAAGGTATGATTAGTCAAGTATTATTTGCTGTTTTGCTCAAAAAATTCGCGGGATTTTTCGCTAACCTGTACAATCATTTCCTTTAACTGAGCAACGTTTTCAAATCTCTGCACCGGGAAGAGATAACGGTGGAATTCCACTTCGATTTTCTTTGTGTACAAATCTCCACTGAAATCCACAATAAAGGTTTCGCAGCTTGTGTTTTCGCCGTTTACCGTAGGACGATTGCCAAAACCTGTTGCGGAAGGGTATTTTTCATCCTCCACTATTGTGCGTGTTATGTACACACCTTCTTTTGGCGTGCACATTGTTTTTGGATAAATCTGGTTGATCGTAGGTGTTCCCAGTGTTCTGCCAAGGCTTTTGCCGTGGACAACCTCAAAATCAACGGTATATGGTCTGCCAAGCATACGGTTTGCTTTTTCTATGTCGCCTTCTGCAAGGGCATTGCGGATTTCAGTGCTGCTTACGGTAACACCGTCAAGCTGAACTGTAGGCACGATGAAAACTTCCACATTCCTTTCGGCACAGAGTTTTTTGAGCACTTCCACGTTGCCGCTGCGCTTTTTGCCGAAACAGAAGCTTTCGCCACAGAAAACGGCCTTTGCGCCCATTGATTTTATAAGGATATCATCTACAAATTCTTCCGGTGTAAGAGCGGAAAAATCCAGAAAATCCGGGGAATAGTACAAATCTATTCCCATATCTTTCATAACATTTACCTTTTTGCAAAGGCTGAGGATATCCTTGCCTTTGTGGCCAAGTGTTATTGTTTTTGTGAATGTAAATACAGCTTTTGCCAGATTATTTTGTTCTGCATATTGTTTCATCTGGTCAATAAGGAATTTGTGACCGATATGTATGCCGTCAAAATAACCCATTGCCACAGCAGTATTTTTATCGTTTTTCCAACTAATCCGGTAAACTTCCTGCATTTAATTCTCCTTGTCAACAAAAAGTTTTACCACACTCATTTTTTTGTCAGTAACATTTGCCACTGCATAAAACACATTATTGTAATATACTCGGTAGTCACCATCAGGTTTTGAAATGCGGCTTCTTGCGCCGTTGATAAGACGTTTTGCCAGTTCATCGGACAAATCAATTCTTTCAAGGTGGCTGAAAACAGTATCAACAGGTGTTATAAGGCTGTCGATTCTGTCTTCGTTTCTTGCCTGCTGCAAATCTTCAAGAGTTATTGTGTCATCGAGTGTATAACCACAGGCTTTGGTGCGGCAGAGAGCAGTAAGCACTGCACCGCATCCGAGGTTTTCGCCTATATCTTCCACGAGTGTGCGTATATAGGTACCTTCGGAACAAAGCACACGGATTGTATATGTGTGGGTTGCCTGGTCACTGTCGGTCATAACAAGTTCTTTTATAACCGCTTTGCGTGGCTTGCGTTCCACTGTGACACCCTGACGTGCCAGCTTGTACAATGGCTGACCATTGACTTTAACAGCGGAGTACATTGGCGGATACTGCTGTATCTCACCTTTGAACTTTTCCATTTCGTTGAGCACATCATCTTTTGTGGATGCAACTTCGCGCTGTTTTATAACTTCACCTGTTATATCACCTGTGTCGGTGTTGAGACCCAGTCTGAATGTAGCTATATATTCTTTATCTTTAATAATCTGCATATCAACAGCTTTGGTTGCCCTGCCGATAAAGATAGGCAGGACACCTGTCGCCATAGGGTCAAGGGTTCCGGAATGACCAAGTTTGCGGTATCCCATTATTCCCCTTGCCTTTGCAATAACGTCAAAGCTTGTCCAGTCGGTTGGTTTGTTGAGGACAATAAGTCCGCAGCGTTCGCTTTCTTTTACATGCATAAAGCTGTTTCAACCTCTCTGAGAATAGCATTTTTTGCACCTTCAAGGCTGCAGATGATTTCACATCCTGCTGCCCTTGTGTGGCCGCCGCCGCCAAGACCCTGTGCAATTTCGCAGGCATTTGCGTTTTCGCTTGTGCGCACGGAAATTTTGAACTTGTTGTCGGCAATCTGTCTGATTGTGATGCCTACATCAACGCCTTCAATAGCTCTTGGAATCGCGGAAATTCCTTCAATATCTCCCGGCTGTGCATCAACTTTTTCCAGAATTTCTTTAGGAAGCACAATAACTGCGCATCTGCCGTCAAAAAGATATTCCAGTGTATTGAGCGCATATTTTTCCAGCTCGATTGTCTTGCGGGAACGGGACATAAAGAAGATTGTGGAAATCTTGTTGTGGTCTGCACCTGCATCCAGCAGTTTTGCGGCAACACGATGTGTTTCGCTTGTTGTTGCTGAATATTTGAAACAGCCTGTATCAGTCATAAGACCTGTGTAAAGACAGTCGGCAATTGTTTTATCAAGTTCCACACCCATATCTTCCACAACAGTTACCATAAGCTGTGCAGCTGCAGGCAGTGTGCCGTCACAGCATACTACTCTTGCATAACCTGTGTTGGAAGGATGATGGTCGATGCACAGGTCAACCTTTTCGCTGTAAGGAAGAACATTGTCACCGAAAAGCTTCTGGTCTGCCACATCAACGGATACGATAAATTCCGGTGTGAACTGACCGCGGAAAAGCTCTATGCCCAGAAAATCATACTTTGGATGAATTTCATCATTGCACAGCACAGCGCATACTTTACCCTGTTTTATAAGGGCATGCATAAGACCTGCAGCACTGCCAAGAGTATCGCCGTCAGGATTTTTATGACAGAGAATAAGAATATTGTTCTTTTCGCAAAGCAGATTTGCTGCTTCTTTTGTGCTGATAGAATTATTTATCATCATTATTAATGTTCCTTATAATATCGTTGATGCGCTGTGCATATGCTGCACCGTCATCTTTAACGAAATTGAATTCAGGGCTGCGTCTGATACGCAGACGTTTGGAAAGTTCGCCGCGGATAAAGCCCTGGCTTTTGTTGAGAACTTTTACTGCAGCATCACATTTATCTTCCCCATCAAGAACACTTACATATACCTTTGCATTTGTAAGGTCAGGTGATGTTTCCACACGCATAATTGTAAGGAAACACTGGAGACGAGGGTCTTTCATCTGGGAGATAATGGAAATTATCTCCCTTTTAATATCTTCATTAAGTCTTTCACTTCTTGTAGAAGCCATAATACATTACCTCCTATAAGAATTAGTCTTCGCGGTATTCTTCCATAATAAAGGATTCAAAAATATCGCCTTCTTTGATATCGTTGAATTTTTCAAGACCGATACCACATTCATAACCTGCAGCAACTTCTCTCTGGTCGTCTTTGAAACGTTTGAGGGAGAGAATTTCGTCTTCTGCAATTACGATACCGTCGCGAACAACACGGATTTTAGCGTGACGTGCAACTTTACCTTCTTTAACGTAACAACCTGCAACTGTACCAGCAGAGGAGAGTTTGAATACGTTACGAACTTCTGCATAACCAAGTTCAACTTCTCTGAATTTAGGTGCAAGCATACCTTTCATAGCAGCTTTAACATCTTCAAGAGCATCGTA
>JAZOTI010000177.1:0-2014 GCA_045657565.1 Oscillospiraceae bacterium | reverse complement strand
TCGTTTACGCCGATATATTTGATGTCATTTGTGATTTTCATAAAAATTCTCCTGTGGATTTGCCTGTATAATAACTCCTTTTATGGGAGTTTTATCTGATTGTGTTGTTTTGCTGCGGGCTTTTGCCCGATGTTTTGTTTTTATGGTTATATTATACCCATAAAACCGCATATTTTATGTTGAATTTTCAACATTTCCCTCTGTAAAAACAGTGATATTGTCACAGAAAACCGCAGTTTCCGTTTGTGTGCACATCAAAGGCGGACGCACCGCTTTGTATGATGCAAGGGACGATGACGCCCATCTTGTTCCCTTTGGTGTTAGACAGACAGGTGGATACAAAAGATATTTTCGCTTGAATACGCCACCACAAGAAAAAGGAGCGCAGTACTACTTTGTGTAATGCAAGGCAGGGTGACGCAATCTGCAAAGATAAATCTCTTTTGGTGTCAAAGATGCAGATGGACGCAAAAGGCATTTTCGCTTGGGAAGTGCTGTCACAAGAAAGAGGACCGCCGCACTACTTTGTGTAATGCAAGGGACGATGACGCTGTGACAGCCTTTCCAGGCAGAAAATGAAATTGTGGACATCTGCACCTTTGACACCAGGTATACAGCAAAAAAGACTCACAGAGTCGTGAGCCTTCTTTGCCGGTTAAAAGTAAAAGGGAGTTGTATTTATTCTTCGTCGTATTTAACGTTGATGAATTCTTTTGCTTCTGCGATTACTTTTTCTTCAAGATGAGCTGGAAGCTGTTCGTATCTTACGAATTCGAATGTAAACCAGCCTGCACCTGCTGTGAGGGAGCGGATATATGTTGTGAAGTTTGCCATTTCGCTCATTGGACATTCAGCCATAACTGCCTGCATGCCGTCTTCTGCTGGGTCGAGACCAAGAACACGACCACGGCGTTTGTTAACTTCGCCCATTACGTCGCCTGCGTTTGCGCCTGGAACGTATGCAACGAGTGTGCCGTATGGTTCAAGGAGAACTGGGCTTGCTTTTGGAAGACCTGCTTTGTAAGCAAGTGTTGCAGCAAGTTTGAATGCCATTTCAGAGGAGTCAACTGCGTGGTAGGAACCATCCATAAGTGTAGCTTTAAGACCTACTACTGGGTAGCCTGCGAGAACACCGTATTTGATTGCGCTCTGGAGACCTTTTTCAACAGCTGGGAAGTAGTTCTTTGGAACAGAACCGCCGAATACTTCTTCAGCAAAGATGAGTTCTTCGCCATCGTGTGGTTCGAATGTGATTTTAACGTGACCGTACTGGCCGTGGCCGCCGGACTGTTTTTTGTGTTTACCTTCAACAAGTTCAACTTTTTTGCGGATTGTTTCGCGGTAAGCTACTCTTGGTGCGGAAAGTTCAGCTTCAACGCCGAATTTGCCTTTCATTTTTGCAAGAACAACGTCAAGGTGCTGTTCGCCCAGACCTTTGATAAGCTGCTGTGCTGTTTCTACATCCTGACGGTAGGAAACTGTGCAGTCTTCTTCCATGATTCTCTGGAGAGAAGCGGAGATTTTTGCTTCTTCGCCTTTTTTCTTTGGTTTGATGCAAAGTTCAAGAGTTGGGTTAGGGAATTCAAATTTTGGATATTTGTATTCGTTCTGTGGGTCACAGAGGATATCGCCTGTTTTTGCGTTTGCAAGTTTTGTTACTGCGCCGATGTCGCCAGCTTTGATGTATTCAGCGTCCATCTGTTTTTTGCCGCGAACAAACAGCAGTTTGCCCATTCTTTCAGGTTCGCCTGTTGTTGTGTTTACAACGTTGGAGTCGGATTTGAGGTTGCCGCTGAGAACCTTAACAAAGCTCATTGTGCCAACGAATGGGTCAGCAACTGTTTTGAAAACAAGTGCCGCAACCTGGCTGTTTTCGTTGAATGGGAGAACAACTTCTGTTGAACCCAGAGCCAGAGGTGTGCCTTCTGTATCTTCAGGAGATGGAGCCAGTTCGTTGATGATATCCAGCAGCATATCGATGCCTTCCAGTTTAACTGTAGCACCGCAAACAACA
>JAZOTI010000176.1:0-7038 GCA_045657565.1 Oscillospiraceae bacterium | reverse complement strand
AACGCAATTATGATGCTTTCCAAATCCGTGCCTCAGTTCCTCAAAGAAGGCGGCCTTTACATCACAAGCGGTATCATCATTGACAGAAAAGACGAAGTTATCACATGTCTTGAAAACCTTGGCTTCAAACTGCTTAAAGTACACACCAAAAACAACTGGGTTTGCATTGAGGCTACAATTTAAGTTATGGACTATACAGTTGAAACGCTGGCACACGGCACAAAAGTGTGCATAAACGAAACTCACCGCTTTGGCACCGACGCATTTCTGCTGAGCCACTTTGCCGCGGTCAAATATGCCCAGAAAGCACTGGATATCGGCACAGGCTGCGGAATTATCCCTCTGCGCTGGAAGGATATGGGCCACAAAGGGGAAGCTTTCGGACTTGAAATTGACCCTATGGGTACCGAGCTGATGAAAAAGAGCATTGAGCTGAACGGCTGTGAAAAGCTGACTGCCATCTGCGCCGATGTCCGTGAATTTAAAACCGAAAAGGCGGATTTTGATGTTATCACCTGCAATCCGCCATACTTTACTGCGGGCAAACCAAAGGACGATGAGAAAAAAGCATCTTTCCGTCATCAGCTTACACTGACCGACGACGATGTTGCCGCAGCGGCTTACCGCCTTTTGCGTGATAACGGCAAACTGTGCATCTGCCAGCGTCCTGACCAGCTTGCACAGGTTATCTGGGCAATGAAAAACAACCGCATTGAACCAAAAATTATCCGTTTTGTCCGTCAGAGAAAAAACTCGCCTCATCCGTGGCTTGTTCTTGTGGACGGCCGAAAAAACGGAGGCAAAAGCCTGACCGTTATGCCTGACCTGATTATGGAAGCAGAAGACGGCAGCGGTTTCAGTGAAGAAATACAGAGAATTTACGGGAAGATTGAATAGTCTATGAAAAAACTTGTCTACAACCTTATTCTCCCCTTTGCATTTGTTGCGATTTTGCTGTGGAGTGTTATCGGCGTAAGTCAGGACCGCAGTTTTTTTGAAACTCAGTACGAAAAGAACAACACAGCTGAATATATCGGTATGCGCAGTCAGGACCTGATGAGCGTTACCGACAACCTTTTGTCCTATATGATAAAACAGCGGGATGACCTTGACATGCAGTATGGCGTTAAAGGCGAAATCCGCGAGATTTTTGACGAAAGAGAAAAACTGCATATGATTGATGTGCAGAATCTGTATATGGGCGTGGTTTACATTGCCGTGGTGCTCACCGCTCTGGTGGCTGCAGGACTTTTGTATATCGTAAAATCCGATGGTATAAAACAGATGCGGGAAACCCTGTGCAGAAAGTTTATATATGCCGCTGCAGGTTTTGCCCTTGTGGTTGCCGTGGCAGGTGTTCTGATTATCACAAACTTTGAATGGTTCTGGTACAATTTCCACCTTTTGTTCTTCACCAATGACCTGTGGCTTCTTGACCCTGCAGTGAGCATAATGATAAATATGTTCCCGCTGGAATTTTTCTACGCTATCTGCACAAACATCCTTGTAACTTTTGTGGCGGGCTGTGCCGCTGTTCGTATCCTGATTATGGATGTTACAAAATTCCACAGCTACAACAAGGGTAAAAGGAGAATTTAAAGCATATTTTACAGGTATATAATATGGAAAATACATTTATAAACGTTGCAGGTTTCAACAAAAACAGCATAACCGACGGCCCGGGTTTCCGTTTTGTAATTTTTGCACAGGGCTGTGTGCACGGCTGCAAAGGCTGTCACAACCCCGAAACCCATCCCTTCGGCATCGGTGAAAACTATTCCGTGAGCGACCTTGTGGCAATGATAAGGAAAAACCCTATGATAAAAGGGGTTACTTTTTCCGGCGGTGACCCTTTCTGCCAGCCAAAGGAATTTGCGCTTCTTGGCAGAGAACTGAAAAAGCTTGGGTATGAAATCTGTGCTTTTACGGGTTATATGTACGAAACGCTGGCAAAGGACGAAAATGATGATAAATTCAGCCTGCTGAAAGAGGTTGATATTCTGATTGACGGACCTTTTATCGAAAGCGAAAAAAGCCTTGAGCTTAAATTCAAAGGCAGCCGCAACCAGCGCACCATTGATGTTGCAAAAAGCCTTGCCGCAGGCAAAGCAGTGGAAAGCGACAGCCCAAGATGGGTATAAAACAACAGATATAAACAGCCACAAACATTCTGCTGTGTTTGTGGCTGTATTTATATTTTTACCAGAATATCCGCTGCCGGCATCTTTTTATTTTCAGCCAAACAAAAAGACAGTTTATCCCAAAGATAAACTGTCTTTATTTTTTCGTTTTTATCCCACTGATTCGATAAGAATTACATCAACAGAGAATGTCTGTTTTGTTTCGGCACGGTAGATTACAAGGTTGAACATATCACCAGGGGAATATTTGTCAAGCTCGCTGAGAAGCTGGTCGGTTGTGAGCACTTCAACACCGTTTGCTTCCACAATAACGTCGCGTGTGCGCACACCTTTGTTGAGCAGGTCGCTGTTTTCCTGAATTTCTGCAATGTAGATACCGCGGCTTGGAAGACCGTTCATAGGTCCGTTGGAAGCATTAAGTTCCACAACAGAAACACCAAGCACTGCACGGCCTGTTACATAGCCGTTCTGAATAATATCTTCAAGGATTGGCATTGCTTCGCTGATTGGAATGGAAAAACCAATGCCTTCAAAATCAACATCTGCAATTTTGCTGCTGTTGATGCCGATTACCTGACCAAAACGGTTGATAAGCGGACCGCCGGAGTTGCCCGGGTTGATTGCCGCATCAACCTGAATAAGTTTAAGGCTTCTTGCGCCTGTGCCAAGGTCACGGTTGAGGCCGGAGATAATGCCCTGTGTAATTGTGCTGGAAAATCCCCCCGCATTGCCGATTGCCACAATTCTTTCCCCTGCTTTAAGCTGAGTGGAATCGCCGAATTCTGCCGCTGTGTAGTTGCCGCCTTCCACCTTTACAACTGCAAGGTCGGTTGTTTCGTCTGCACCGATGATTGTTCCACGTGCGTTTTCGCCGTCGTGGAAAATTACATTTACGCTTGTGCCGCCGTCCACAACGTGTGCGTTGGTGATAATGTATCCGTCTGCAGTCATAACAATGCCTGTGCCTGAACTGATTGGTGAAACAGACTGGTTGCTGTAAACGTTGATATTTACAACAGATGGATTAACTTTTTCGTAAATGGCAGTTGTTTCGTACCCGCCGTCGTTGATTTCCGGAACAGGATTGAGTGTAATCATCTCGCTGATATCTGCATCAGGATTTGTTGCATTTGGCAGCTGGTTTTCAAAGCCAAGCATACCGCCTATATCAATGTTTTTTTCGTCTTCCATTACTCTGCCCACTGCAAAACCGCCTGCAAGGCTTATGCCCAGAACTGCAGCGATTAAAATTATAAGTGGCAATCTGTTTTTCTTTTTCGGAGTCATGGTGTTTTCTCCCTTTTATTTATATTGATGGTATTAACCTTTTCTTTTGCATATATGATAATGTCAATTTGTGAAAATTATTTGTAACCGCAAAAGTTTTTTCAGTTATTTCATATTTTATTGCACAAAGGCGGATAATATCCGCCTTTGTATAAACCTTTTAAATTATTTTCTGCAACTATTTTTTCTTTTTATCATTTTTAGGCAGTTTCAGTGCCATTTTAGGTCTGTCGACCTTTTCTGTTCGCTGTTTTTTGCCTTTATCGCCTTTATCATTTGCGGATTTTTTGTTCTTTTCCGCTTTTTCAGCAGAAGGAAGAGTGAAGATAAACTCGGTGTATTCCCCTTCAACCGATTCAACGCTGATATCACCGCCGGAACGCTGCACCAGGGTTTTTGCAATGTACAGCCCGATACCTGCACCTTTTGTGTGCACCGAACGGCTGGAGTCCGCTTTATAGAAACGTTCAAAAACATAAGGCAACGCTTCCTTTGCAATACCTGTACCTGAGTTGCGGATTTTAACTGTAACAAAACCGCTTTGCTTGTCTTCCGTTACATTGAAAGCGATATATCCCCCGTTTGGTGTAAACTTGAGGGCATTGTCCACAATATTATATACAACCTGATGGATAATATCCTTGTCGGCAAGAACTCTTATGCGCTGAGGTTCAAAACCACGCACCTGAATATCTGCGTTTTCGATGCGGCTTTCAAAAGCAAATGCAACTGCGGAGATGGTTTCCCAGATATTGTATTGGTTCACATTGAGGATAAACTCGCCGCTGTCCAGCTTGGAGATATCCAGCATACTGTTGGTAAGTCGCGCCAGACGGCCGATTTCGTCACTGACAATTTTAAGATAGGTATCCTGTTTTTCAGGTGGGATTGTGCCGTCGATAACACCGTCCACAAAGCCTTTGATACTTGTCATTGGTGTACGCAGTTCGTGTGCAATGTTTGCAACAAAGTTGGAACGGCTGGTCTCGTTGTTTTCCACAAACGCCGCCATCTGATTGAAGGTATTTGCAAGATGTGCAACCTCGTCGTCCCCTTCAACCGCCGCACGGGCAGAGAAATCCCCCTGACTGAAGCGTTTTGCAACCTCGGTGATGTTTCTCAGCGGTGTGGTCAGCTTGCCTGTAACCGCAAGGGAAACAATGCTTGAGATGAGAATCATAACACAGGCGGACAGCATAAACATACTGAGCAGTGCATTGGTGAAGATGCTTATTGTACCTCTGGAACAGGACGCAAAAATATATCCTGTCACATTGCCACGGTCATCTCTGAGCGCCTTGCCAACAGCGTAGTAATCCCCGCCGTAAGCCTTGGAGAAGGTGTCGCTTACCCTGACAGCCGCTGTTTCTGCCGATACCATACCAATTGCAGATTCAGGCAGAGCCGCCGTTTTGTGGATACAGTCCTTTTCGTCGGTGCAGGTCAGCAGTCTGCCCTTTGTGTCCGCCAGCATAACAGTGGACTGTGTGGTGTCGCTGATAAGCTGCAGATTTTCGGTAAGGGGCACAACATTGCTGATGCGTCCGATATTGCGCTGGTTGTTGGCTTCCAGGTTGTCCTCCACGCTTTCTACGCAGAGGCTTAAAATATTCAGTCTCTCCAGTTCAAAATACTGATTTGCAAAAATCATAAAGGTGATGCCCAGCACCGCGATACTTATGATAATAAGTGTGCTTGTGGCACCAAAAAAGCGGGAAGCAATGGTTTTTTTCATACTTTAAATCCTTGTTTATTCTTTTGGACCTATGCCAAGTTCGGCTGCAAAAGGTTTCATGGCTTCAATGCAGATTGCCGCAACATCTTTGACTTCCATGCCAAGAAGTTCACAGCCGTTTTTAATAAGTTCCCTGTCACATTTTGCGGCAAACTTTTTGTCCTTGAATTTTTTCATAAAGCTGGAAACTTCAAGGTCGGTGATGCCAAGGGGTCTCATTCTTGCCGCTGCACCGATAATGCCTGTGAGTTCGTCCACTGTGTAAAGGCTTTTTTCCATATTAGTGATTGGCACAACATCGTTGCGGTGGCCGTAACCGTGGCTTAAAATTGCACGGATTTCTTCGTCGGAAACACCTTCGGCTTTCAAAGGCTGTGCTGTGTGGTCAAGGTGCTCCTCAGGGTACTGTTCGTAGTCATAGTCGTGGAGATATCCCACCGCCTGCCAGTGAGAAACATCTTCGCCAAAATGTGCTGCCATGCCACCCATTGCCGCCATTACCGCTGTTGCATGGGTGATAAGATGTGGCTGGGTTGTGGTGGTGCTGATAAGCTGTTTTGATTTTTCCAGAGTAAGCATAAGTTTTTACCTCTTCGCGTTTATATAGGTACAGAAATGCATTTTATCTGTCTTGTTTTACGGCAAAACAGCCGTAACCCTGACTGATTTTTTGCTGTTCCTGTGCAGTTCTGTGCATATTTTCCCATTATAATGTTTAGTATACACCATTATTGTTAACTTTTAAAGGAAAATATATGGCTTTTCTGTTTACAGACTGTATATCCGCCCTGTCTGCACCATGTTCACCCAGAATTCACATAGTTTTATACTTTATGTTATATAATATACAAAACCATATATATCTTTTCATAATATGTCACAATTTACACCCGTTGGTTTATAGGGTAAAATATGTGTATAAAATGTGAAAATGCATTACCGCGCGGACGGATATATTTTAAAGGAGATTTTTATGAGCAAATTTGTTATTCTTGCAGAAACAGGTGCAGATATTCCTGCGGAAATTGCAGCTGAATACGGCATTTACATTGCACCTATGCATGTTACCTTTGGCAGCGAAACCCGTGATGACGGAACTTTCCCCGTTGACGATGTTTTTGCCTACTATGACAAAACAGGCACGCTGACCAAAACCAGCGGCTGCACCCCTGAGGATTTTGAAACTATCCTTGCAAGAATAAACGCAGAACAGCCAGGTAAACATATACTTTACCTTGCCTACTCTGCTGTTACAACCTGCTCATACCAGAGCTGTGTGATTGCCGCTGAAGGTATGGACAATATCACACTTATCGACACAAAACAGGTTTCTGCAGGTCAGGGCCTTGTGGCACTTAAAGTTGCCCGTTTTCTCCGTGAAAACCCTGACTGCACACTTGAACAGGTTGTTGAATACGCCCATGACATTATGGGCAAGGTTCATATGGGCTTTTTCCCTGGCGACCTTGCATATCTCAAGGCAGGCGGCCGTGTAAGCAACGCCGCTTATCTGGGTGCAAAAATTCTGTCCCTCAATCCTCTTATCGAAATCCGTGACGGACGTCTTGAAGGCACAAAGAAATACCGCGGCAGAATGGAAAAGGTTGCACAGCAGCTTTATGACGATTTTATCCCGCAGTACAGCATTGGCAAGGAAACTTTGATTTTTGTTTATTCCAAAGGCCTCGGCGAAGATTTCAAACAGCAGCTTACACAGCAGGCAAAGGCTGACGGTTTTAAGGAAATAATGTGGATAATGACAGGTGGTGTGGTTTCCACCCACAGTGGTCCGGGGGCATTTGGCCTGTGCGGCATAAGTGAATAACTGCAGATAAAAAAGAGAGGTATCATTGATACCTCTCTTTTGTTATTGCT
>JAZOTI010000175.1:0-2002 GCA_045657565.1 Oscillospiraceae bacterium | reverse complement strand
GGCTCAAAACCGTCGGCACGGATTTCCTCGATTGTGTAACCGTATTCTTTTTTAACGTGGGTGCCCGTTGCAACGATTACCGTTGTGATGTTTTCTGCCTTGTCGAGACGTTTTATAACAGGTCTAAGCAGGCCGAAATCGGCACGGGTTGAGGTGATAACAAAAACTTTTTTCATAAAAACCTTTTATCAAAAATTTATTTTTACGGCAAACTTCGTTTGCAGAATGTACGTCCTTTCTTTAAAGAAAGGACCAAAGAACGTGGGGGTTGCGACTCCCCCACACCCCTAAACGCGGAATAGGAACAGAATATGTCTCGCTCCTTGTGGCGCTTCCGCGTGCAGACTCGCACGCACCGCGCCGCGTATTTGGGTGCTGATAAGTCGACAATACATTATTGTCTATGAGGAGAGCTCCGCTCTCCATTCCACCTCTTGGAAGTATCTTTATTCAAAATTACATTTCAATAAGTTCGTCAACTTCAAAATCTCTTTTTGCAACGTTTCCGATAACATCGTACCATTTCATTGGGCTGATGCCGTTGCCAGGGCGTTTTACTGTGAGATTTTCTGCTGTGAAGGTTTCCCCTGCTTTGATTTCCACTTTAGCAACAATGCTTTTGCGTGCAATGTCCTTGTTTTTTGCTTCGCTTGCTGTAACTGTTTTTACACCGTCGCCAAGAACAAGTTCTGTGTTGCGGATTGCTTTTACAAGTGCAACAAGTTCGTCAGGGTTCATGGAAGCTGCGTGGTCAGGGCCTTCCATGTTTTTATCGAGAGTAAAGTGTTTTTCGATAACTTCTGCACCAAGAGCAACTGCTGCAAGTGGTGCTTCAAGACCGAGAGTATGGTCGGAATAACCGATTTTTGTGCCAAAGTTTTTCTGCAGGTCAAGCATTGCTTTTACGTTTGCATCTTTGAGTGGTGTTGGGTATTCTGTGTTGCAGTGGAGAATTGTAACATCTGTAACACCGTTTTTATAAAGCACGTCAAGTGATTCCTTAACTTCGCTGATTTCGCACATGCCTGTGGACATAATCACAGGTTTGCCGAGTTTTGCAACTTTTTCAAGATATGGCAGGTTTGTGATTTCCCCTGATGGAATTTTCCACACAGGCATATCCATTTCTGCAAGGAAATCGATGGAGTCCATGTCAAATGGTGTGGAGAGATACATAATACCGATGGAGTCACAGTATTCCTTGAGTTCACGGTGAGCTTCAAAGCCAAAGTGAATTTTTTTGATCATTTCCAACTGGCTTTCATCTGCGCCTGTTTTTTCTTTCTGATATTCTGCTTTCTGTGCAAAGCGGCTTACAACAAGTTCAGGTTTTGCAGTCTGATATTTAACGATATCAGCGCCTGCTGCTTTTGCAACATCCGCCATTTTTTTTGCAAGTTCAAGAGACCCGTTGTGGTTAACGCCTGCTTCGGCAATGATAAGTACTGACATATATTTTCTCCTTCTCAGGTTAGTTTACATATTTAATATATTTTATCATACTTTTTATAATAGTTAAAGATTTATCTATGTTTTTTACGTTATAATTCAGATTAAATACATTATATATAATAAATACCCGACAGAAAGCGGTTTGCCTCTGTCGGGTATACTTGTTGCTGTATTGCTGTTGATAAACAGATTTATTTTCCCTTTTCTTCAAGTCTTCTGCGCATTTCTTCCAGTTCTTCAAGCTGGCCCATGTCCATCCAGCTGTTTTCGCTGACAGGATAAACGCCCACGCGTTCGCCCATATTGCGGTATTTTTCGATGATATCAGGGAAACCGCATTTTTTGTTTTCTTCCAGTTCAGCGATAATGCGTTTGTCCACAAGGTACATACCTGTATTGGTCAGGAAGTTCATTGTTGGTTTTTCGGTGATATCCTTGATTTCGCCGTCTTCGTTAAGGGTGAACACGCCGTAAGGGATTGTAACGTGTTTGAAAGCACACACAACAGTAAGTCGGATCGTAGCCATGTCGTTCTGTGAGCCAAGGAGTT
>JAZOTI010000174.1:0-7375 GCA_045657565.1 Oscillospiraceae bacterium | reverse complement strand
TGGCCGTTCAACCTCTCAGTCCGGCTACCGATCGTCGGCTTGGTAGGCCGTTACCCCACCAACTACCTAATCGGACGCGAGCCCATCTTTCAGCGGATTGCTCCTTTGATTGTTCAATCATGCGGTTAAACAATATCATGCGGTATTAGCGTTCGTTTCCAAACGTTATCCCCCTCTGAAAGGCAGGTTGCTCACGCGTTACTCACCCGTCCGCCACTAAGTTCAAACTTCAATTGACCGAAGTCGCTTTCCATAAGAACTTCGTTCGACTTGCATGTGTTAGGCACGCCGCCAGCGTTCGTCCTGAGCCAGGATCAAACTCTCTAAAAATTGTATTTTATGCCGAAGCATTAAAATCATTCTTAGAGCTTAATCGCTCATTTACGATACTAGCTATCGTTATCTTTTTCCTTGTTTCGTTTCCGAAATCTGGATTTGGTTCGTACTTTCAGTACTCAAATTCTTATCAAGGTTCCTTTTCTTTCGTTGTTTAATTTTCAAGGTTCGTAGCTCCGAAATCTTTATTCAATTCCGTCTCCAGCGTTTGCTCTCGCAGAACGCTCATATATAATACCAAATCACACCCACTTTGTCAACACTTTTTTTAAACTTTTTTCAAACTTCTCAACTTTCCCGCGCGTTTACCACTATACCTACACTTTTTATTCCATGCCATACTTTATTTTGTGGTTTTTGACTATATATCACTTTTGCTTTTGTTTTACTTACACAAAAAATCGGCTCTCTTTTTTCAAGAAAGCCGATTTTATATGTTTGTTTTCTGTTTCATTAGTATATATAAACTTCGATTGTGCCTTTACCTTCACTCCACGATTCAATGATAATTTTGTCATCTTCTTCATATCCGAAAGTGATGCATTTTTTGGAAGTAAGACTTGTTGCAGTATCTCCTCATAGCCACAAATTTAAAACAATAAACGTGTATCTCTCGCCAAAACCCTCATTATACTTGCTGACTTTTACAATGTAAGCATAGACTATATATTAGGAAGAACGGAAAATCCTGAAGTAAACAAATAAACCCCGAAATACTATTTCGGGGTTTCGTTTAAATCTTCTTTTTACAGAAGCTGTTTAAATTACATTCTTCACATTTCGCTTTTCGTGCTGTGCAGGTATCTCTTCCATGCAGAACACATCTGTGGCAAAAATCATTGCTCTCGTCAGGGGGCAATATTTTTTTCAGTTCAAGCTCAACCTTTTTCGGATCTTTTGTTACAACAAGACCGATTCGGTTTGAAATCCTGATAAGGTGTGTATCCGCAACAACTGCAGGTTTGCCGTAAACATCGCCTATAATCAGGTTTGCACTTTTTCTGCCCACACCGGGAAGTTTCAGCAAATCGTCCATATTGTCAGGCACAATATAATTGAATTCATCTCTCAGCATCTTCATGCAAAGGTTTATATCCCTTGCCTTGCTGCGGCCAAGGCCACAGGGTTTTACAATTTCTTCAATATCCTTTGGGTCTGCATCTGCAAGGGCGTCTATGGTTGGAAATTTGCTGAAAAGTATAGGCGTTGTGGCGTTTACACGCAGGTCAGTACACTGGGCGGAAAGACGCACCGCAACCAGAAGCTGCCAGGCACCTTCACTGTCAAGGAAACATTCTGCCATAGGATATGCCGCTTCAAGAGTGTTCACAATTTCGGCAGCCTGTTTTTTTGTTTTCATATATTATAACCCCCTCAGAATAAAGGTTTTAATCTGTTTTACTGCAGTTATTATACCATCAACACAGCGGCTCAACAAGTGACCACGTCACATAGACCCCCCAATGTACGAAACCTCTTTCGTTGAAAGGTTGTGCAGGTTATGTTATACTTGAATAAAAAGGTATTACACAGTTAGTAACGGAGAAAAATATGATTGTTTTAATAGCAGGAGCATCCCACACAGGCAAAACAGCACTGGCCCAGAAACTCCTTGAAAAGTATAAATATCCTTATCTGTCCATTGACCATCTCAAAATGGGTCTGATCCGCAGCGGAAATACACACCTTACGCCTGTAAGCAGTGACGAAGAATTGACTGCATATCTGTGGCCGATTGTACGCGAAATGGTCAAAACCGCCATTGAAAACAATCAGAATCTGATTGTTGAAGGGTGTTATATCCCTTTTGACTGGCAAAAGGATTTCGGAGAAGAATATCTTTCACATATCAGATATTTCTGCCTTGTTATGAGTGAGGACTATATCAGAAATCATTTTGATGATATAAAGCGGTATGCAAATGTGGTTGAAAACCGTCTTGATGACAGCGACTGCACAATGGAAAGCGTTCTCAGCGACAATGCACATAATTTAAAACTTGCAAAAGAACACAATGTAAACTGCATTGTTATCAATGATAAATACGAAATTGATACAGAACTGTAACTCTGACCCAGACAAAAGGTGATTTTATGAACAGTGTAAACAAAACATTATATATTCCATTGTACGGCAAAGCCTTTGTCAGCCGCAAATCCCTGTTTTTAAAGGACAAAAAAGCGGAACAGATATGGGAGACGGAAGGCTTTGCACTTAAAGGCAAATCAAAGTCAAAATGGCTTGCATACTATATGGGCATCCGTTCTGCCGTGTTTGATGAGTGGACAAAGCAGCAGCTTATGGAAAACAAAGACGCAGTGGTTGTGCACATCGGTTGCGGTATGGACAGCAGGGCAGAGCGCATCGGGGCGGCCAACAAATGGTACGATGTTGATTTCCCTGAAGTTATAAAGGAACGCGCAAAGTATTATGCCGAAACTGACAGATATAAAATGATTGGTGCAGATGCAAGGGATGGTAAATGGCTTGCTGAAATTGCCAAAGCAAAATGTGCCGTTGTGGTTATGGAAGGGGTAAGCATGTACCTTACCGCAGAAGAACTGAAAACAGTGACAACAAATCTTTGCGGCTGTTTTGAACAGGTTTGTCTGCTTATGGACTGTTATACAGTTATGGCGGCAAAAATGTCAAAATACAAAAACCCTGTAAAGGATGTGGGCGTAGCAACCGTTTACGGCACCGATAACCCAAAAACTTTGCAGGAAGGCGATTTTGTGTTTGTAAAAGAACACGAAATGACACCACAGAAATATATTGACCAGTTAAGCGGCTTTGAAAAAACAGTTTTTTCAAAACTTTATGCAGGCGGTTTTTCCAAAAAGCTTTACAGAATGTTTGAATATAAAAAAGCGCAGAAGCTTTCTGTGGAATAACAGTAATAAAATATCCACGGATAAAAACAGGGCAATTAAGATAATAAAAACAATGTCATTCTGAGGCATTTATGCCGGAGAATCTTTTGCTCAACAGGCAAACAGGTTCTTCACCGCGTTCAGAATGACGTTTTTATTATATTAAGCTGACATTATTTAATCTGATCAGCTTAATGACATTGCGGATAAAAGGGAGATCGGGTTTGTCCTTGTACAAACTTGTATTTTAAGATATAATTAAAAAGATAAATACTTTTGTGGAGATGATAAAATGAGTATGCCACTTGCGGCGGCAATCCGCCCTAAAGAACTCAGCGATGTATGCGGGCAGAAACACCTTCTTGCAGAAGACAGTGTGTTCCGTCGCGCAATAGAAAAAGGCGTTGTGCACAATATGATATTTTTTGGTCCGTCAGGTGTGGGCAAAACCACAGTGGCGTCCATTATTGCGCGCAAAACAGGCAAAAAGCTGTTTAAACTCAACGGCACACAAAGCTCCACAGCAGATATCAAGGATATTATAAGTCAGGTAAACACCTTTGGTACCGAAAACGGAATTCTCCTTTACCTTGACGAAATTCAGTATCTCAACAAAAAACAGCAGCAGTCACTCCTTGAAGTTATCGAGGACGGCAGCGTTACACTTATTGCATCCACAACCGAAAACCCTTACTTTGCAATCTTCAATGCAATTCTTTCCCGTTCCACGGTTTTTGAATTCAAGCCTCTTTCTGCTGAAGATGTGGCAGAAGGCATCGAAAAGGCAGTAAAAAGATATGAGGAAGAAAACGGGATAAAGGTAAATATATCACAGAGCGCAATGCAGACCTTGTCATACGGCTGCGGCGGTGATATGCGCAAATGCTTCAATGCTCTTGAACTGCTTATTGCGGCAGCAAAGGATGATGGCGACGGTCTTGTGATTACCGAGGATATGGCAAAGCAGGTTACACAGCGAAGCAGCAACCGTTTTGACAACTCAGGCGATGTGCACTATAACCTGCTTTCAGCTTTGCAGAAATCAATAAGAGGTTCAGACGAAAACGCCGCACTGCACTATCTTTCCCGTCTGCTGGACGGCGACGGACTTATAAGTGCGGTGAGACGACTGCAGATTATCGCCTGTGAGGATATCGGCCTTGCCTATCCTCAGGCTATCAGCATCGTCAAAGCCTGCTGTGATATTGCTTTGCAGACAGGTATGCCTGAAGCAAGAATCCCACTTGCAGATGCAGTTATTCTCCTTGCAACAGCGCCAAAATCCAACAGTGGCGAAATGGCGATAAATGCTGCGTTTGAGGATGTGAAAAGCGGCAACTATTCCGATGTGCTGCCACACCTTAAAGATGCTGCAACATTTGAAAACAAACAGCTTGATGATTCAAAGCGTTACAAATATCCACACAGCTATCCTAACCACTGGGTAAAACAGCAGTATCTGCCTGATGCAATAAAAGACAGAAAATACTATCAGTTCGGAGAAAACAAAACCGAACAGGCGGCAAAAGCCTACTGGGATAAAATTAAAAAATAATAAAAACGGAGTTAAGTTTTTCTTAACTCCGTTTTATATTATATGAATATATTTATGCTTTTTTTGACATTTTGCTCTTAAGTGCAAAAACTACAATAATTACAGGAACAATTGCGATAAGTGCACCAAGGAAAATATTTGCGTTTGGCACAAAACTCTGAGTGCCGTCGTTGTTGGTTATCATCTGTGCATTTGCAAGGATTGTCTTGCCGATATACGGCCCAATCACACCCGGCATAAGCACCTGGCTGAAAATTCTCACACCCTGCAGTCTGCCTGCATAGCCTTCAGGTGTCAGGTCTCTTATTCTTGCACCAAACATTGCCATACCGCTGAGGTAACCGCTCATCATCAGCAGGCTGCCGGCAAATACCAGGGCTGTGGAACGGAATATATAAAGCAGAACATAACCTGACGCAAGCAGCACCAAAGTTACAATGGCGGCTTTTTCAAAACCGCGTTTGTCGTATGCCTTGCCCCACAAAGCGGTGAAAACCGAAGCGAGGATAATTGCAGGTGCCATAATAAGCACATAGTTTGCCATACCAAGAGAAACCTCATAGTATATAATCAGATATGGCATATATATCTGTATGGAGATGTTGAAAACAATAAAGGTAACAAGTGTTACATACAGTGTCTTGTTGTTTTTTATTGTATCGGGACGGAAACCGTAAATTACATTGCTTATGTAGTTTTCTCTGCTTTTTTCAACAGGTGCATCCTCTACAAGGAAAAACGCAAGGATACCTATTGTCATAACAACGGCACCGATGATGATAAAAATTGTTGTCCAGCTTTCCTGCAGGTTAAGGTCAAAGGCCATAAAACCGCCAAACACCACAAGAATTGAAACCAGCGGCATCATACTGTTTATGCCTTCTGCACTGCCACGGTTGGTGCTGTCGGTTGAGTCTGTCAGCCACGCATTGAAAGCCGCATCGTTGGCAGAAGAACCAAAAAAGGTCATCACGCAGTCAAAAATGATTGTGAGCGAAATTCCCAGACTTGCGGCGGATGTCACCATAGGGAATATTCTGCCCAGCACATCGGTGCGGATAAGTGCAAAGCAAAAGATGGATACACCCCACAGGATATATCCTGCACAGATAAACAGCTTGCGTTTGCCTACCTTATCGGAAAGGGCTCCGATAAATATTGTTGTCACCGTTGCGGCAACTGCACTTGCGGAAACCATAAGGGAAATATCTGCAGCGGAAGCGGCAAACATTTTGTAGATAAATACATTGAGATACATATTTTCAACAACCCAGGCAACCTGACCTATAAGGCTGCACAGCACAAGTGCCAGCCAGAAACGGACGGAAAGTTTTGTTTTCATAAATATTCCTGCTTTCGTGATTTTATTTAAGTATAACCTGAAAAATGATAATAAAAAGGGGTATACCACACAGCATACCCCTGATTTTTATAAATATCGGATTATTCGGCGAGATCAAACTGTTCTTTGTCAACACCACACAGTGGACATACAAAGTCTTCAGGAAGTTCTTCAAAAAGAGTGCCCGGTGCAATGCCCAGATTTTCGTCGCCTGCGTCTTCGTCATAAATCCATCCGCAAATCATACAACCATATTTTGCCATAATAAAATCTCCTTTGTTGATGATATCTGTTTAAGCAAATTTTAGTATGTATAAACATCTGTGTCAATAGATTTTATTTATCTTTTTTGCCGCTATTTCAAATTTGTATAAGTTAGCCAAATTTAACAAAGATATTTTTTTACTATTTTAACGGCAAATTTTGAAATTAAAATTGTAACCCAATAAGTTTGGTGGTATACTATATTAGTATTGATATAATATGATTACACATTCTGATAAGAGGTATAAAATGTTAAAACAGGCTTTCAGCAATGATATATATATAGAAAAACAGACACATGAAATTAAGCAGAGAATAAAACGCTTTGACGGCAAACTTTACCTTGAGTTCGGCGGCAAACTTTTTGACGATTTCCACGCTTCCCGTGTTCTGCCTGGTTTCAAACCTGACACAAAAATCAAGCTGCTTCAGTCTCTTGCGGACCAGGCAGAAATCATTTTCTGCATCTCTGCAGATGATATCGAAAAAACAAAGGTGCGTGCTGACCTTGGCATCAGTTATGATATGGACGTGCTGCGTCTTATTGACGAATTCAAAGCTATGGGCATTGAAGTAAACAGCATTGTTATCAATAAATACAACCATCAGAAAGCTGCCGACAACTTTATGCGCAAGTTGGAAAATCTTGGCATAAAAAGCTACAAACATTACATTATTCCAAACTATCCAGGTGATGTAAACGGCATTGTAAGTGACGAAGGATACGGCAGAAACGAATTTGTGGAAACAACAAAACCTCTTGTTGTGGTTACAGCACCGGGCCCTGGCAGCGGCAAGCTGGCTGTGTGCCTTTCCCAGGTTTATCACGAACACAAACGCGGTGTTATGGCAGGTTATGCAAAATTTGAAACTTTCCCAATCTGGAACCTGCCTCTCAAACACCCTGTAAACCTTGCGTACGAAGCTGCAACAGCAGATCTTCTTGACGTAAATATGATCGACCCTTTCCATATGGAAGCATACAACGAAATTGCAGTAAACTAC
>JAZOTI010000173.1:0-4330 GCA_045657565.1 Oscillospiraceae bacterium | reverse complement strand
AAACTTTTCTGCTTTTTTCTTTTCTGAACGACAAAATATCTGCAAAAGGGGGCGGAAACGCTGTTTTATTCGGAATATAATCCGTTTTTCTGTCGCAAACTGCGATATGTATTGCTGGCATTATGGTGAAAACTGTGATAAATTGAAACTACAGAAAGAGAAAGGGAGATAAACATGGAAAATTATCACAAGCTTATAATGGCACCTACCGAAAAAATCTCCCCGTGTCCATATCAGTGCAGATATACATACAATATTGAAAATATGGAGACGCTGATAAAATCCATAAAGGAAAACGGAATTATCCAGCCACTTGCTGTTACACAAACGGCGGACGGATATCAGCTTATATCAGGACACCGACGTCTTTTTGCGGCAAAGCAGCTGAAAATGGAGAAAGTGCCTGTCACTGTAATGGAAAAAAGCCGGGAGGAAATTGCCGTCCTTTGTGCGGTGGAAAATATGCACCGTGAGGATTTGAATTTTTTTGAGCAGGCAATGGCGATAAAACTGCTTATGGACCAGCTTGGTCTGACACAGACACAGGTGGGGGAAAAACTGTGCCTGACACAGTCCGCTGTGGCAAACAAACTGAAACTGCTTAAACTGGAAAAACCCCTTGCTGATATGATGATAAAAGCAAATCTTACCGAACGCCATGCCCGTGCAGTGTGCCGTCTGCCTGAGGACAAAAGGGAAAAGGCCATAAAGCATATTATAAAAAACGGACTCAATGTGGCGGCAAGCGATAAATATGTGGACAGCCTGCTGACCGAAAAAACAAAAAGAAAAACAGTAATACGCATAAAAGATGTGCGGATTTTTACAAACACTATTACAAATGCCCTTAAGATAATGAAAAATGCAGGCTTTACCCCTGTTTTTGAGCAGAACATCACAGACAAGACTGCAGAGTATAAAATTGTTATACCTTTAAAAAAACAGCAGGAAAAAAGCTGTGTATAAAATTGAAAAGTTATTTTCTGGGGTTATATATACATATTAAATATAAACATATATAACTATAAAATATAAAAGCGGGCGACAGCACAGCCTGCAACCAAATTTACTGGCAACCTTATAATATAAACCGCAAAGAAGCACAAGTGGAGTTTATCCCTTGTGCTTTTTTGTTTGTATAACTGTAATTTTGTTCCACGTGGAACATTTTGCGGAGAATATTCCTGTTTTTACTGCCAAAAGTTGATTTTTGTTGCACTATATTGTTAATTTATGACTATATATCTATATTTTAATTGTAAAAGCAAAATTAGTGTGGTATACTTTAGGGTATGAGAGTGTCTCAAAAAAAGCAAAAATATTTATTTGGGCGAGGTAAATATGGCAAAAATAATGGCTGTTGCAAACCAAAAAGGCGGTGTGGGCAAAACCACCACATCAGTAAACCTTGCTGCCTGTGTTGCTGCAAAAAATAAAAAAGTTCTGCTTGTTGACCTTGACCCACAGGGCAATACAACAAGCGGTTTTGGCATTTCCAAAAGAAGTCTGGAAATGGGCACTTATGATGTTATTATCGATGGTGCAGATGTAAAAAAAGCCATTGTTAAAACCGATTACAAGGTGGATGTGCTGCCAAGCAGCATCAAACTGAGCGGTGCAGGCATTGAACTTGTGGAGATGGATGCCCGTCATGCAAGACTGCGCAACGCACTTAACCGCGTAAGTGAAGATTATGATTTTATCTTTATCGACTGTCCGCCTGCCCTTGATTTGCTCACAATCAACGCACTTTCTGCCGCTGACACTGTTATTGTGCCTATTCAGTGCGAATTTTACGCACTTGAAGGCCTTTCCGAGCTTATGAACACCATAAGACTGGTAAAACAGCACTATAATAAGTATATAGATATAGAAGGCGTGCTGCTGACAATGTACGACCCTCGTCTCAACCTCACTTTGCAGGTTGTGAATGAGGTTAAAAAGTATTTCCCTAACAAGGTTTACAAAACCACAATTCCAAGAAATGTTCGTCTCAGCGAAGCACCAAGCCACGGCTGTCCGATAAACTTTTACGATGCGGCAAGCAAAGGCTGTCATAGCTATATGGCCCTTGCGGAAGAAGTTATTGCCAAAAACAGAATTTAAAAAGCGTTTTTGCAAAACGGGCGGATATATGCCCTGATAATACAGAAATTGTAATGTGAAAAGGAGAATAAGTATGTTGATATCAATCCTTATGCCTGTACTTGTTGTTACAGTTTTCGGCGTACTTTTTGCCGTGACAACACTTCTGTACGGAATTTTAAATAACAGAAAATAATTGATTATCAATTGAAATAAACAGAATTTACAGAAAGGAGAGATGCTAATGGCAAAGAAAACCGGACTTGGAAGAGGCCTTGACTCACTGTTTTTGTCCAATGAACAGCAGATTTCTGATGCCCCTGCATCAAAAATAAAGCTTTCTGATATAGATGTTGACCCTTATCAGCCTCGAAAAACTTTTGAGGCAGAAGCACTGGAAAATCTTAGTCAGTCCATTATGGAGCACGGTGTGCTTCAGCCAATTGTGGTGCTGCCTGCAGGTGTGGGCAGATATACCATTATTGCAGGGGAAAGACGTTTTCGTGCTGCAAGAATGGCAGGTCTCACTGAAATTCCTGCAATTGTCAAGGAAGTTTCAGTGCAGGAAGCAAAGGAAATTGCCCTGATTGAAAACCTTCAGCGCGAAGACCTTGACCCTGTGGAAATTGCAGAAGGGTACAGAAGCCTTATGGAAAGTTTCAGCCTCACACAGGACGAAATCAGCAAAAAGCTGAGCATTCCACGCTCCTCTGTGGCAAACAGTTTAAGAATTTTAAACCTGCCTCAGTCGGTGCTGGACCTTGTTAAAGGCGGAGAATTGTCCCTTGGTCATGCAAAGGTTGTTTTGTCTGTAACAGGCGAAAAGAAACAGCTGGAACTTGCACAGATCATTGCAGAAAAAAATCTGTCGGTGCGTCAGGCGGAGCTTCTTGCAAAGAAAATGCAGAAAGCACCTGAAATCTCCCCGAAAGGGGATAATGTGCCAACCCTTGTAAAGGAAATTGAAATTGCTCTCAGCGAAATGCATGGTACTCCTGTAAAGGTAAACTACAAAGACGGCAAAGGCAGTCTGACAATTACCTTCAACAGTGATGAGCAGTTTAAGGAGATTGCAAACCTGCTTGAGAAAAAGTAGGCGGTTGTTGCTTTTGACAGCATTGAACAAAATGCCGTTTAAAGTGACAGATATAAAATAAGTTAACAATAAGATTTAACAAAACAATCTTAATGAAATAGGAGAATATTATGTTAGACATTAAAAGAATCAGAGAAAACACAGAAGAAGTTAAAGCTGCTCTTGCTCGCCGCGGCACAGACTATTCTGACAAAATTGACGAAATTCTTGCAACTGACGAAGCAAGAAGAACACTTGCAAGCAAAATTGATGGTTTGAAAGCAAAACAGAACGAAGCTTCCAAACTTATCCCACAGTATAAAAAAGAAGGCAAAGACGCATCTGAACTTATGGCTCAGATGAAAGAACTTTCTGCAGAAATCAAAGAAGGTGCAATTGAAGTTGCACGTCTTGAAAACCTCCAGAGAGACCTTCTCCTTATGGTTCCAAACACTCCAGACCCATCTGTTCCAGACGGCACAAGTGATGCAGACAACGTTGAAGTACGTCGCTGGGGCGAACCAAAACAGTTTGCATTTGAACCAAAAGCTCACTGGGATATCGGTAAAGATCTTGATGTTCTCGACCCTGAAAGAGCAGCTAAAGTAACAGGTGCTCGTTTCCACTTCTACAAAGGTCTCGGCGCTCGTCTTGAAAGAGCTATCTACAACTTCTACCTTGACCTCCATTCAACACAGCACGGCTACACAGAAATGTTCCCACCTTACATGGCAAACGAAGATTCCATGAAAGGTACAGGCCAGTTGCCAAAATTCAAGGAAGATATGTTCAAACTTGAAGGTCTTGACTACTACCTTATCCCAACAGCTGAAGTTCCTGTAACAAACTACCACAGAGATGAAATCCTTGCAGGTAAAGAACTTCCATACAAATACTGCGCATACTCTGCTTGCTTCCGTGCAGAAGCAGGTTCCGCTGGCCGTGACACACGTGGTCTTATCCGTCAGCACCAGTTCAACAAAGTAGAACTTGTTAAATTTACAAGACCTGACCAGGGCTGGGATGAACTTGAAAGCCTCACAAACGATGCTGAACACGCATTGCAGCTTCTTGGCTTGCCACACCGTGTTGTAGCTCTCTGCGCAGGCGATATGGGCTTCTCCTCTGCAAAAACATACGATATCGAAGTTTGGCTCCCAAGCTACGGCA
>JAZOTI010000172.1:0-2512 GCA_045657565.1 Oscillospiraceae bacterium | reverse complement strand
AATCGACGAAGTTGGTTCTACAGACCTCATCGGCGGCGCAATGGTTGACTACAAAGATTACCGTGAAAAACTTGATGAAGTTAAAGCAAGAATCGCAAACGGCGAAACAGGCCTTGAACTTCCACAGGCAACAGACGTTATCCTTGGTATCACAAAAGCTGCTCTTGCAACAGACTCCTTCCTCTCCGCAGCATCCTTCCAGGAAACAACAAAAGTTCTTACAGACGCTGCAATCAAAGGCAAAGTTGACCCACTTCTCGGTCTTAAAGAAAACGTTATCATCGGTAAACTTATCCCTGCCGGTGCAACAGTTATCGAAAGAGAAAACGAAGAAATGGAAGCTCTTGCTGCTGACCCACAGGCAGAAGAATTTGCAGAAATTGAAGCTTAATTGTGGCTTTAATGTGCAACTTGCACAAGCGGAAAGCCTTTAAAACAGGGGCTTTTCACCTAATAGTATAATTTTTACAATTAAATGAAAAACTATTGACAAAACCCGTGCCAAAATAGTAAAATACATTTTGGCACGGGTATATTATATTTGTTACAAGTGCCGATGTTTCACGGTAAAGTTTGTAAAAAGTTTACAAATTTTCCAAGTTAATCTGAAAAAAGGAGGAAGAAAAATGCCAACATTTAACCAGTTAGTTCGTAAAGGTAGAGAAGTTATGGTTAAAAAATCTACAGCTCCAGCTCTTCAGAAAGGCTACAACAGCCACAAGAAGATCGCTACAGATCAGTCTGCTCCACAGAAACGTGGTGTATGTACAGCTGTTAGAACAATGACACCTAAAAAACCTAACTCTGCTTTGAGAAAAGTTGCAAGAGTTCGTCTTTCCAACGGTATGGAAGTTACATCTTACATCCCTGGTATCGGTCACAACCTTCAGGAACACTCTGTTGTTCTCGTTAGAGGCGGCCGTGTAAAAGACCTTCCTGGTGTTCGTTACCATACAGTTCGTGGTACACTCGACACACAGGGTGTTGCTAAACGTATGCAGTCCCGTTCCAAATACGGTGCAAAACGTCCTAAAGCAGGCGCTGCAAAAAAATAATTGCAGACAAATAATTTTTTAAAAGTAAATTGAAGATAGTTATGCTCAGAAAAAGGGCTTTATATATAGATTCTATATATATTTCTCTTGTTGCGCAGGCGCAATAAGACAGCCTGCCACGAATGCATACAGAAGTTAATTTACACTTTTGAGTACCAAAGATATCATAAATTTAATGAAGGAGGGAAGACCAATGCCAAGAAGAGGTAATATTGCAAAAAGAGATGTATTGGCAGATCCAGTATACAACTCAAAACTCGTTACAAAACTCATCAACAGCATCATGCTTGATGGTAAAAAAGGTGTTGCTCAGAAAATCGTTTACGATGCATTTGACATCATCGCTGCAAAAACAGGCAAAGAACCACTCGAAGTTTTTGAAGCAGCTATGGAAAACATTATGCCATTGCTGGAAGTTAAAGCTCGCCGTGTAGGTGGTGCTACTTACCAGGTTCCAATGGAAGTTAGACCAGAAAGAAGACAGACACTCGGTCTCAGATGGCTCACAACTTATTCCAGAAACAGAAACGAAAAAACAATGCGTGAAAGACTTGCTGCAGAAATTATCGATGCTACAAACGGTGCAGGTGGCGCATTCAAAAAACGCGAAGACACACACAAAATGGCAGAAGCAAACAAAGCTTTCGCACATTACAGATACTAATACAAATATCTTTAACATGTGGCTATGCTGCAAACGCAGCATAGCTAAGTGTGTAACTGCAAATAATTTATATGCATTAGTAATTTTATAGGAGGAAATATGGCAAGAGACGTTTCATTGCAAATGACCAGAAATATCGGTATCATGGCTCACATCGACGCCGGTAAAACAACTACTACAGAACGTATTCTCTATTTTACTGGTGTTAACCATAAAATCGGTGAAACTCATGACGGTAGTGCTACAATGGACTGGATGGAACAGGAACAGGAACGCGGTATCACAATCACATCCGCAGCTACAACATGTTACTGGTCCCACACAAAGTTCACAAACCCAGCTGACATGAAGAAAAACCGTCACAGAATCAACATCATCGACACACCTGGCCACGTTGACTTTACAGTTGAAGTTGAACGTTCCCTTCGTGTTCTCGACGGTTCTGTAACAGTTCTCTGTGCAAAAGGCGGTGTTGAACCACAGTCCGAAACAGTTTGGAGACAGGCTGACAAATACAAAGTACCAAGAATGGTATATGTAAACAAAATGGACATCATGGGTGCAAACTTCTACAACGTTGTAAACATGATGAAAGAAAGACTTAAATGTAACGCTGTTCCACTTCAGATCCCAATGGGCTCCGAAGACACATTCGTAGGTATGGTAGACTTGCTCAAAATGAAAGCTATCGTTTACGATAAAGACGTTACTAAAGGTTATGAAGAAGTAGAAATTCCTGCAGAATTCCAGGATAAAGCAGAAGAATACCGTGAAGCTATGCTTGATGCTGTTT
>JAZOTI010000171.1:0-4178 GCA_045657565.1 Oscillospiraceae bacterium | reverse complement strand
ACGGCCTGCCATGTTTGTTGCAATTGTAACAGCACCTTTTTTGCCTGCCTGTGCAACAATTTCAGCTTCTTTGTCGTGGTGTTTTGCGTTGAGAACTTCGTGTTTTACGCCTCTGTTTTTAAGCAGACGGGAAAGTTCTTCGGATTTTTCAATGGAAATTGTACCAACCAGAACAGGCTGACCTTTTGCGTGTGCTTCCACAACAGCGTCAGCAACAGCATTGAACTTGCCTTTTTCTGTTTTGTAAACCACGTCGTTCATATCGATACGTGCAATTGGTTTGTTGGTTGGAATTTCAAGTACGGAAAGGCCGTAGATTTCAAGGAATTCATCAGCTTCGCTTAAAGCTGTACCTGTCATACCTGCAAGTTTTTTGTACATTCTGAAGTAGTTCTGGAATGTGATTGTTGCAAGTGTTTTGCTTTCGCGTTCAACTTTTACGCCTTCCTTGGATTCGATAGCCTGATGGAGACCGTCAGAGTAACGGCGACCTTCCATAAGACGACCTGTAAATTCGTCAACGATAACAACCTGACCATCTTTAACAACGTAGTCAACGTCCCTTTTCATAATACCCTGTGCTTTGATAGCCTGGTTGATATGATGCTGGAGTGTCATATTTTCGCTGTCGGAATAGTTTTCAACGTTGAAGTATCTTTCAGCTTTCTGGATACCGTTGCGTGTGAGTGTAGCAGTTTTTGCTTTTTCGTCAATGATAACATCTTCTGTCACATTGTCCATTTCTTCCTTGGAGTTATGTTCTGCCACACGGAAATATCTCAATGTGCGTGCAAAGCTTGCAGCAACTTTGTAGAAGTCTGTGGATTTGTCACCCTGACCGGAAATGATAAGCGGTGTTCTTGCTTCGTCAATGAGGATGGAGTCAACTTCGTCCACGATTGCAAAGTTGAAATCGCGCTGTACCATATTTTCCTTGTAGATAACCATGTTGTCACGAAGGTAGTCAAAACCGAATTCGTTGTTTGTACCATATGTGATATCACAGTTGTAAGCAGCACGTTTTTCTTCGGTTTTCATACCATGAACGCAAAGACCTACTGTAAGGCCAAGGAATGTGTAAAGTTTGCCCATCCACTGGCTGTCGCGTCGTGCAAGATAGTCGTTGACTGTAATAACGTGAACACCTTTGCCTGTAAGCGCATTGAGGTAAACAGGGAGAGTAGCAACAAGAGTTTTACCTTCACCTGTTTTCATTTCAGCAATGTTGGAACGGTGCAGAGCGATACCACCGATAATCTGCACAGGGTAATGTGTCATACCCAGCACACGGGTTGCACCCTCACGGCAAACCGCAAAAGCATCAGGAAGAATGTCATCCAGAGTTTCACCGTTTGCAAGGCGTCCTTTAAGCAGATTTGTCTGTTTTTTAAGTTCTGCGTCGGACATTGCTCTGTACTTGGATTCAAGTGCCAGAACAGCATCCTTTATAGGTTCAATTTTTTTGAGCTCTTTTGACTGATAACTGCCAAAAAGTTTATCAAATAAAGCCATTTATATCTCCTTTATCCCTGCAGGAATTCCCCCTGCAGGCTGTATTTTCAGCTTATATTGCATATACAACGATATATGTATCCAATATTATATTTTAATATATATCTGCGTTTATGTCAAACATATACACCGACAAAACCCTTTATTTCTCACAATAATCACAAATACGACAAAAGAACTGTACTCGGTATGAGTACAGTTCTTTACTTTAGTTTTATGCATCCTGTTTTTTTACATAATGAAGGAACAAATCCCTTATAAACAGAATTATCGATGCGATAAACGGAGGCAGCACCGCAAATTTTACAAGACCCATTGCAGTGATGCCAAAATAGTCGATAAATGCAGGACGATAGTTTATAACAATTTCTTCAACTGTAATTGTCTGTGCAAGTTCACCACAGATATCAAGGCGGATTCTGCGGTTTTCTCCCATTGGAAGAATGTATTCCACTGTGCCACTGCCGTCATCCTTTGCAATAATCATATTTTTACCGGAATACGCTGGCTGTTTTGCTGTGGTGTAGTACAAACCTTTTGCACCGCCAACAGGCTGTGCAAGGGTGTATTTTACTGTGTGGATTTTAAACATATCCCCGTCTGTAAGTGCAAAGTAAGGGTCATTTGAAACGGAAACAAATGTTTTTTCGTCAATCTGTTTCATATCCATAACTTCAAAATATTCAAGACCGATGCTCTGCTGCGGTGGCATTGTTATTCTGTCATAGGCAAAATGTGCAGTACTGTGAACAAGATATCCTACAAGAAAAACAATATAAAGAAGAAGTGTAATGCTTTTTTTCATTTTATTTCACCTCTCCCATAAGTTCAAATGTATCTCCGCTGACTTTGTACAAAGCACTTGCAGTGCCTGCACAGCTGTCCAGATTATCACTGAACAGGTGACCGAAACCTTCAACAAGATAGTTGTCACTCTGCTGTACAAAAACATATCCACAGTCTTTTTCGTCAATATAATTCAGAAGTTCCTGCGGAGTTATCATAATGTAATATGGAGAATCATCAGGAATTTCTGTTTCCGGCAGGCAAAGTGTACCGCCGCCGAAAGAATGGTCGAGACTGAGCGGTGCAATCTGATTGAGATAACGGTACCATCTGCCGCCGTCATCCCCCTGTCCTATAAAGAACACAGGTTCATGTTCATCGCCGATATATTCCGCAATACTTTCTGCCTTGCGCTGTTCTTCCCTGCGGTTTGACAGGAAACCTTCATCAAAGTCAATAAAGGTGTACCCAACAATAAGAATATTGGAAAGACGCAGCACCATAAGCAGTATAACCGCATAAATGCCTGCCTGTGCAAAACCGTAAAGCTTTTGTTTTTTCTGTGCAACAGCCCATGCCACAAGTGCAAGTGCACCGATAAACCAGCCGATATAATAAGGATAAATATATCTTTCATAGCTTGCAAGCCCTGTTGCTTCGGCACCGCTGAAAATAAATACATAGCAGAAACCGATAAACACATAGTAAGCCACAAAACCTGCAGTTGACAGGAATGCGTACAACACGCAGCGTATTTTATGGTATTTGTCTCCCGCTGTGATAAATGCTATGCCGATAAAACCAAGAATAATAATTGTCAGTCTGAGGCCTGTGCCAAGCACTGTAAGGGAAACATTGAAATAGTTGGAAACCATCTGTCCCATAATCAGCGCAAATTTTTCTGTTGTACCAATGCCTAACAGCTGTTTCACACCTTCGATAAGCATGCCGGCCATACTCATCTGTTCACTGCCGCCCATATTGCCCACAACAGTCACGTTGAGGAACATTTCAAGGTATACCGTCCATACAACAAAGAAGATTACAGGCATACTGAACACAAGCAGACAAGAAACTGTTTTTCCAAGCCATTTTTTAAGTCTGAGGAAACTCCATTCCTTCTGTGCAAAGATTATATCAAAACAGATAATTGTTGCTGCTATAAGTGAAATAGGCAGTGCTGTATCTTTAACATAGCTCAATGCTGCAACTGCAAGACAGATTGCCCAGAAGTTTTCCTCTTTGTTCCTGAGAGCGAAATAAAGGGCAAAAACTGCCCCGAAAAACATACCCATAGGAACATCGGCCATAACAGACATATAGATATATGACGGGCTGTAAATGGTGTTGTAGAGAGCAAAAGCAAAAGGTGTAAGAAAACCTACTGCGATAAACGGCACAGCTTTATGCCAGTTTTTCTTTTCAAAAAGTGCACTGAGTGTAGCAATGCAGCTGAAAATAAGCACGTCCATACCTGCAATTGCACGCCATTCCTGATAGTTGCCAAAGAATTCATACAGGTAACCGTTCATAACAAGGGAAGGCTTCTGTGTAGGTGACGCTGCCCAGCCAAATGGAATGGTTGTGTACATCTCGCCGTTAAGCTTGATAAGCTTTACCGATGTACCCCAGAAACTGAATTCGTCCCATACAATGTACATAGGCTGTTTGATGCTGAACAGCACAATAACAAAGACACTTGCTATGAAAAAGAATATAAAACCCGGTGTAAGCATTTTTGACAGTTTTTCTTTATTGTTTTTCAGGTCAATTACTGCAAACACAGCGGCAGCCACTGCAACCGCAAAAAAAGCATATCCCCCTGCTCTGACCATATTGAAACATCCAAACATGGCCATGAACATCATCATAAAACAGAT
>JAZOTI010000170.1:0-7922 GCA_045657565.1 Oscillospiraceae bacterium | reverse complement strand
CGACATAAAAACAGGGGTGCCCCCTGAAAAATGTACTGTCGACACACATTTTTCAAGGCTGAGATTATACCCTACAACCTGATTCGGATAATGCCGACGGAGGGAGTTTTATACAGGTAAAAATTTCCTCACGGTCAATGGCGCAGATGCCTTGCTGTGAGTTTTTTTATTTTAAAAAATTCCTCCGACACATAAAGCTTTCTGCAGAAGTTTTTATGTGCGGAGTTTTGTTTTTATGGCAACAATTTTTCAAAGGAGATTTGTTATGTCAAAAAGAACAAACACCCGTGCAATGGTGGAATGTGCCCTGATGATTGCTGTGGGCACTGTCCTTGCACAGATTAAAATTTTCACAATGCCTTACGGCGGCAGTGTGACACTTGTTTCCATGCTGCCGTTTATCCTTGTTTCTTTCCGTCACGGGGTGAAATGGGGACTTTTTACAGGATTTATCAACGGTACACTCCAGCTGATCACAGGCTTTTATGCACCGCCTTCCGGCACACTTTCTGCCCTTGTGACTATGGTGCTGCTTGACTATCTGCTGGCTTTTATGTGCCTTGGCCTTGCCTGTGTTTTTGCAAAACCATTTAAAAACCGTTTTGCCGGTGTTGCTTTGGGCAGTGCCGCTGTGTGTGTGCTGCGTTTTATCTGCAGTTTCCTTTCGGGGGCAATTCTGTGGGGCAGCTATCAGAGTTACTACGAATGGGCCGCAGGACTTTCCGTGTGGGAATACAGCTTTATCTATAACGGCAGTTACATGCTGCCGGAAATGATTATCACCACAATATGCGCCTGCCTTGTTGTAAAATTTTCACCAAAGTTTTTTGATGCGCAAAAAGGCAGATAACCCTAACTTATAAAATCAACCGGTTGAAAATCAAAACAAAAACATATCCACCGCGCCCTGAGGGTACGGTGGATATTTGTTTATATTGTGGTATTGTATTTATTTTACATTATGTTCTGCAGCCTGGCGGATAACTTCGCCCCAGCCGATTGGAAGAATGTCAACAGCTTCCATAATATTGTCTCTTGTCCAGAACTGTGTATTGGTTGCAACTGTGAAACCACAGCCGGAGTCACTTGTCCATTCGTGGAAAGGTTTCTGTGGATAAGCATACATACCAAGCAGCAAAGCCATTACACCGCCGTGGCAGATGAGGGCAGCTTCGTGGATATTGTTTTTCATCATATCCATAAAAACTTCGTTGAGACCGTTTGCACATCTCTGTGCAAAATCTGTGTTGCTTTCGCCGCCTTCAGGCACAAATTCGTTCTGATGGCCAATCCAGTGTGCAAATCGGGCATTCTGGCTGAGCTCGGAGAAAGTTTTGTTTTCAAATTCGCCGAAATTACATTCTGTGAGATTATCCACTGCTGTGTAGTCACGGTCAGGGTAGATAAGTTCGCAGGTTTCCACCGCACGTTTCATAGGGCTTGTGTAGATTTTTTCAACTGCAGGATATTTGTAGTTGTCTCTGAGGAATTCAATTCCCTGAATACCAAGTTCGCAAAGGGATTCGTCGGTGCCGCCGCCTACATAACGGCTTTCAATATTACCTGCTGTGAGACCATGGCGGATGAGGTGTAATTTGTATGTGAGCATTTTGTTTTTTCCTCCACTATTTTGTTATAAATTGCACTATTTTGCTATTTACAAGGTGTTTTTTTTATTATATAATTTACAAACAGTAAAAATCAGGAAAGCGGAAATGTAATGAACAACTTCAGTCGTGTTATAACTTTATTGCGTAAAGAAAGAGGAATAACCCAGAAACAGGCAGCTATGGACTTAGGTATAAGCCAGGCTTTGTTAAGCCATTATGAAAAAGGCCTCCGTGAATGCGGTCTGGATTTTTTAATCCGTCTTTGCGATTATTACAACGTTTCCAGCGATTATATTCTTGGACGCAGTGCTGACAGAGCAGGCACAATGCTTTCCGTTGAAGATTTGCCGGGTGACATTTCCAGCAAGGACTCAAAGTTCAAAGGAAGCATACTGCCTACAATGAACAAACGCCTTATTTTTTCCAGTCTTAATATATTATACGACAAACTGGCACAAAGTGGCAATAAGGAATTGACAACAAAAGTAAGTGATTATCTTGCACTTTCCATCTATAAAGTGTTCCGCATTATCTATTCCAGCAACAAAAACAACACACAGAGCCTTTTCAATGTAAAACCAAACACTTTTGAAGGCTACACAACTGCGGCACAGATTAAAACCTGCGCAGACATCAACGAACTTGTAAACGAAAAAGCTGTGGTTAAAAACAACCAGTGCTTTGAAATGACAAGCGAAAGCATTGCACAGGAATATCCACAGCATTCCACAGGTTTCTTTAACATTATCAAAACTGCGGAAGATGCAATCGAAAAATAATCTGACTATAAACAGTCTGTCTTTAACGGCAGACTGTTTTTTGTTTTGTGCGCATATCCATAGCATCAGGCTTTGTCCAAATGGACAATGTACTGTATTTATGTTAGAATATGTAAAAACATTTACGGAGAACGGCTATGGATAAAAAGAAAGTCAATCCTGAACATATAAAAAGCCTTATGGCCCTTGCAAACGAAAGCCCTTATTTTTCCCTTGTAGGCATAAAACTTGTGGATATAAGCCCGGGGTATGCAAAGGTGGAGCTTGATATAGACAAAAACAAGCACTACAATCCTTTTGGGTCGGTGCACGGCGGGGTAAATGCATCCCTTATTGACACCGCAACATACTGGGCGGCATACTATCATCAGCCGGAGGACGCAGGGTTTACCACCCTTGATGTGTCTGTGACCAACCTTGCAATGGCAAAGGAAGGCACACTGACTGTTCACGCTACCGCAATCAAGGAAGGCAGAAGTGTGTGCCTTTGCGAAGCGGTTGTGAAGGACGAAAACGGTCGTGTGGTTGCCCACGGCACCTCAAAACTGCTGGTACTGCAGGGCAGACAGACAATTGCCGATGCCCTTAAAAACATGGGGTATGACAATCTGCCTGAAAAATTTGCAGAATAATACGGGGTTAAACGTATTTGTTCAACAGGCAAAACAACTGAATACAATATTTTTGCATATAAAAACGGCTGTATCAAATGATACAGCCGTTTTAAATTCAATTAGAAATCTGTTTCGTTTTCAGTTTCTGTTACATTGCTGTCGATTTCTTCTTCAACAATTTCTTCTTCATCTGCTGCGTAGCCGAATCTTTCGTATTCGTCAAGGTCTACAAAGCCGATGTAGCTTTTGCCGCAGCTGATTTCCAATGGATTTTCATCCCAGTCAGTAAATCTGAGAACATCAGGTGCGCCGCCTTTGAACCAACGGATTTTTTCTACTTCACCGTTTGTAAAGTAGTAGCCTACCCCACCGTATTCCATGTCAACACACTGGTAGTTAGGGTCGCCTTTATCGTTGCCGTTTGCATCAAGGTTTCCGCCTGGGTAAGGATATTTGTAGATATCTGCAAATGCGATAAATACGTTTTCAAAGCCTATCTGCTGACCGTTGTTTTCGTCGATTGTGTTTTCTCTCACACGTTTTGTACCGTTGTACTGGCTCATCATGTATTTATGGCTGTCAGCATCAAAGTCAAAGTATGTGCGGTAAGTTTCGGAATGAACAACTGTAACAGTATCAGCTTTTTCGCCTTCGAGATCTGCAAAGCCGTCATCGTCAAGGTCGTAAGGAACAAAGTTGAACACAGGGCTTGTGTATGTATGGTTCATATCATATTCCTTGTTGCTGATTGCTTCACCGAGAATTTCAGCATTTGTATAAGCTGTGTGTTCTTTCTGGTAACCAAGGTTAAGACGGTTCTGGTCACGGTATACAATGTTTGTGTAGTTGCCGTCAAGGTCACGGTCATTATAGTCGAATGTGTCTATATATGTCTGTGTAATACCGCTGCGGCCGATGTGAACATAAAGTGCATTCCATGGCATTGCCCATCTGAGAAACTGGTCACGGCCGGAACGTACAGGACCTACGTCAGGCAAAGTTGTGTAGTCTTCAAAAATACCCATAAAACGAGTGATACCGCCTTCTACCTTGCTTTCGAAAAGGATAGAAGCTTCGGAAAGGCCTCTCTGTGGGCGGCAAGCGGAAATGTTGTTGATCATAACAGCAACAGCACGCTGACCATCTGGATAGTCAACTGTTTTTTCTTCGCCTGTGAATGGATTTGGGAAATAGAGTCTTGGTGTAGGTGTTGGTTCTGCTGATGCCTGAACTTCACCGCTTGCAGGTGCATCGCCGCCGCATGCTGTGAACATCATCATTGAAACAACAAGAGCCATCATTAATGATAAAAACTTTTTCATATAAAAATCTCCGGTTTTGTAAAATTTTGCCTGTTACCACAATATGTAGCTGCAGGGCATAAAATCTTATTTTATATATTACTCTTTAAAACAGCTTTTGTAAAGCGATTAATATAAAATTTACAAATGTGTAAAATATAGATAACAATAACCCCGTATTATAATTGTATTGGGATTTTACATCATATATTTCACAAATTATTCCATTATTATCAGGATATTTACTTATTATTCACTTGTGCATATCTGTTTTTATGCTATAATAGATTAGATAAAAACCATTATAAATGTATAAATACATACAGTGAGGTTATAAGTAAAAATGAATTATATAAAACTTTTCCTCAAAGGTATCATCATAGGCGTTGCAAATGTTATTCCGGGCGTAAGCGGTGGCACAATTGCAGTTGTTCTGCGTATCTTTGACCAGATGATTGAAGCTATCAACCATTTCACAAAGGACATAAAAAAACACATTATGTTCCTTCTCCCACTGCTTGCAGGTGCTGGTGTAGGTGTACTGGCATTCTCCGTACTGATTGACTACACACTTACCAACTATTCCCTGCCAACCTGCGGTTTCTTTGCAGGCCTTGTTGCAGGCAGTATCCCTCTTATCTGGGGCATGGCCAACAGCAAAATGCCTGTTGGCAAAAGCAAAGGCGGATATTTTGTGTACACAGTTCTTGCTGTTGCTCTTGTTATCTTCCTTTCCACCCTCAAAACACCTGAAAGCGCCACAGCTGTTTCCAGCGATGTTTCCTTTGGTCTTATGGTGAAAGCATTTTTAGGCGGCGCAATTGCCTGTGCAGCTATGATTGTACCGGGCATCAGCGGCAGCTTTATGCTGGTACTTATGGGCCTTTACAACACAGTTATCGGCTATGTGGCAATGGTAAAGGATTTTCTTCTCACTTTCGATTTCTCCATCGCAGTGCAGATTTTCAAGTTCTGTGCACCTTTGGGCATCGGTATGATTGTAGGTGCAATCCTTATTTCCAGAGCTATTGAATTTCTTATGGCTAAATACCATACAGAAACATATTACATTATTTTAGGCCTTATCGGCGGCTCACTTGTGGGCATTTTCCTTGATCCTATTGCCTACGGCTCCTACACAGGTGCTATTCCTGTAACTGCATTCATTGTTTCTGCAGTTACTTTCGTTGCAGGCTTTGCGCTTGCACTCTTCCTCGGCAAAGAATAATTTATAAGGGAGTGTTTATTATCAAAAAGATTACAGCTTTAATTTTAGCAATTACCCTCGCATTCTCCATGACTGCCTGCAGCACAGCTGACCCAAACAGCACTGAAGGCGAAAGCAATATTCCTGTTAAAAAACGCGAATACAACTATATCACAGGCGAAGCGCTGAAAGACACCGACTCCACAGAAAGACCTGTTGCAATTATGGTGGATAACTCCAAATTTGCACAGCCACAGTATGGTATCAGCAAGGCTGACATTATCTACGAAATGGTTACTGAAGGCGGCATAACACGTCTTATGGCAGTTTTCTCCGACCTTGACAATGTTGAATATGTTGGTCCTGTAAGAAGCGCACGTGACCAGTTTGTACAGTTTGTGCTTCCTCTGAACGCAATCTATGTTCATATCGGTACAAGCATCTATGCAAGCAATATGCTCAATGCATATAACTATCAGGATATCGACGGACTTTACCTTGGTGTTACAAGCTTTGACTTTGACAAGGAAAGAGAAAAAACATACGCTCACGAACACTGCTGGTTCACAAAGTCCAACCTTATCCGTGACGGCATTGCCGCAACAGGCCTCAACACAAACGGCAACCTTTATCCTGCATTCAATTTTGCCGACTACAACAAAGGACCTGTTACCCTTGATAACGGCGAAGATGCTGCAGACATTGAACTTGTATATTCCGACTATACAAACGTTGCTTTCCATTACAATGCGGAAGACGGCAAGTATTACAAAGACAACTATGGTGTTGCACACATAGATGCTGCAACAGGCACACAGATAAGCTTTGACAACGTTTTTCTGCTCCACACAATCGTAAGCCTTTACGAAGACGGCCTCTGTACAAGCTTTGACCTTTCCCAGGGTGACGGATACTATTTCTACAACGGCAAGTACATCCCTGTGCTGTGGAAAAAGGGTGCACCTGAAAACCCACTTGAAATCACCGACCTTGATGGCAACCCTATTGAAGTAAACTGCGGCAAAAGCTATGTAGGTATTTTTGACAGCAGCATGCTCAGCACACTGAACATCACAGGCTTTGAACAGGATACTGCAAGCAGCGAAGGCTAAAATTCAATAAAAAAACAAAATGTCATTCCGGTTTCCGGAATGACATTTTTATTTTGCTTTTATAAAGTTTTATTCTTTATCACCACAGGAACAGTTTTCGCCGTGATGGTGGTGATGTTCATGATGGTGGTGATGGGTGTGATTGTGACCGTGATGATGGTCGTGACCGCAGGAACAGCCTTCGGTTTTTTCGGACTTAGGAAAGCTGAAAACAGGTTTTACCATAGTTACACAAGGTTTTGTGTAAGGTGCTTTGGCAAACATTTCGCCTTTCTGCATGTAACCAAAACGCTGGAAAAAGTCTATTGTATCCACAGGTGCATCGAGGCAAAGTTTTTTTGCGCCTCTGTCCGCTGCAAGTTTTTCCATACAGCGCATAAGTGAAGTGCCTATGCCCTTATTGCGCAGAACAGTATCTGCACATACATATTCCACCTTGAAAACGTTTTCTTCCACCCATCCAAGAACTGCCGTACCGATGATAAGGTTGTTGTAGATGGAGTTTGTTTCAAATGCACCGATAACAATCTGCTGTGCTTCACAGGACAAATCCATGTCCGCAATATCGCTGCCGTTTGGAGCAAAAATTGCCTCGTTGCGGATTTTGAGTGTCTGGTCGTAATCTTCTGTGCCGCGTCGTGCATATTTTACAACATACATAGAATTTACCTCTTAATATATTTCTGCAAAAAACACCCCTGTCCGTTGGACAAGGGTGTATTTTCAGCTTTTAAATTATTCAGCTGCTTCTTCTGTAGCTTCTTCAGCAACTTCAGCTTCTTTAACTGGAGCTTCTTTTGTCTGTTTGATGGAGAGGCTTACACGTTTTGCTTCGAGGTCAACGCCGATGAGTTTAACTTCAACTTCCTGACCAACTTTGAGAACTGTGTTAGGATCTTCAACTCTTTCCCATGCGATTTCGGAGATGTGAACAAGACCGTCTACGCCTGGAAGGATTTTAACAAATGCGCCGAATTTTGTAATGGAAACAACTTTAGCTGTGAAGATTGTGCCGATTGGGTATTCTGTTTCGAATTTTGCCCATGGGTTGTCTTCTTCTTTTTTGTGACCGAGGCTAACTTTGCCAGCTTCTCTGTCCAAAGATTTTACGAATACTTCGATTTCCTGACCTACTGTAAGAACTTCAGCTGGGTGTTTGATTTTTTCCCAAGTGAGTTCTGACAGGTGAACAAGACCGTCAACACCGCCAAGGTCAACAAATGCACCGTAGCGTGTCAGGCTCTTTACAACGCCGTTGTAAACTTTGCCTTCTTCAACTTCTGCCCAGAATTTTTCTTT
>JAZOTI010000169.1:0-3205 GCA_045657565.1 Oscillospiraceae bacterium | reverse complement strand
TGTTCTCTCCGGCGAAAGAGGTCCAAAAATCATGCTCAGCCGTACACATCCAGGCTTTGTAAAAAGAATGTTTGAACTGGAAGTTCCTGAAATCTTTGACGGCACGGTAGAAATCAAAGCTATCAGCCGTGAAGCAGGCGCAAGAACAAAAATCGCTGTTTGGTCAAAAGACGAAAACGTTGATGCAATCGGTGCTTGCATCGGTGCAAAACGCGCAAGAATTGATAATATCATCGCTGGTCTCGGCGGCGAAAAAATCGACATTGTAAAATACAGTGAAGATCCTGCAGAATTCATCTCAGCAGCACTTTCACCATCAAGTGTTTCCAGTGTTGAAATCCTTTCTGAAAACCCAAAATCCTGCAAAGTTTGTGTTCCTGACGAACAGCTTTCCCTTGCAATCGGCAACAAAGGCCAGAATGCACGCCTTGCAGCACGCCTTACAGGCTTCAACATCGATATCCACCCACAGAGCGGATATTTCGGTGAATAATTGAAACGGGGATTTACAATATGGCAGTAAGAAAAATTCCTCAGAGAAAATGTGTCGGCTGCGGCACATCAAAAGACAAGAAGGAACTTATTCGTGTTGTAAGAAGTGCCGAAGGCGAAATCTCAGTGGACCTGACAGGCAAAAAGAACGGTCGAGGCGCATATATATGCCACAACGAAGAATGTCTCAAAATGGCAATCAAGGCAAAACGTCTTGAAAGATCCTTCGAATGTCAGATTTCCGACGAAATTTACGAAAGACTTTTGCAGGAGATAAAAGCAGATGAATAAAATGATGTTCGCTTTATCCCTTGCAAAAAAATCGGGAAAACTTATATACGGTTTTGACCCTGTAAAACAGGCAGTAACTGATAAAACCGCAAAGCTTGTATGTGTTACTTCCGACACAAGCGAAAAAACACTCAAGCGTGTTAATCAGTTCTGTCAGGGCATAATAGAGGTACAGGTTATCTCTCTTACACAATTTGAAGTTTCACAGGTAACAAACAAGCTTACAGGGGTGTTTGCAGTGGTGGATGAAAATATGGCTATCCTCTGCAGCAACGCCATAAAAAGCGAAAAAGGAGAGTAATTGATGGTAATTAAATATAAAGTAAGCAATCTTATTGAAGATTTTAACTTAAATGCCAAAACAACTTTGGCAGAACTTACTGAAATGTTCGGTACAGAAATCAAAAAAGGTACAGTGCTTTCAGAAACACAGTGCAACATTGCTTTTGAACATTACACAAAAATGGCAAAAACAGATGACTTTGCAAACTACCTTAGCAAAAAAGAAGAAAAACCTGCTGTAAAGGAAGAAGTTAAAAAAGCACCTAAAGCAGAAAAACCACAGGCTGAAAAAGCACCTAAGGCTGACAAGAAACCTGCACCAAAACAGGAAACAAAACCACAGCCAAAACAGGAAGCAAAACCTGCACAGCAGCCTAAAGCTGACAAAAAACCTGTTCAGCAGCCAAAACAGCAGCCAAAGCAGGAAACAAAACCTGCACAGCAGCCTAAAAACAACGAACCTCTCAAACGTGCAGATGGTTCTATCGTTGAAACAAAACAGCCAAAGAACAAACAGGAAAAACAGGCACCTGCAGTTAAACAGGAATATGTTACTGTTACTGTTGACACACGTCAGAACAATGTAAACCTTGACAAGTTCAACGAAAGATACGATGAACTTGCAGGTTCAAAAGGCTTTGGCGGCGGCAACCGCAAAAATGCAAATATGGGCGGCGGTAAACAGAAATTCAACAAAAACGGCAAAAACCAGAAACAGAACCCATTTGCAAAGAAAAAACAGGAAACAGAAGCAGAACGTCTTGAACGTATGCATCTTGAAAAAGCAAGAAAAGCACAGCTTAAAGTTCAGATTCCTGACGAAATCACAGTTGGCGAACTTGCAACAAGACTTAAAGTTACAGCAAGTGAAGTTATCAAACGTCTCATGATGCTTGGTGTTATGGCTTCCATCAGCCAGGTTGTTGACTTTGACACAGCTTCCATTATTGCTGAAGAACTTGGCGCAAAAGTAGAAAAAGAAGTTATTGTTACAATCGAAGAAAGACTCTTTGAAGAAGTTGAAGATACAGAAGAAAACACAGAAAAACGTCCTCCTGTTGTAGTTGTAATGGGTCACGTTGACCACGGTAAAACTTCACTTCTTGACGCTATCAGAAAAACAAACGTTACTTCCGGCGAAGCTGGCGGTATCACACAGCACATCGGTGCATACCAGGTAATCGCAGGCGGCGAAAAAATCACATTCCTCGATACTCCTGGCCACGAAGCATTTACATCAATGCGTCAGCGTGGTGCTATGGTAACCGACATTGCAATCCTTGTTGTTGCAGCAGACGACGGTATCATGCCTCAGACAATTGAATCCATCAACCATGCAAAAGCAGCAAACATTCCAATCATTGTTGCTATCAACAAAATCGACAAACCTACAGCTAACCCTGAAAGAGTAAAACAGGAACTCACAGAACATGGTCTTGTTCCTGAAGAATGGGGCGGCGAAACAATCTGTGTTCCTGTTTCTGCAAAAATGGGCATGGGTATCGAAGACCTTCTCGAAATGATTAACCTCACAAGTGAAGTTAACGAATACAAAGCTAACCCTAACCGCCGTGCAAAAGGTGCTGTTATCGAAGCAAGACTTGACAAAGGTCTTGGTCCTGTTGCAACAATCCTTGTTCAGAACGGTACACTCCACAAAGGCGATGTTCTTATTGCAGGTACAGCAGTTGGCCGTGTACGTGTAATGCAGAACGACAAAGGCGAAAGAATCGAAGTTGCAGGTCCATCCACACCTGTTGAAATCACAGGTCTTACAGAAGTTCCATCCGCAGGTGACCTTTTCGACGCAGTTGAAGACGAAAAACTTGCAAGAGAACTTGCTGAAAAACGTATGCAGGCAATCAAGGAAGAAAGATTCTCCAGCTACCAGAAAGTTACACTTGATAACCTCTTCAGCCAGATTGCTCAGGGTGAAATGAAAGAACTTCCAATCATCGTTAAAGCTGACGTTCAGGGTTCTGCAGAAGCTGTTAAACAGTCTCTTGAAAAACTCTCCAACGACGAAGTTCGTGTTAAAGTTATCCACGCAGCAGTTGGTGCTGTAAGCAAATCTGACGTTATGCTTGCTTCCGCTTCCAACGCTATCATCATCGGCTTCAACGTTCGTCCTGATGCAACA
>JAZOTI010000168.1:0-9662 GCA_045657565.1 Oscillospiraceae bacterium | reverse complement strand
TGCACCAAGGTCATCATAAGCAATTACTTCTGCTTTTTTAATGCATTTGCTGAGAAGTGCACCTGCACCGCCGATAGCACCAAAGTATACTGCGCCAATTTCTTTCATAGCTTCAATAACTTCAGGGCTGCGTTTGCCTTTGCCAAGCATACCACGCTGACCAAGACGGATCATTGTTGGGGAGTAAGCATCCATTCTGTAGGAAGTTGTTGGACCTGCAGAACCGATAACCTGACCTGGCTGAGCAGGTGCAGGACCTACGTAGTAAACGATTGTGTCTTTTACATCGTATGGGAGTTCTTCTCCTCTTTCGTGTGCTTCTACAAGACGTTTGTGAGCTGCGTCACGGGATGTGTAGATAACACCGGAAATCAAAACGTTGTCACCGCATTTAAGGTCTTTTACTTTTTCGTAAGTAAGTGGAGTTGTAATGTGTTTTACCATAGTCCGTCTCCTCCTTATAAGCTTGCGTGTTTGTGGCGTGTTACGTGACAGTTGATGTTAACTGCTACTGGCAGACCTGCAATATGTGTAGGAAGTTTTTCAATGTTTACACACAATGCTGTTGTCTGACCGCCAACACCCTGTGGGCCAAGACCAAGTTTGTTGATTTTTTCAAGAAGTTCTTTTTCAAGATCAGCATAGAATGGGTCTGGGTTTCTTTCATCTGTGCTTCTCATAAGAGCTTTTTTAGCAAGGTATGCAGCTTTGTCGAATGTACCGCCGATACCTACACCAACAACGATTGGTGGACATGGGTTTGGACCTGCATCTTCAACACATTTGATAACAAAGTCTTTAACACCCTGAAGACCATCGGATGGTTTGAGCATTTTAATCTGGCTCATATTTTCACTGCCGAAGCCTTTTGGTGCAACCATAATGTCAAATGTGTCACCAGGAACGATATTGTAATAAATCATAGCAGGTGTGTTGTCTTTTGTGTTAACACGGTCAAGTGGATCTTTAACCACTGATTTTCTGAGACAACCTTCTACATAGCCCTGTCTCACACCCTCGTTTACAGCATCTTCGATGTTGCCGTTTACATGAACTTCCTGACCAATGTCAAGGAACACACATGCCATGCCAGTATCCTGACAGATTGGCACTGCATTGTCGAGAGAGATTTCATAGTTTTCTTTGATTACGCCCAAAATGCTTTTTGCAAGTGGCCATGGTTCGCTTTCGCAAGCCTTGCAGATTTTGTCCTGGATATCTTCCGGAAGGAAGTAGTTAGCTTCCATACAGAGCTTTTTAACAACAGCAGTGATATCCTGTGCATTAATTTCTCTCATTGTTTTTCTGCCTCCTGTTTTATTAGATTTGTGTCTCAAAAAGGCACAATTATGCCTTTTATGCAGACTTTCTTAGATACATTATATAACTTTTACCAGAAATGTACAATATATATAATTTAACTTGTCTATAACATTTTATTATCGAATTCCATTAGTAATTAAAAAAAAGGAATTCCTGTAATAAAGTTCATTCATAATTTATCCCTGCAGTATCAGAAACTTTCAAAAAAAATCAAAAACATACAAAAACATCCCACCGTTATTTTTGTGGTGGGATGTTGTTTAAGTTTATTATTTTGGTTTTTTGTAGACTACCTTTTCACTGCCTTTTTTATCTGCTTTGAAGGTGCGTCTGGAAACTTTTGGGCCAGATTTTTCTTCCGGCTGAGTTTTCTCGTCAATATGTGCAAAAAACCGGGTAAATTCTTTGTTCTGTGACAGGTCAAATTCCTTTGACTCCCTTACAGCTTTGGCTGCTGTTTCCATAGGTGTAGTTTCCACAACCTGATGGGCGTCAATGTTTACACTTTCCTCTGCTGGAGAAGACTGTGCTTTTTTGTACTCTTTTACATCTTCACAGGCTTCTGTTTCAGTTTCTTCTGTTTCCTCCTGTTTTTTGGAAGGAAGTGCAGAAATGGCATTGTCAAAAGCAAAAAAGCCAAGAAATGCAAACCCTGCATGGAAGAACAAATCCGGCAGCAGAATATAATCCGTAAGTGCCATACAGATTATATCGGCTATATTCATTATGCCACACATAACTGCCGCTAGCATGCCTGTTATATAAAGGAACATACGTGACCTGTACGCTGGGGCAAAGATGTTTTTCATCATTGACATAAAGAACAGGGCTGCACATACAAAACTCAGTGCATCTTTTGTGAACTGTATATGATGAATTGTATATACATCAAAGATAATAACATCCAGGCACATGCCTATGATAAAAATCACAATCAGAACCGAAACAAGTATATCAGCAATTCCACCTTCGTGGTGAAGTTCAAATATACCAAGGAGTACAAGTGCAACACCGCCTGCAATGCTGAATGCAAAACTTATCCCCGCACCACGGGACATTACCCCGAAGACAACAAACATAACGCCCGCTGCCACTGCAATTATTCTTGAGCTGTGTGAAAAAAATGGTGTGTCATCCTTTTTATCACCGAAAATAATAATACCGCAGCACAGTGTTATCAGCACAAAGAGTCCAAGTATATAAGGGTTGAATACTATCCCTTTATAATAGAAAAACCCTGTTGCGGCGTCGGTGAGATTTAAAATCTCATAAACTCTGCCTGCAAGAATTCCCAGCGAAAGACCGCTGAGCAGAATAGTCAGAAAAACAGCCATATATAAATCCTTCAATATATAATCATATTCCGTAGTTTAAATTCATAGTATGTATTGTATACCAAAGTATATAAAAAGGCAATAAAACCTTTGAAATGTTAAAAATTTGTACACAACAAATTGTGGAGGATGTTATGAAAAACTATATATATGTCTTTGCCGTACTGCTTGCCATAAATATTTTTGTTCCGACAGCGTACTGTCATATTTCAGACGGTACTCTGCCTGTTTTGCCGCAGATTTCCATTCCGTCCGATGAGACAGGCCTTTCGGAAAACAATAATATATACGAAAATTCAGATGAAATCAAAAACACGCCTACCGACAGTTACTTCCTTTATAACCTTGAAACAAAAGAACTTGAAGAGATGGACCTTATCTCTTTTCTTGTGGGAAGCGCTGCCTGTGAGGTTCCTGTAACATACGAAATGGAAGCCATAAAAGCTCAGATGATCGCCTGCCACAGCTATTATCTTTACTGCAAAGAAAACGGGGTTCCCGACGACGATATGAATCTGAGTTTTGACGAAAGATATATGCAGAAATACGCTTCAAAGGAACGACTGCAGGAATACTGGGGAATGAGTTTCAATGACAATTATCAGAAGTTTCTCCGCTGTGCAAACGAGGTGCAGAATGTTGTGCTTGAACATAACGGAAAGATTGCACTTACTCCTTATTACGCTGTCTCCTGCGGTAAAACACAGACCAGTGAAAACGAATGGGGACAAAAACTTGATTATCTCACCATTGTGGAAAGCCCTGACGATGTGCTGAGTGACGATTATCTTAAAATCAAAACCTTTACCGTCAGTGAAATGTATGACCGTTTTATGACTGCCTTCACAGGTTTTGAACTGAACTGCGAAAAACCAGAAGAATGGTTTGGGGATATCATCTATAACGAATCTGGTTATGTGACCGCTGTTGAAGTTGCAGATGTAAAGATAAACGGCAGAGATTTCCGCAAATATTTTGAACTCAGTTCCTCCTGTTTTATGGTGTTCTATGAAGACGGGCAGTTTTCCGTTGCAACCAAAGGGTACGGACACGGGGTAGGTTTAAGCCAGTTTGGTGCAAACCAGCTTTCACAGCAGGGCAAAAAATTTGATGAAATTCTTATGCACTATTTCCCCGGTACTGAGCTGACAAAAATATAAAACAAAACAGCAGGAATATTTTGCTATTCCTGCTGTAGTTATATTTATCACATTTAGTAGTAGAGTTCAGGGTCAACTTTGAGGCTCATCTGATTTGGCAGATACTGGCTGTTGAGTATCTTGGTCTTGTATGCCATTGGGGTTTCTCCTGTTGCCTTTTTAAAAGCTTTGCAAAGATAGTTATCGCCTGAAAAACCTGTACGCAGTGCAATGGCATTAAGTGACATATTGGTTTCCACCAGCATCTGTTTTACCGCTTCGATTCTTACATTGGAAAGATATTTGCCCGGAGTGATACCTGTGTATTTATCAAATTCACGCACAAGATGACTTTTTGATACATTCAGGTTTTCGGCAAGTTCTTCCACCCCGTAAACACGGGAGTAATTTTGTTTGATAAGTGATACCGCCTGTGCAACAAGTTTGGAGGCAACCACACTTTTTTTGTCGGTACTGTTGAGGGTATTTATAATTTCGAAGGCTGTGTTGCAGAGATAGCTTTCGCTCATTGCGTCATAGTTTGTTACTATCTGCATAATCTGCTGAGGCAAAAACGGCGCAAAAACACCACTGGTAACAAATGCACCTGAATATTCTTTGCAGAATTTCTGCGCAATGATACCATCAATGTTCATACCTATCACGTGACCGTCTGTATCGATGTCTATGCTTGCTTCTCCTGTGGCATATACAATTTCACCTGTGTTTACCGTAATGCTTTTGTCATTCCAGTGCAGGATACATCTTGCAGAGGAAACAAGAAAAATATTTATGCCCGGGTGTTCACAGTTTATTGTTTTTTCACCTTTTTCATCAACAGGAAATCTGCAATAACACCAGTCTTGCAAATTAAGAGCCATTTATAATACCTCACATCAATATTTTGCTATACAGCAACCTATTTTCTTGATTTAATTATATTATATAGCACAAAAAATATCAATATTTTATTATCCCATATATTAAACTATTGTCAAAATTTATCCTGTTTTTTTATTTTTTTACAGTACAATACCCTGTTTTTTCTTTAAGCTTTAAAATTATATATGAATAATTTCCGATACTCATCACATAATAAAATCAAACGTTTTTATTTTCGGAGGCTATTATGAAATTTTTTGTAAACAATGACTGCATCGGCTGCGGACTTTGCCCTTCTGTCTGCGGTGAAGTTTTTTCCATGAACGGCGATGGTGTTGCAGAGGCTGTCAGCGGCGAAGTTGACGGTGAAATTATGCAGTGTGCACTCAAGGCACAGGAACAGTGCCCTGTAAGTGCAATTGAACATTCTTAAAACAAAAGCGGACACAGCAGATAACTGCTGTGTCTGTCTTTTTTACGGGTCAACTGTTGTGGAACTTGCGCCGTCGCCTTTTACACGGCTGCACAGTTTTTCCCAGGTTGAACAGCCCACTATACCATCCCGTGTAAGCCCGTAATCCCCCTGAAAATTGCGTACCGCCGTATGTGTCGCAGGTCCGAAACGACCGTCAAGTCCGGCTGTTGCATAACCCAGTGTGTTAAGCGCATCCTGAAGAATAAGTACATAGCACCCACGGGAATCCAGCCGCAGTGTGCTGTAACCTGTTGAACAGGCAGGTCTGCCGTAACGGCGGTCAAAATGAACCCATGTCGGCGTAAGGGACAATGGTTCCACATACCCCCACAGGCCTGAATCCCTTGCCACGTTGTATATTCTTCGTCTCTGTGAGGAACTCAGCGCCTGACCCACGTCAAAGGATACACCTGCATAGTGCTGGCTCATAAGTCCGTGGCCGCCCTCCCATATCCGTTTGAACGCATAACGAAACGGTATCGGACTTCCGTAAGATGCCCTTGTCTGGTTCCACGCCTCCATTGCCTGTCTTGTTGTCCACAGAACGCTGGAATTGGACGAACCACGGAACTCCCGCACACGCATTGTTCCGTTTGTGTTGTAGGGCATAAAATCGTTTTCTTCCCTGTAATATGTCTGTAGGGTATTCTGTTGTGTATCATAAACAAATATCTTTGCCATAACAATCTCCCTTCTTTCTGCTTCAAGTATATGAATTTACATTGGGATTTGTTACTGCCGATACCCCTCTCTTTTAATTGTTAAATAAATAACACTTTTGTAAAAATGTTGTTAATCTACAAAATTGTTGCAAATCCTTGTATGGTGTTGAAAATGCAATAGTAATTATATATAATATTAAATGTTAAACCGTATATTAATAATTAATATAAATTTTTAATCGTAAAAAGGAGTTTTATTATGGCTGGTTTAGGCAAAAAAACAGTAGAAGATATTGAAGTTAGAGGCAAAAAATGTATTGTTCGCTGCGACTTCAACGTTCCAATGAGCGATGGCGTTATCACAGATGACAAACGTATCCGTGAAGCACTTAAAACAGTTAAATATCTCAAAGAAAACGGCGCAAAAATTATTCTTTGCAGCCACATGGGCAGACCAAAGGGTGAGTTCAATATGAAATATTCTCTCGCTCCTGTTGCTGAAAGAATCAGCGAACTTATGGGTTGTCCTGTTGCAATGGCAGCAGACGTTATCGGCGAAGATGCAAAAGCAAAAGCTGCAGCTTTGAACGACGGCGACATTATGCTTTTGGAAAACCTTCGTTTCCACAAAGAAGAAGAAAAAAATGCGCCTGAATTTGCAAAAGCTCTTGCTGACTTTGCTGAAATCTATGTAAACGACGCATTCGGTACAGCACATCGTGCACATGCTTCCACAGCAGGTATTGCAGATTATCTCCCAGCAGTTTGCGGTTACCTTATCCAGAAAGAAATCGACGTTATGGGCAAAGCTCTCAACGATCCTGCAAGACCATTTGTTGCAATCCTTGGCGGTGCTAAAGTTAGCGACAAAATCGGTGTTATCGAAAACCTTATTGACAAAGTTGACTGCCTTGTAATCGGCGGCGGCATGGCTTACACATTCTTTAAAGCTAAAGGCTGGACAGTTGGCAATTCCATCTGCGAAGATGACAAAGTTGAACTTGCAAAAGAACTTATGGCAAAAGCAGAAGCTAAAGGTGTTAAAATGCTTCTCCCTGTTGACACAGTTGTTGGCAAAGAATTCAAAGAAGATACAGAACATATGACAGTTGACTCCTGTGCTATTCCTGATGCATGGCAGGGTCTCGACATTGGTCCAAAATCTGTAGAACTCTTCAGCGATGCAATCAAAAATGCTGAAACAGTTGTATGGAATGGTCCTATGGGCGTATTTGAATTCGACGCATTTGCAGTTGGTACAAAAGCAGTTGCAAAAGCAGTTGCTGAAAGCGGCGCAATCTCCATCATCGGCGGCGGCGACTCTGCTGCAGCAGTTGAACAGCTTGGCTACGCTGACAAAATGACACATATCTCCACAGGTGGCGGTGCTTCCCTTGAATTCCTTGAAGGTCTTGAACTTCCTGGCATCGCAGCACTCAACGACAAATAATTGTGTCACCACAGTCATTTACAATATGACATTACAATAAAAATAGTGATAGCGGCAGAAATAGGAACATATTCCCTGCCGCTATTATTTGCTTAATACAGGCAAAGGTTAGGAGTATAAAGATGGATAAATCCAAAAGACAGGTTGTTATTGCAGGCAACTGGAAAATGAACAAAAACGCAGAAGAAACAAAAGCACTTATGGCTGAAATGGCTTCAACAATCAAAGATGCCGACTGCAAAGTTCTGCTTTGCATTCCTGCAATAAATATCTCAACTGCTGTAGAATCAACAAAAGACAGCATTATTGAAATCGGCGCACAGAACTGTCACTGGGCAGCCAGCGGTGCTTTCACAGGTGAAATCAGTGCAGATATGCTCAAAAGTTTTGGCGTAAAATATGCAATTATCGGTCACAGCGAAAGAAGACAGTATTTCGGCGAAACAGACGAAACTGTAAACAAACGCGCTCTCGCTTGTCTTGAAAACGAAATCACACCAATTATCTGTGTTGGTGAAAACCTTGATGAACGCGAAAAAGACATCACAAAAGATGTTATCAAAACACAGATTACTGCAGGCCTTGCAAACTTCACAAAAGCACAGCTTCACAACACAATCATCGCTTATGAACCTGTATGGGCTATCGGTACAGGCAAAACAGCAACTGCACAGCAGGCTGAAGAAGTTTGTGCATACATCCGTGAATTGCTCGGTGAACTTTTCTGCCCAATGTGTGCACAGAAGGTTACAATCCAGTACGGCGGCAGTATGAACGCTGCAAACGCAAAAGAACTGCTCAGCATGCCAAACATTGACGGCGGTCTTATTGGCGGTGCTTCCCTTAAAGCAGCAGATTTCAACACAATTGTTGAAAGTGCAAAATAAGAGGTAATTCAGATGAAAAAACCATTGGTACTTTGTATTATGGACGGTTATGCTTTCACCGACAAAACAGAAGGCAACGCAATTTATACAGCAAAAACACCAAGACTTGATGACATTTTTGCCAAATATCCGACTGTAACCCTTGGCGCAAGCGGTTTGTCCGTTGGTCTGCCAGACGGTCAGATGGGCAACAGCGAAGTTGGCCACACAAATATGGGTGCAGGCAGAATCGTTTATCAGGAGCTTACAAGAATCACAAAATCCATCAAAGACGGTGACTTTTTTGAAAACGAAGCTTTGGTAAAAGCAATCTCCAAAGCAAAAGAAACAGACAAAACTGTTCATATTATGGGCCTTATGAGCGACGGCGGCGTACACAGCCATATCGAACACTGCTGTGCAGTTATTGAACTGTGCAAAAGAATGGGTGTAAGCAATGTTTTTGTTCATCCGTTTATGGACGGCCGTGATGTAAGCCCAACAAGCGGTGCAGAATTTCTCCGCACTCTTAATAAAGAAATGTCTGAAATCGGCGTTGGCAAAATCGGTACTGTACACGGCAGATTCTACATTATGGACCGTGACAAACGCTGGGACAGAGTTGAAACAGCATACAAAACACTTGTATACGGCGAAGGCGAAGTTTGCCCTGACGCTGCTGCAAAACTTGAAGACAACTACAAAAATGAAGTTACAGATGAATTCACTGTTCCATTTGTTGTTACAGAAAACAGCAACATCAAACAGGGCGACAGCGTAATTTTCTTTAACTTCCGTCCTGACAGAGCACGAGAAATAACAAGAAGCCTTGTTGACACAGACTTTGACGGCTTTGCACGAAAAGAACCAAATCTTCTGCTCAACTATGTATGCTTTACACAGTATGATGCAACAATGCCAAATGTTGATATTGCTTTCAGACCACAGAGCCTCGACAACACACTTGGTGAATATCTTGCAAAAATGGGCAAAACTCAGCTCAGAATTGCTGAAACTGAAAAATATGCTCACGTTACATTCTTCTTTAACGGCGGTGTTGAAGCTGTAAGCGAAGGCGAAGACAGAGCGCTTATTGCTTCACCTAAAGTTGCAACATACGACCTTAAGCCTGAAATGAGTGCCTGTGAAGTGACAGAAGAAATGCTCTCCCGCCTTGACAGCGGCAAGTATGATGTTATTATCCTCAACTTTGCAAACTGCGACATGGTTGGCCATACAGGTATTTTTGATGCTGCTGTAACAGCTGTGCAGACAGTTGATGAATGCGTTGGCAAAGTGCTTGATAAAACAATGGAAATGGGCGGTGTGTTCCTTTTGACTGCTGACCACGGCAACGCTGACAAACTGCTTGATGATGACGGCAGCGTGTTCACTGCACACACAACAAACCCTGTTCCTTTCACAGTTTGCGGTTATGATTGCCAGCTCCACACAGACGGTGTACTTGCTGACATTGCACCGACAATGCTTCACATTCTCGGTCTCCCTCAGCCTGCTGAAATGACAGGTA
>JAZOTI010000167.1:0-3066 GCA_045657565.1 Oscillospiraceae bacterium | reverse complement strand
GAAATAATGTGGATAATGACAGGCGGTGTGGTTTCCACCCACAGTGGTCCGGGGGCATTTGGCCTGTGCGGCATAAGTGAATAACTGCAGATAAAAAAGAGAGGTATCAATGATACCTCTCTTTTGTTATTGCTTATTGGTTTTATTTGTCCTTTGCAAGTTCCTGCACACTTGTCACAAGGCCTGCAAGGTTCTGAATTTCGCTTGGGATAATAATCTTTGTAGCTTTGCCGTCTGCAACCTGCTGCAGTGCTTCAAGGCTTTTGAGTGTAAGCACCTGATTGCTTGGTGCAGCTTCGTTGAGGAGAACGATGGAATCTGCCAGAGCTTTCTGTACTGTCATAATAGCCAGAGCTTCACCTTCTGCCTCACGGATTTTCTGTTCCTTAACAGCATCTGCACGAAGAATTGCGGATTCTTTTTCTGCCTGTGCACGGAGAATTGCGGATTCCTTTTCACCTTCTGCAACAAGCACCTGACTGCGTTTTTCGCCCTCTGCACGGAGAATGCTTTCACGGCGCTGACGTTCCGCTTTCATCTGTTTTTCCATTGCATCCTGAATTTCTGCAGGAGGAATGATGTTTTTAAGTTCAACACGGTTTACCTTGATGCCCCAACGGTCGGTTGCATCGTCAAGGAGTGTAGTAATCTGGCTGTTGATGGTGTCACGGCTTGTGAGAGTGTTATCCAGTTCCATATCACCGATAATGTTACGCAATGTTGTTGCTGTAAGGTTTTCAATTGCGCTGATTGGTCTTTCCACACCGTATGCATAGAGTTTAGGGTCTGTCACCTGAAAGAACACAACTGTGTCGATCTGCATTGTTACGTTGTCTCGTGTGATAACAGGCTGAGGTGGAAAATCCACAACCTGTTCCTTGAGGGAAACGCGTTTTGCAATGCGTGTGATAAACGGAATTTTAAAGTGGAAACCTGCATCCCATACAGAGTCAAAAATACCGAAACGTTCCACTACAAAAGCATAAGCCTGAGGAACAATAACGATGCTGCGGGCAACCACAACAAGAATAAGTATTGCAAGAATGTAAGGTATCATAACATATCCTCCTTTTAGCTGTTTACTGTAACTTTTTCAACAATAAGGGATGCACCCTCGATTTTTACGATACGGCAAATTTCGCCTTTTGGGATTACACTGTCAGATTTTGCCTGCCAGGTCAGATCTCCTATCTTTACACGGCCCGCTGCCGCAGGAGAAATTTCCTTTGTAACCTGTGCTGTTTTGCCAATGAGCATATCTGCGTTGGTTGGTGTTTTTTTAAGCAGTTTTTTGGTGAGAATCGGGCGGGTGTAGTACATTGCCACAAGACTTACCGCAAAGAAAACCACAAACTGCAGCCAGCCTGCACCAGGTGCTATCCATGCAACAATGCAGGCACAAAGGGCACCGAAAGCAAACCATATGCTGACAATATCAGTTGTTGCAACCTCTACCGCAAAAAATATTATTGCCAGTGCAATCCAGATATATACTGCGGGAATTCCAAACATAATAACCCCTCCTTTTACCTTTATGTTACCATCAATATACAATAGAATTGTGAAAATTGCAACACAGGAGAGAGAATAAAAAATTAACAGATTTGTCAAAATATAATCATATCTGCACCACAATTTTGCGGTATTATTTTAAATGTCTCCAAAAGGTCTGACACTATCAGTGTCAAGACACATTATGGACAAATTTTCACAATAAACTTTGTCAGATTTTGCATTTAGCCTTGCAAAGGCTTTGTTTTTGACTTATAATTGGTAGATAGAGCAAATTTACTTTTTTGTTGAATTTACCATTCATCTGAATTTATATAGATATATTTTTACGAAAGGAACACCCAATGGCAAGATATTTATCTCCTGAAGCCAAAAAGAAACGCGCACGCCGCCGCAAAGCAAAACGCTTTGCCATGGTGGCTTTTCTCGCCGCGTTTATTCTGCTTGTAAGCGCAGGCATTGTGGCTGTTATTGAAGTTTTCACACCTGATGAAACAGAAGACCCTGCCATTATTGAAAATACACCGGCAACACAGCTTTCCCCAAATACAAGCCTTGAAAGCAATGTGGACTGGCGCGGTACCATGGGCCCTGTTCAGCAGACCATCAACAACTTTGAAATTATCGCACCTGACCACCGCATGCTGCAGCTGCCTGAAAACGGAAGCGTTGATTTAAGCTATTTTGAAAACGTTACATTTGTAGGCGACAGCCTTACAGAGGGTTTGCGAATCTACGGCGATATTGAAAATGCCGTGGCACATACCGCAAAATTTGTTTCGGCAAAAAGCCTTAGCCCAAAAAGCTTTATCGAAGGTGTTATCACCAACTTTGAACATCTGCCTGACCAGAATGGTGTGGAAGCAATCGTAAGCACCTATCCGGGCAAAATTTATGTTACACTTGGCACCAACGCACTGGTTTATATGACAGACGACCAGTTTATGTACTATTACGACCAGCTTCTGACCCAGCTGAGGGAAAGAATGCCGGGGGTTATCTTCTACATCTGCAGCGTGACACCTGTAACAGCAGAATATGCCTCCACACACCCTAACTTTACATGGGACAGAATGTATGCCGTAAACAACCGCATTGCAAAGCTTTGCAGCGAAAAAGGTTTCCATTACATCAACCTGCACGAAGCACTGACAGGTGATGACGGTTATCTGCCTGCAGAATATGCATACAGCGACGGCATCCACCTCAGACCTGAAGTTTACACCAAATGGGTGCAGTACCTTATGACACATACGGTACACCGCAACGATAACCCTTATATTATCGGAAGCCCATACTACAGATGATAATAATATACACCGGTTTCAAAAGGGTGTTCCACATAAGAAAACATCGTTTCTATATTACAATTTTTGCGACTGAATTGCTCAAAAAGGCACTGCCATACTTTATGTATGTCAGTGCCTTTTTTTACTTATCATTCATCAAAAATTGAGGTATAGAAATGCACGCACCTGCAAAATGGCAGTTTTTGTGCAAATGCAATGAAAATTGCCGCAGGCATACTTTGTGTCTGGCAAGGCAATTTGAAGC
>JAZOTI010000166.1:0-3008 GCA_045657565.1 Oscillospiraceae bacterium | reverse complement strand
CACTTTACGACATTGCAACAGAAAACGTTGGCGCAATCCGTTATCAGGCAAAAGAAGAAATTGCTATGAAGAAAATGCTGGATCGTGAAGGCTGCAAAGCATTTGCAAACACATTCCAGCATCTTTACGGCATGGGACAGCTTCCTGGCCTTGCTTCACAGCATCTTATGGCTCAGGGCTACGGCTACGGCGGCGAAGGTGACTGGAAAGTTTCCGCTATGACAGCTATCATGAAAGCTATGGGTGAAAATGGCAACGGTGCTTCCGCATTTATGGAAGACTATACATATCACCTTGTACAGGGCAGCGAATACTCCCTCGGCGCACATATGCTGGAAGTTTGTCCAAGCCTTGCTGCAGACAGACCACGTATCGAAACACACCACCTCGGTATCGGTATGAACGAAAAAGACCCTGCACGTCTTGTTTTTGAAGGCAAAGAAGGCGACGCTATCGTTGTTAGCCTTATCGATATGGGCGGCAGACTCCGTCTTATCGTTCAGGATATCGTTTGTGTAAAACCAATTATGGAAATGCCAAACCTTCCTGTAGCACGCGTTATGTGGAAAGCTATGCCAGACCTTACAACAGGTGTTGAATGTTGGATTATGGCAGGCGGCGCACACCACACAGTTCTCTCTTACGACGTAACAGCACAGCAGATGCGTGACTGGGCAAGAATGATGGATATCGAATTTGTTCACATCACAAAAGATACAACACCTGAAAAACTTGAAGAAGAACTCTTCCTCAAAGATCTTGCTTGGAAACTTAAATAATAAACAGGTGATGTTATGTATACAGAATTAAAACAGCGTGTTTTTAAAGCAAATATGCTCTTGCCGAAATACGACCTTGTAAAATTCACATGGGGCAATGTTTCCGAAGTGGACAGAGAAAAAGGCGTTATTGCAATCAAACCAAGCGGCGTGGAATACGATGTTATGACAGCTGATGATATGGTTGTGGTGGACCTTATGAGCGGTAAAGTGGTGGAAGGTAAATACAAACCTTCCTCCGACACTGCAACACATCTGGAAATTTACCGTCAGTTCCCTGAAGTTGGCGGTGTTGTTCACACACACAGCCGCTGGGCAACAATCTTCTCCCAGATGAAGCTGGACTGTCCTGCTCTTGGCACAACCCACGGTGACTATTTCTACGGCAGCATTCCTGCAACAAGAGATATGACAAAGGAAGAAATTGAAGGCGAATACGAGCTCAACACAGGCAAAGTTATTGTTGAAACCTTCAAAACAAGAGGGATCGAAGCAAAAGATGTGCCTTCCGTGCTTGTTGCAAGCCATGGTCCGTTCAGCTGGGGTAAGGATGCTGACAATGCAGTTCACAACGCAGTTGTGCTGGAAGAAGTTGCATTTATGGCATGGCATACAATGATGATGAAACAGGGCATAGGTTCAATGGACCAGAACCTGCTGGATAAACACTATCTCCGTAAACACGGTGCAAATGCATATTACGGACAGAAATAAAGGAGACATAAAAATGTCTGAATGTATCAAAAAACTTATCGAAAGCGGCGATATCAACCTTGGTGTTGAATTTGGTTCCACAAGAATCAAGGCTGTTCTCACAACAAAAGGTGCAAATGTAATTGCACAGTCCGACTTCGGCTGGGAAAACCAGGTGGTTGACGGCATTTTCTCCTATGACCTCAAGGACGTATGGGTTGGCCTTCAGGACTGCTATGCAAAACTTGCTGCACAGGTTAAAGCAGAATATGGTGTTGAAATCACCAAAATCAAGGCAATGGGCTTTTCTGCAATGATGCACGGCTACATTGCATTTGACAAGGAAAACAACCTGCTTGTGCCATTCCGTACATGGAGAAACACAATCACAGAAAAAGCAACTGAAATTCTCAGCGAAGAATTCAAGTTCAACATTCCACAGAGATGGACAGTTGCACATCTTTATCAGGCTATTCTCAATAAAGAACCACATATTCCACAGGTGGAATTTGTTACAACTCTTGCAGGCTATGTTCACTGGATGCTTACAGGCAATAAAGTTGTAGGCGTTGGCGAAGCAAGCGGTATCTTCCCTGTTGACGAAACAACATGCACATACAATGCAGAAATGGCTGCAAAATTTGATGCACTCACAGCAAAAGAAGGTTTCGGCAAAAAACTCAGCGAAGTGTTCCCATCAGTGCTTGTTGCAGGTGACAAAGCAGGCGTTCTCACAAAAGAAGGCGCATTGCTTATTGACCCTACAGGCAAACTGGAAGCAGGCACAGAAATTTGTCCTCCTGAAGGTGACGCAGGCACAGGTATGGTTGCAACAAACAGCATCCTGCCAAAAACAGGCAATATCTCTGCAGGCACATCCATCTTTGCAATGATTGTTCTGGAAAAAAGTCTGTCCAACTACTACAAGGAAATCGACATGGTTACAACACCTGTCGGCCACCCTGTAGCAATGGTACACTGCAATACCTGCACATCAGACATCAACGATTATGTTGAAATGTTCTATGAATTCGCAAAGAAATTCAATCCTGATTGCAATATTGGTGATATTTATAACTATTTGTATAACGAAGCTGCGAAAGGTGACTACGATTGCGGCGGTCTTTGCAGCATCAACTACTTTGCAGGCGAACCTGTTGTAGGCGTTGACGAAGGCGTGCCAATGTTCCTCAGAAATTCCCAGGGCAACTTCACACTGCAGAACTTTATGCGCAGCCACATTTACGCAACATTTGCCTGTGTAAAAATCGGCCTTGATATGCTTTTCAAAGACGAAAATGTTCCTGTTGAAAAACTTCTCGGTCACGGCGGTCTCTTCAAAGTTGAAGGTGTTGCACAGCAGATGATGGCAAGTGCTTTGAACACAGATGTTCAGGTTACAAAATCTGCAAGCGAAGGCGGTGCATGGGGCATGGCAATTCTTGCTGAATTTATGAAAGAAAAAGCAGAAGGCCAGTCACTTGCGGCATACCTTGAAGATGTGATTTTTGCAGGTGCAGAATCCACAACAAAATC
>JAZOTI010000165.1:0-7621 GCA_045657565.1 Oscillospiraceae bacterium | reverse complement strand
AAATGGTTCTGGGCGTGGCAGTTTGAGGAAGAAGAAAAATGGCTTAATAAAATGGCAGCAGACGGCTGGGCGCTGTGCGAAGTGGGATATGCAAAATATACCTTCACACCTTGCGAAAAAGGCCAGTATGTTTTTAAACTTGAATATCTTGCAAACAACGCTTCCCACAGTGAAAGTGTAAAGTATATCAGAAAAATTGAAGAAAGCGGCGCAGAATATATCGGAAATATGCTACAATGGGTATATTTTCGACAAGATATTACAAAAGGTAAATTTGAAATGCTGTCTTCCCGCGGTACAAGAATAAAACATATGGAACGCATCACAGGAATGTTAAGCGGTTTTGCAATTGCAAATGCACTGATAGGCATTTCCTGCCTGGTTATGTTCCTTTCAACACACCGCCCGATATCCCTGATTGGTTTGGCAAATATTATGATTGCGGGTTTCCTTCACAAATATTACAAAAAAATCAACGGACAGTGTCAGCGTCTTATTCAGGAAAAAGCTATATTTGAGGATTAACATCCAAAGGAGAATTTATTATGAAAAAAGTTATGCATAAATGGTACTGGGCATGGGATTTTCAGGAAGAAGAAAACTGGCTGAACGAAATGGCAGCAGACGGCTGGGTGCTGTGCGACGTAGGCTTTTGCAGATATGTGTTTGAACCTTGTGAAAAAGGGGAGTACACGGTTGGCCTTCAGTGGCTGGAAAAACGCCCTGCTTCAAAGGACAGCCTTGACTACATCAGATTTGTGGAAGACACAGGTGCAGAGTATGTGGGCAATGTGAAATACTGGGTTTATTTCCGCAAAAAGACAGCGGAAGGCAAACTTAATCTTATTTCCGACACTGAATCACAGATAAAACATTTTGGCAGAATTGCAACCCTGCTTAAAGTTCTCACAATTCCAAACCTTCTTATCGGTGCGGGCAATATTATAATCGGGCTTGTAAATCCTTACACAAAGATAAATCTTATAGGTTTTATCAATCTGCTTATAGCATGGGCAACCTGGAAAGGTTATGTGAAAATGCACACAAAACAGCAGGAACTGGAAAAACAGCATACACTGTTTGAATAAACAAAACACAGCAAAACAAAACGGAACAGATGTGGATATCTGTTCCGTTTTTTATTTATGCAGCGTCGCCGTTCATATCGGAAGAGAACAAAGCAGGAATGCTGCACACAGCGGCAATGCCGACAATTGTGTAAACTGCTCTTGAAAGCAGACTGCCCTCGCCGAAGATAAAGGCAACAAGGTCAAAGTTCAGCAAACCTACAAGTCCCCAGTTAATCCCGCCGATAATGATAAGTGCAAGGCAGGTTTTGTAAAGCATATTCATAAAAACAAATCCTTTCTGTTTTAAAATGATAAAATACCGTTTTGCAGATATTATGCACACAAAAATTCCGATTAAACATTTTTTGTGCACAAACAGACAAAAATAACCCCACCAAAACATTTTTCAGTGTTCTGGTGGGGTTGGTATTTTATTATTATGTCAGGGTCAACACGGATTGGTTTAATATAATATTATATTCTATATATTAAAATCCTGTACAAAAATTTCTGTGCTGCCGTCACTTGGATAGAATGTATGGCTGCCAAGGAGACTCACGTGGGTAAGGTCGGCACATTCAGGTGCACAGCTGCGCTTGAACTGGCCCACGGCAAACTTGCGGTAAAACATTTTGAGCTTTTCACGGATATATTCTTTGGCGAATTCGCCTTCAAAGATATTATATGCAAGTGAAGCAACCTCTGCAGGAGATTCCTTGGAAACAAGGGTGCAGTAGATGAAAAAGTCAATAAGTTTGTACGGCGCAAGGATATCTTCTGTTTTCTGGAGAATTTCACCGCCGTGAGGGATAAGTTCAGGGCTTACAGGCACATTGAGCACATTGTTTACCGCATCTTTTACGCCTGCAAAAATTTCCATTTCTGTAACATAGCCAAGCAATGTTCTCATAACTGTTTTGGAAACACAGCAGTTTACATTGTAGCTTGCAAGCTGGTCACCGCCAAAGGTGGAAAAACCAAGGGCTTCTTCGCTCAGGTCCCCAGTGCCAACCATAATTGCACCAATGTGGTTTGCAATGTTCAAAGCGTTCATTGTTCTTGTTCTTGCCTGAACATTTTCAAAGGTTACATCAGGTGTTGTGCCGTCGTGGCCGATGCTCAGAAGTGCGGCACGACAGGTTTCGGTAATGTCAATCAGTTTAAGGTCAATGCCAAGGCCTTCGCAAAGGTCAAAAGCGAGCCCTTTTGTTGTGTTGCTTGTGCCAAAGCCCGGCTGTGTAATAACATACATACCGTTTCTGTCAGCGCCAAGCATGCGGAAAGTTTCTGCACACACAAGCAAAGCAGTGGTGCTGTCCAGACCGCCGGAAAGGTTGAGCACGATTTTCTGACATCTTATATTGGCAAGACGGTTTGCAAGGGATTCGCACTGCATATCAAATAGGTCAAGGCAGTATTCCTTTTCAGGAACATTTGCAGGGATAAGCGGATTCTGGTTGTGACATACAGGGAAACTTGCCATATTCTGCCAGTCGGTTTTGTCATCAATAACACTGTTCAGCTGTGGCTTTTCGCAATTGAATACACAAGGCGCGTTTTTAATGCCGTCAAAGTTGTGATAAACTTCTGCGCTGTCTGCTGTCACAACACCTATTATCGGCATGTAGAAATCAGGGTGTGTGGTGTACCCGTTGCCGGCTGTGTTAAGCACAAAGGTTGTGCCGTATTTTTTGCTGACAGCCTTGAGGGTTTCCAGCCATACATATTTCTGCCCCGCAACGCCTTTTTCCATCCAGTTTACAAAAACAATGTCAGCATTGCTGCAGATTTCCTTTACATTGCCGAAAAGGTCTGTGCTGTTTTGAGCCACACGGGTTCTGAAACCACAGATTTCTGTTGTGTGGCAGTCGGAACAGATGCCATTCCTGATTGCAGGGGAAAAGCCATCCCCTAAAGTGTCGCACACAACACTGATTCCATGCTGTGCGGCTTTTTCGCAAAGCTTTGCAATATTTTTGTTGTATAAATCCAATGCCCATTCTGCCTGCTCAATAACGCCGACAGGGGAAGCAAGCTGAAAACCTGCAGGATAAACAATAACATCACAGCCCTGTGCAATGCAGTCACTGAGTTTTTCCATTGCCACAGCAAAGTTTGCAGTTATATCCATAGGTTTGCAGCGAAAGTTTGCAAGATATATTTTCATAGACAATCACCATAATTTTGTAGTTGAACTAATATATAATAAGTATATCAAAAAACAGTGCGCCAATGCAATGGATAACGCTGTTATCAAAATGTAATTTCAATGGTGAAATAATATATTGTCAAAAAGAATTATAAATGTTAAAATACTTTATTATATAAAATTCATGTTGCAGCAGAGAGGAAAAACTATGGAAAAATTACTGCATCTTATTGAAGAACAGCCAATGCTCAGTCCTGCGCAGATGGCGGCAATGCTGGATATGACAACGGAAGAAGTTTCTTCTGCTATTGAAAATTTCAAAAAAGAAGGTATCCTCAAAGGTTACCGTGCACTTATAGACTGGGATAAAGTAACCCAGAACCACGTTAAAGCACTTATTGAACTTAAAGTTACACCTAAAAAGGGCAGAGGCTTTGAAGAAATTGCTCAGGTTATTGCAGATATGGAAGAAGTAAGCGCTGTTACACTTATCAGTGGCGGTTATGACCTGCTTGTTGAAATCACAGCAAGAAGTTTCCAGGAAATCGCAATGCTTGTTGCAAAAAGACTTTCCCCGCTCGACGACGTTTACGGCACAAAAACAAACTTTGTGCTTCGCTCCTACAAAGTGAACGGAGTTCCTTTTGTTGACGAAGAAAAGGACGAAAGGGGCTTTGACTTTTTATAATGGATTACGGCAAACTCTTGAATCCTGTTATCGTCAGCGAAAAACCATCGGGTATCAGAAAATTCTTTGACCTTGCCAGCACAATGGAGGACTGTATTGTTCTCGGTGTTGGCGAACCTGACTTCAAAACCCCTTGGTCCATCCGTGAAGCAGGTATTGCAAGCCTTGAAAAAGGCAGAACGTTTTACACATCAAACAGCGGTCTTGTTCAGTTGAGAAAAGAAATCTGCAGATATCTCAACCGTCGTTTTGACCTTGAATACAACCTTGACGAAGTTATGGTTACCGTTGGCGGCTCAGAAGGCATTGATGCCTGCATGCGCGCAACACTCTGTCCGGGGGATGAGGTTATTGTGCCTTTCCCAAGCTATGTAAGCTATGGCCCTATGGCACGCCTTGCGGGTGCAACGGTTGTTCCAATCAACACAAAGGCGGAAAATTCTTTCCGCATCACAGCCCAGGAACTTAAAGAGGCAATAACACCAAAAACAAAAATGCTGGTATTGCCATATCCTTCCAACCCTACAGGTGCTGTTATGCGCCGTGAACATCTGGAAGAAATTGCAGAAGTTCTCCGCGGCACAGATATTCTTATTATGTCTGACGAAATCTATGCCGAACTTACTTACGGCGGTGAAAGACATGTAAGTATTGCATCTCTTGAAGGAATGAAGGAACGCACAATCCTTATCAACGGCTTCTCAAAAGCTCACGCAATGACAGGATGGCGTCTTGGCTATGCCTGTGCGCCAAAAGAAATTCTGCAGCAGATGCTCAAAATTCATCAGTATGGCATTATGAGCGCACCTACAACCAGTCAGTATGCTGCAATTGTGGCTTTGTCACAGTGTGATGAACAGGTTGAGGAAATGCGCAATCAGTATAATCTCCGCCGCAAATTCCTCACAAGCGAACTCAAGCGCATCGGTATGCCAAGCTATGACGCAGAAGGCACATTCTATGTTTTTGCGGATATCCGTGCAAGCGGCATGACCAGTGAAGAGTTCTGCGAAAAACTTATGTACTCGAAACGTGTGGTAATTGTGCCGGGCACTGCATTTGGTGATGCGGGCGAGGGCTTTGCGCGTATCAGCTATTCATACTCTATCGACCATATCCAGCAGGCAATCCGCCGTATGGAAGAATTTATGCAGGATATAAAAGATGGTAAAGTAAAATAAAAACAAAGCGGGCGACCGCACAGAATAAAAAATCTGAAAGGAGAAAACACAATGGACACACAGAAAAAACGTGTATTCAGCGGCATACAGCCGACAGGGGCATTTACATTGGGAAATTATCTGGGAGCTGTGCGCAACTGGCCATTGCTCCAGGATGAATACGATTGCATCTATTGTGTTGTTGACCAGCACGCTATTACAGTAAAACAGACACCGGCAGACCTCCGCAAAAAATCCTACGAGGCGGCAGCTATGCTGCTGGCTTCCGGCATTGATCCGGAAAAATCCCTGCTGTTTATCCAGAGCCACGTTCCGCAGCATTCCCAGCTTGCATGGGTTTTAAGCTGCAGCACACAGTATGGCGAGCTTGGCAGAATGACACAGTTCAAGGATAAGAGTTCCAAACACGCAGACAATATCAACACAGGTCTTTTTACATATCCTGTGCTTATGGCGGCTGATATTCTGCTTTACGGCACACACTACGTGCCTGTAGGTGCAGACCAGAAACAGCACGTTGAACTTGCACGTGATATCGCACAGCGTTTCAACAACAACTACAGCGAAACTTTTGTGCTGCCTGAACCTATGATTCCAAAGGTAGGGGCAAGAATTATGTCTCTGCAGGAACCTACAAAGAAGATGAGCAAATCCGATGCAAACGAAAAAAGCTTCATTCTTCTCACTGACAGCGCAGATGTGATTATGAAAAAATTCAAAAGCGCAGTTACCGACAGTGACGGTGTGGTAAAATATGACAAGGAAGAAAAACCTGGCATATCCAATCTTATGGGCATCTATTCCGTTATGACCAACAAATCTCTTGAAGAAATTGAAAAGGAATTTGACGGTCAGGGTTACGGAGCATTTAAAACAGCGGTTGCGGAAAGCGTTATCGAAACACTCAAGCCTGTTCAGGACGAATACAACCGTATTCTTGCAGACAAGACATATATGGAAACTGTTCTTCGTCAGGGTGCGGAAAAAGCAAGATATCAGGCAAACAAACTGGTAAGCAAAGTTTACCGCAAAGTTGGTTTTGCACAGTTTTAGTTGATTGCATTAAAAACATTCAAAGGCAGAAATCTTTATGGATTTCTGCCTGTTTTTATTTGAAAAACATATTTTGTACGCCACAGAAATACAGTTTTAGTTAAAACGTAGAAAAAACACGAAGCGTTTTGACGAATTTCACAAAAAAATCAAAATTATGGTTTTATGAGATATAAATGTTTTTTATAAAATATTCTATAAATACAAGGATTTACTGCTGTTTGCTGCATTGGTATAAATTTTTTTTATAGTGAACAGTTTTGCGGTTGTCCGCCACTGGAAAACAAAATAGCTCGGAATACCATTTGTCCATATTTACATACAATAATCCAGTTGAAAAAACAGGTTTTTGTGGTATAATTTTAAACAGTTGGAACAGTTTGTTCATAATTTATCAACAAATTGTACACTGTAAAATACAGTTGTGTGCCGGTGAAATACATATGTGACAAAAAGTTACAAAACAATCCATAAAAATTATCAATGATTTTGCGGAGAGTACAGATGTGTTTCTTTGGCGCACATGCTGAAAAAATAAAAACAACATATAAAACGGAGGTATATTATCATGATTTCAATGGACATGATTAGAGAAGCTCATGAAGTTGTTAAAGCTGCAGGTGCAGTTTATACTCCAGTGCTCAACATCCCAAAAATTGCTGAAAACCTTTATGTAAAATGCGAAAACCTTCAGAAAACAGGTTCCTTCAAACTCAGAGGCGCAACTTACAAAATTTCCAAACTCACAGAAGAAGAAAAAGCAGCTGGCGTAATCGCAGCATCTGCTGGTAACCACGCACAGGGCGTTGCACTTTCTGCAACAAACATGGGCGTTAAATCCGTTATCTGTATGCCTGCAGGCGCTCCACTTGCAAAAGTTGAAGCAACAAAAGGCTACGGTGCAGAAGTTGTTCTTGTTCCTGGCGCATTCGACGATGCAGCAGCAAAAGCTGTTGAACTCCAGAAAGAATTCGGCTACACATTTGCTCATCCATACAACGATGACTATGTAATGGCTGGTCAGGGTACAATCGGTCTCGAAATCATGGAACAGGCTCCAGATGCAGACTGTGTTATCATCCCAATCGGCGGCGGCGGTATCGCAGCTGGTATTGCTTACGCAATCAAAAACCTCAAACCAGAATGTACAGTAATCGGCGTTCAGGCTGACGAAGCTTCCGCAATGGTTAACTCCATCCGCAGCGGCGTTCTCGGCACAACAGCAACAGCTAATACAATTGCTGACGGTTGTGCAGTTAAAGCACCTGGCGACAAAACATTCGCAGTATGTAAAGAATACCTTGACGATGTAGTTTCCGTTTCTGAAGAAGCTATCGCTATCGCTATGCTTGCTCTTGCTGAAAAAGGCAAAGTTGTATCCGAAGGCGCTGGCGCTATGCCAACAGCTGCTGTTATGAGCGGCAAAGTTGACGCTTCCAAATACAAAAAAATCGTATGTATGGTTTCCGGCGGTAACGTA
>JAZOTI010000164.1:0-4986 GCA_045657565.1 Oscillospiraceae bacterium | reverse complement strand
GTCTTAACCGCTTGACCAACGGGCCGAAAATGGTAGCGGCAGTGAGACTTGAACTTACGACCTACCGGGTATGAACCGGTTGCTCTAGCCAACTGAGCTATACCGCCACGCATACATTCTTTTCGAATGCTAGATTATTATAATAGATAACATCGCATTTGTCAACACTTTTTTTAAAAAATTTTAAAAAATTTTTTATATTTTTTGTTGCACCAAAATATTGTTTCATCCAGACAGTTTTCAACAATATATTGTGTGTATGTTCAAAACTTTACCTGTTTTCTTTGCAAATTTTAAAATAAATTTATTATTTTCCGCACAAATTTTCAGATAAATTATTTTTTTGCCGAAAAAAACGGGGAAACCGCTTCTGCAGTTTCCCCTGTCGAGTTGTTATATTTACTGTGGACCTGCCATCCATTCTTCGTAAACAGCAGCAATCATATTGAACTCGTCATCATCCTCAACAGCGTTAACTTCCCCCATATAGTGGTAGAAGAACACAACTTCGCTGTCGGATCTGCCGTCTTCGCTGCAGACAAAGTATATTTTTCCGCTTTCGTCATCGGCAAAAGCTGTGACAACTTCAAAGTAGATATCCCCTTCGTCCTCGTCCTGATATGTAATGCCTGCCTGTGTTACCATTGCGATAATTTCGCTGTCAGAACGGCGTTTTTCTTTTATCATATCTTCTCTGTTCATATTTTGTCTCCTTATTCGTCAACGTGAGGTGCTTTTACTTCGGCACCGATTGGGCAGTCATAACCGCCTTTTGCACTCTGGCTGAACTCTGCTTTTGCTTTTTCGAGAATTTCAGGGTTGGTCATAAGGTCTGCCGCTGTGCCTGCAAGAACCTTTGCAGCATAAAGCACGCCTTTGTGTGCAACGGATGATTTGCCCATTGAAACGTTCTGCCAGCTGTGGCCCGGGTTGCCGCTTGCCCATGTTACAGCAGAAAACTGTGCTGTAGGTGTAATCCAGCTCACATCCCCCACGTCAGTTGAACCCTGAGAGAAATAATCACTTGGTGCATAAGGCACAACAAAGTTGTTAAGCGGGATTGTGCCGTTCTGTGACAGTTCTGCCACTGCCTGTTTTACATCCCAGTTAAGCTGTGCGCCATTGCCCGGCAGTTCATCACACACAAATGTGTTTTTGATTGCCTGTGCAAACGCCTGTTCCTCATTTGTATATTCAGGCAGAGGTGCCTCGCAAAGGTTTGCATAGATTGCTTTTTCCAGCACATGGTTGGACAAGGTGGAAGCTGTGCCGTCAATCTGTTTCCAGCTTACCTCTGTTTCGGTCATAAGTGCCGCACCCTGTGCCACTTTGTGCACACGGGCAAGGAGTTTTTTGGCTTCGGTAACATTTTCGCCTCTTACCATATACATCATTTTTGCTGTAGGCTGAACAACGTTTGGAGAAACCCCGCCTGCATCAAGGAAAGAATAATGGAGGCAGCATTTTTTAGGCATATGTTCACGAAGAAAGTTAACCCCAACGTTCATAAGTTCCGCAGCATCAAGGGCACTGCGGCCGTTCTGTGGGTCCCCTGCAGCGTGTGCTGTGAGACCTTTAAATGTATATTCAAACTGCAGGGAAGCTGCATTTGAACCTGTTGTAACTTCGTTTACATCACTTGGGTGCCAGCAGAGTGCCGCATCAAGGTCGCGGAACATTCCGTCACGGGCCATAAATGCCTTGCCTGCACAGCCTTCTTCACCAGGGCAGCCATAGAACACAACTGTGCCGCTGAGGTTGCCATTTTCGATTTCCTTTTTGATTGCAATTGCCGCACCAAGGCTTGCCGCACCAAGAAGATTGTGGCCGCAGCCGTGGCCGCTTTCGCCTTCGCAAAGCCACTGTCTTTCAGTTGCTTCTGCCACCTGAGAAAGACCGCTCAGGGCATCAAATTCCCCAAGAATACCGATAACAGGCTTGCCGCTGCCGTATCTGCCAAGAAATGCTGTTTTGATGCCGCAGAGGTTTGTTTCCACCTCAAAGCCTTCGTTTTTCATAACTTCAATGTATGCGGCTGTGGACTGGAACTCTTCCATTGAAAGCTCCGCAAAACCCCATACTTTATCGGATAAATCTGTGATAACCTGTGCCTTTTCTTCGATTGTGTTGTAGATAGACTGTTTCATAATAATCACCTTTTACAAATATTGTGTCACTCTGAGCGCAGCGAAGAGTCTCTTTATTTTATCGGTTCAATTGTTACATTGCAATTTTATAATTCAGGGAGATTCTTCGGCCATTCCCTTCCCTCAGAATGACAATAAATCGTAGGGGCGAACTGTGTTCGCCCGTTTTTACACAGTTTCACTGCAGGCGAACACAGTTCGCCCCTACAGCAAAACCAATTGTTCTTAAATATTCAATTAAAGCACTTTGGACAAGAATTCTTTAAATCTTGGTGTCTGCGGATTGTCAAACATATCAGCAGGCTTGCCGCTTTCCATAACATTGCCTTCTGCCATAAAAAGAACTCTGTCGGAAACTTCTCTTGCAAAACGCATTTCGTGTGTAACGATAACACTTGTCATACCGCCTTTAACAAGGTCCTTGATAACGTCAAGAACTTCGCCAACCATTTCAGGGTCAAGTGCGGATGTTGGTTCGTCAAACAGCATTACATCAGGTTCCATTGCAAGTGCACGAACGATAGCAAGACGCTGTTTCTGACCGCCGGAAAGCTTGTTTGGCATTTCGTGGAGCTTTTCAATAAGACCAACGCGGTTCAGAAGTTCCTTTGCCATTTCTTCAGCTTCAGCTTCTGTTTTTTTCTTTGTGAGAACAGGTGTCAGAGTAATGTTTTTGCAAACATCAAGGTGTGGGAACACATTGAAGTTCTGGAAAACCATACCCATTTTCTGACGGTGAAGGTCAATGTTTACGCCCTTCTGTGTAATGTCCACGCCTTCAAAGAAAATCTGACCTTTTTCAGGCACTTCAAGAAGGTTAAGACAGCGCAGGAATGTGGATTTACCGCCGCCGGAAGGGCCGATAACGGTAACAACCTCGCCTTTTTTAACAGTTTCGTTTACGCCCTGCAGAACGTGCAGCTTGCCGAAACTTTTATGCAAATCAACGGTTTTGATAATTTCAGTAGTATTAGCCTGCATTTTTCATTTTCCTTTCAAAAGCTTCAACAACTTTGGACAGCGGATAAGTCATTACAAGATAGATGATACCTGTGATGATAAGGGATTCAAGCATAAGATATGTAGCACCTTTGATTTTAAGGTGAGCTGTCATAAGGTCGCCGATAAAGAATGTGGAAGCAAGGGATGTTTCCTTGAGCATCATAATAAATTCGTTACCCAGAGCAGGGAGAATATTTTTGATAGCCTGTGGGAGAACAATTCTCACCATTGTCTGACCGCTGGAAAGACCAAGGGAACGTGCTGCCTCTGTCTGGCCTTTGTCAACAGACTGAATGCCTGAACGGAAAATTTCCGATACATAAGCGGAAGAGTTGATGCACAAAGCAATTGCAACCCATGTGAACGGTGAAAAGTCAAACACCGGCATAATTTCCGGAAGAACAAAGTAGAACAGGTACAACTGCAGCAAAAGCGGAGTACCGCGGATAATTTCGATGTAGAATGTGATAAAGAAACGGATAATTTTGTGCTTTGACATCTTTGCCATAGCTACAAAGATACCCAGGAATGTACCGAGAATAACTGCAAAGCAGGTAAGTTTGAGGGTGTTGAGAACACCTTCGATAAGGTAGATGTGCCAGTAGTTAGTCCAGAGCTTAACTATATTGGCGCCCATTGTGGCAAAATCCATAATTTTTCTCCTGTCTTGATAAAATACTTATTTTAATGTGTAACTTAATAAGTTTAACACAATCTTTTACATTTTTAAAGTGTTTTGCTTTAAATATATATTGCTTTCCCCGTCTTTACGGAAAAACCAACAAATACTCAAAAGACACTTTGGAGCCGACAACCGATTGTGGTTGTCGGCTCGTTTGGTATTATCGGTTATATACAAATTTTCTTACTGTGCTACGTTACCTTCGTCGTCGTAACCAACGTCTGCTGCTGTTTCAACGCCTGCAAGTTCAAGAGCATCTTCGTACCAGCCTTCGTAGAGGCCTGCTGCTTTAGCTTCTGCAAGGATTGCGTTAACTTTAGCTGTCATATCGTCGTTGCCCTTCTGGAGAAGGATAAGGTTATCTGTGTATTTAGGGTCAACTTCAAATTCAAAACCTGTTTTTACGATTTCAGGGTTTGCAGAGATGATAGCGTCTGCGTTGCCGTCTGCTACTGCCATTGCTGCAAAGTCACCTTTTTTAAGCTGAAGGATACCTGTGTTGATGTCGCCTACTGCAACAACTTCACAACCTGTAAGCTGGCTGTTGCAAAGTTCTTCCTGAAGAGAAGCTGTCTGTGCGCCAACTTTAACGCCTGCGTAATCAGCTGCTGTTGTGTATTTGTCTGCGTTTTCAGCAAGAGTGATTGTAACCTGTTCTGTTTCGTTGTCGCCTGCCTGATAGTAGTCAGAAAGGTTGTAGTTTTCAGCACGTGTTTCTGTCCAGGAGAAACCTGAGATGGACATATCAACTTTACCTGTGGAAACTGCAGCCTGACAAGCGTCAAAGCTCATTGGGCAGATTTCAAGAGTCATGCCGAGTTCTTCAGCGATGTGTTTTGCAAGTGTTACGTCAAAACCAACGTACTGGTCCTGACCTGTTTTGGAAAGGTCAACAAATTCCATTGGTGCAAAGTCAGGTGAAAGAGCAACCTTGAGAACAGGTTTGTCAGCTTCGCCGCCTTCAGCAGGTGCGGAAGAACAAGCAACCATGGAAACGGAAAGTGCAAGTGTGAGCAATAATGCGAATAATTTTTTCATAACAGTAAACTCCTTTTACTTGTGTTTTTTCGCCTTTTAAAAGGGGGTGTATATTTATTTAACTCCGGTTTAAGAGGTGTTGTTGTTTTTGATGTCTGTATTATATACCCCTTTCTT
>JAZOTI010000163.1:0-4532 GCA_045657565.1 Oscillospiraceae bacterium | reverse complement strand
GCGGTTGCGATTTTTGAAGCACAGCTTGCTTTTGCACCGACACAAACCATACCGCCTGTAGTTGCAATAGCATTTACAACAGTGTGGGAAATACCGTCAAGATCTTCACCAAGCAACCATGCAATACCTGCACCTGCACCTGCGCCTGCACTTACAGCACCGCAGAATGCGGACAGACGGCCGATGGAAGTTTTCTGATGGATTGTAACAAGGTTTGCAAGCACAAGTGCACGCAGCATTGTTTCTCTGTCAACACCAAGTTCTTTTGCATATTCAATAACAGGCAGGGAAGTTGTGATGCCCTGGTTACCACTGCCGGAGTTGATGATTACAGGCATTTCACAGCCGTTCATTCTTGCGTCAGAACCTGCAGCAGCCATTGCTTTTGCACGCACAGAAATATCATTGCCGTATGTATTGAGAAGAATTTTACCTACGCTGGAACCATATTCACCGCGCATACCTTCTTCAGCAATTGCTGTATTATACGCAATCTGTCTTTCGATGGTTTCTTCAATATCAGAAATTTCAACTGTCTGTGCAAAGTCAAGGATACCTTCAAGTGTAAGGATGCTGTGGTCTGTGAGACCGCTTTCATCTTCGGTTTCTGTGCTGATGCTGTGCAGAACTTCGCCATTCTTTTCGATAAGAACAATATTTGTATGATAGTTTGCGATTCTTACCTTTGCATAGTCATCACCGTTATAAACAGTAACAACAATATCAAATGTCATACCATTGAGAAAATGGTGAACTTCAATCGGAACTTCTGCCATAAAAGTTCTCATTGCAGCGATTTCTTCTTTGGAAACTTCTGCAATAACTTCCAGCATTTTTTCGCTTTTACCTGCAACGATACCTGCTGTTGCGGCAGCAGCAATGCCTTTGAGTCCGTCAGTGTTTGGTACGATAACACTTTTAACGTTTTTGATAATACTTCCGCTTGCGCCAATTACAACGCGGTCAGGCATTTTGCCAAGCACTTCTTTTGCTTTTGCAGCGCCGTACGCCAATGCAATTGGCTCTGTACAGCCCATAGCAGGTACAAGTTCTTCTTTAAGAATGCTGATATATGAGTTATATCTGATGTCATCTCTATTCATAAAGAATATCTCCTTTCAAATTATACATCAATGTTTTATATATTAATTTTATATTAGAACAATAAAAAAGTAAACTGTTTTTGAAAAAATTGCAAAGAAAGCAAAAAGCATTGCTGCAACAAAAGTCAATTGCAATTCACTGCAAAAAAGCATTTGTTATTTGATGCAACTATTGTTAAAATACTCGTAATTTCCACTATTATGATACCCTTTGCTGTAGTAGCAACTTTTAACTGAAGGTTTACAGTCTGGTCTGAATTTAATAAAAATAGTAAATATAACACGAAAATATCCTTAATTTTCAGGCAATAATCTTTTTATAAATGATAATAATACAACCACAGGAGGAAATATATATGGCAGATAAAAAAAGAACAAAAGAAAAGAAAACCGACCGTTTTGCGCGGGAAATGGCCTATTCTCAGGTTCCACAGACATTTGATGACAGCCTTGACCAGATAATGGAAGAAACTCTTGCAGCGGTTATAGAGGCAGAAACATATCCAAGTGGAAGAGGCAATAACAATACTGATGAAGAAGATGACACACAGGTGTATTTCTGTCAGCGCAAAACAGAAAGATATGAACAGGACCCATACACTGTGGCACAGCACATGCTGGACAGAACACAGTTCCGTCATTGATATTAAGTATAAAAGTCAGGTATTATTCACTTAATACCTGACTTTTGCGTTGTGATTGACTGTTTTTTGTGATAATATAATAATGAAAAGAAGTAAGCAGATATAAAAATATAATACTGTTTATATAAACATTGTGGAGGTAAAATAATGTACAATATTCTGATATGTGATGATGAAGAAGGTATCAGAACGCTGATATCCAAATATGCAAAGTATGAAGGTCACAATGTTGATACTGCAGAAAATGGTATTGTTGCGGTTAAAAAGTGTCGTGAAAAAATATATGACATTATTATTCTTGATATTATGATGCCGGAACTTGATGGCTTTTCCACTGCAAAGGAGATCAGACGTTTTTCACAGGCGCCGATAATTATGCTGTCTGCAAGAGGCGAAGAATACGACAGAATTCACGGTTTTGAAGTCGGGGCAGATGATTATGTTGTGAAACCTTTTTCTCCAAAAGAACTTATGATGCGTGTTGATGTTATCATGCGCCGCATTACAAACCGCAGTAAAGATGAGCATGAGACATATACAAAAGATGGTCTTTTGATTGACTATACCGCAAGAAAAGTAATAATTGACGGCGCGGAAATTGTCCTTGCTCCAAAAGAATATGAACTTTTGTTCTATCTTGTGAGAAACAAAGGTGTTGCAGTAAGCCGTGAAAGACTTCTGACTGATATCTGGGGTTATGAATTTTTTGGGGATGACAGAACACTCGACACTCATATAAAACTGCTCAGAAAGCATATCGGTGACTACAGCAGTCTTATAGTAACTTTAAGAGGAATAGGATACAGATTTGAAGGATAATAAAATGACGAAAAGATTTTCCTTTAAAAACATCAGCATAAAATATAAGATAAATATTTACATAATGGCATTTCTTGCTGTTTTGCTTGTGGTGCTGTGGATATGGCAGGTTGTGTTTTTCAATGCAATGTATAAGCAGGTTAAAAAAAGTGAAGCAAAAGATGTTGCGGAACTTACTTCCCAGGTGATCAGCGGAGAAGTTTCCATAGAAACTCTTATAGAAGAAGTTGCCAGAAAAGAAGTATGCATCGTTGTACTTGATAATAACCTTAAACAGATTCAGTCTCTTGATGGTCCGAGAGAATGTGTTATTCACAAAATGTCTTACAATGAACAGGCGGATATTGCAAGAAATATTCTCAATGTAGAGGATACAAAACGTTTTCTGGAATACGAACAGAATGATGCAACTTACCGTCTTGTTACAAAATCTTACAGCAGTGAATTCCGTGTTTTCAGAGAAAAAAACACATTGCAGACTCTTGTGTATGTTAATCAGGTGCCTGATGGTGAAGGCGGATACCATGTTATCCTTGTAAACGCACAGGCGGTGCCGATGGATTCAGTGGTAAACACAATGCGTACAGTGCTTACCTATGTGACAATTGTTACAATTATTCTTGCGACTTTTCTTAATCTCATTATTGCCCGCATTATTTCCAAGCCTATTCTGCAAATCAATGAAAAAGCAAAGGTGCTTGCTCAGGGTAATTATGATATAGATTTTGAGGCACAGGGATACAGAGAGATTAATGAGCTTTCCAAAACAATGACCAATACGGCACACGAGCTTTCAAACCTTGAACGACTGAGACAGGAGTTTATTGCAAACGTTTCTCACGATTTGCGCACCCCGCTTACAATGATAGGTGGATATGCTGAGGTTATGAGAGATATTCCGGGGGAAAACTCTGCCGAAAATGCACAGGTTATCATAGACGAAACAAAGCGCCTCAGCAATATGGTAAACGATATTCTCAATATTTCAAAGGTACAGTCAGGTGCTACAAAACTTAATTTTGACAGATACAATGTGACTGAAAGTATCAGGCAGATTATTCAGAATGTTACTGGAATGATAAAAAATGAAGGTTACATAATAGAGTTCAATTATGACAGCGAAATTGAAATAACTGCTGACCAGACTATGATAAACCAGTGTTTTTACAATCTCCTTGCAAATGCATTGGGACATACAAAAAATAAAAAGGTAGTTGTAAATCAAAAAACAGAAGAAAATAAATATATAATAGAAGTAACAGACTTTGGCGAAGGTATCAGGAAGGAAACACTTAAACATATCTGGGAAAGGTATTACAAGGATTCTTCTGCCAAAAACAAAAATGTCAAAGGCACAGGACTTGGGCTTTCCATTGTGAAAACTTTTGTGGAAGCACATAAAGGCGAATGCGGTGTTGAATCCAAAGAAGGTGAAGGCAGTACCTTCTGGTTCAGCATAAATATGTAATAAGAAACATCTGTGTTTAAGGGTTAAAATATTAAGCACAGATGTTTTATTTTCTGTGAAAAAAGCTATGGAAAAAATTTCTTAAAAATTTTTAAAAAAATTTAAAAAAAACTCTTTACAAATCGAAAAACATGTGTTATTATATATGAGCGTTAAGTTTTGGGGTATCGCCAAGCGGTAAGGCATTGGACTCTGACTCCAACATTCCCAAGGTTCGAATCCTTGTACCCCAGCCAAAACAACTCGCATCCGAAAGGATGCGAGTTTTTTTATTTGCAATAAAACAAAGTTCCCAACCTGAGAGGGGTTTGCTGAAAAAGTCCACCAGACTGTTTGGGGTCAAAAGGGCTTGAGCGGCAACGAAATACGGTTGGCACTCAAGGCGAAAGCCGAAGAGTATGACGAATCTTTATAATCCAGCAAAACAGAATCGCACTCAATTGAGTGCGATTCTGTTTTGTATCTTGCGGTATTTATTATAAAATAGTATAATTTATA
>JAZOTI010000162.1:0-2661 GCA_045657565.1 Oscillospiraceae bacterium | reverse complement strand
GACAACCGAAAAGCTGTGCAACAAAAAACGCCACAAGGGAAGAACACAGACAAGGCACAAGGGCTGAATAGTAGAATACGCCTACGCTGTCAACCTCCATTGAAAAGATTGTAGCTGTAAGCGGTGTACCGAACAAAGCAGAGAAAACCGCAGACATGCCACACATAACGAGAATGGACATTTCGCGTTTGTCGGCCTTTACAAGTCTGCCGAATGTTGTGGCAAGGCTGCCGCCAATCTGCAGTGCCGCACCTTCACGGCCGCTGGAACCGCCCACAAGATGGGTGAGAACTGTCGCGATAAAAATCATAGGTGCAAGCTTGCGTGGCACACGGTCCTGCTGACGTACTGACTGAATAATTGTATTGGTGCCGGGTTCGTTTTGGAGACCTACACTGCGATACAAAAGCACAATAAGCAGACCGCCCACCGGCATAAGATACACAAGGAAACTGTTGGCAAGACGGATTGAAGTCACATAGTCGATGGAATGGTGAAACGCCGCACCTACCAGACCGCATACACTGCCAAGCACAAGGGCAATGGCAATCCATTTTATGCCGAATTTTATGTTATTGTTAAGTTCTTTTACAATGTTTTTACCTGTTTGCATAATTTCTCCTGAAATATTAAAAGGAATATGAATGTTTGTTGAATTGCAGGATGAATTGTTTTAGAATTTTAAGGCGTCGCATATTATATCACACAAAATATTCCACTTCAATCATAAAGGCCGATATTTCAGAATTTTTTATAAAAAATTGCCATAATACAGACTATCTCCCGTCCTTTTTGAAGGTAATAACCCATATTGTTTTTGCAAAACGCTTTACATCCACCTGCTGTCTGGGATAAAATATAAACATTGGACAGAAGGTGATTTTATGGGCAACAAATACAGTGAAAAAAACGATTACAATCCTCAGCTTTACACCGCAGACAGGGACGATTTCTGCAAAAGCTGTTATTCCACCGCAAATTCCCGCGCAGGATGCCTTTTGTGCATTGTGTGGGCTTTGGGGCTGTTTTTGCTGTTCAGTGTGCTGAGAACCAAAGTTTTTGACAGCACTGTTGCTGCGGTTGTCACCGTCGTGGCAGGATTTCTGATATTTGCCGCATACCGCCTGATAAAGAGACGCAAAAATAACTGATATAAAAACAAACAGAAAATGATATCCTGATAAGAAAACATAAATACCCACCAAAACACCCTGATCTCTTTACGGTGTTTTGGTGGGTACATTTTTGCCTGTTTATTTTGTGCTATTCTTCAGGTGTTGGGTAGATATTTGCTTTTTCGGCTGCTTTTGCTGCTTCTTTTTCTGCTTTTTTAGCTTCCTTTGCAGCAGCTTTTTCTTCTTTTTTAGCTTCTTTTGCTTCTGCTTTTTTGAGAGCCTTTTCTTCGTTTATACGGTTGATTTCCTTCTGTGTGGCAATCATGGTTTCGTATCTTTCCACCGCAACTTTAATCACTTCTTCAATTTCAGGTGCAACTTCGCCCCCTGTGCGATATATTTCGCAGTAATATTCGCCGATTTTTCTGATGCTGTCGGTATATGCGGTTGTTGCTGCTGAAAGTGTTGATTCAAGATCATTCATCTCAATCATATCGCCTGCTTTTTCGCCGATAGTCTTTGCCATATTGCCGAGTTTTTCCATTAATGCCATAGTGTAGTCCTCCCGAATATAGTTTTATACGTTGTAATGTAAATTGACGGGGTAAGTGCGGCATTGCAAAATGCACACCGCTGTATATTTATATTGTATACTTTTTCCATATAAATTAAAAGCCCTAATTTATCACATAACCTATGCAGCAGTGCATTTTATGCTGCCACTGATCACTGTTTTTCAGTAACTGCTGCAAACATTGCTTTGCTGTATGCAAACAAAAACCGACGGAGAAATCTCCGTCGGTTTGCTTTATGTTTTTATAGTTGCTGTACAAAGCATGTGCGTGGGTTATTCCCCGCGGCCAAAGTTTACCACCTTGCCGCTGTTCCATGCAAATACAACGCCGTCTTCAGCAGCCTTGCGGCTTTTTTCGTCCTTATATTCCATATGAGGTGTCTGTGCACCGCAGTCGGCACATTCCACATAGCAGCACCAACCGTTCACATGTTCCAGCCATGCGGGGCCGCCACAGTAAGGACAGTCCTGCAGGTCAAACAGTTCCATATCTTTAAATTCCATAAGTGTACTCCTTTGGGAAGTTATTATTCCGCCATGGGCAGAAAATATCACTGTTATCTGTGCCGATTGGGGTAAAAACCGGCGTAAGATGTGCGGCAGTGTAATTTTTTATTCAACAAAGCACTTAAAGCACATCTGAACCATATTATTTACCGTTTTTTGATAAATTATTTATCAAGTGGTTTCATTGTTGGGAGTTTTTTGCACATAAAATTCTGTCTCCGAGCACTCATTTCTAAAACCTAATTTTTCTACTTATTATTGTATTTTTCAACATTATACATTAATCAACAACAGTATTCAAGTGCCAATTTTTGTGTGTAAAAGTGGTGTATAGATTTTGTTTTAAACATCCTCTATACTCATGTCAAATTTATTCAAATTTCCATACCCATTTGCGTTTTTGAAACCTAAGTCAATAATCAAGTCGGATCGTAGCCATGTCGTTCTGTGAGCCAAGGAGTTGTA
>JAZOTI010000161.1:0-6878 GCA_045657565.1 Oscillospiraceae bacterium | reverse complement strand
TCTCTGCCGTTGATTGTGATTTTGCCGTTACCGCTGTAAACTCTAACTCTTGCTACGGAAGATTTACGACGGCCTGTACCGTAAAAATATGCTTTTGTTTCGTACATAGTAATTATCCTCCCTAAAAATTAAAGTTCGATTACTTCAGGTTTCTGTGCAGCCTGTTCGTGCTGTGCACCTTTGTAAACTCTGAGTCTTGTCATAGCTTTTGCGCCAAGTTTGTTGCCTGGGAGCATGCCTTCTACTGCAAGGTACATAGCTTTGTCAGCTTTTGTAGCCATCAATGTGCGGTAGTTAACGGATTTCATACCGCCAATCCAACCTGTGTGGTGGTGGTAGAATTTTTTGTCAAGTTTGGAACCTGTGAGAACTGCTTTGTCACAGTTGATGATAACAACGTGGTCACCGCAGTCTACGTTTGGTGTGTAAGTTACTTTGTGTTTACCGTTCAAAAGAACAGCAGCTTTTGCAGCAACGCGGCCGAGTGGTTTGCCAGCAGCGTCAATCACGTACCATTTGCGTTCTACTTTTGTAGGGTTCTGAAGATATGTGCTCATGATAGTCCTCCTGATAAGATTTTTAAGATATATATTATTAAAAACTAATTTAAGCGCCTTTAACAGGCAAGATTTAGTATACCACAACACCGATAAAAGTCAACTGATTTTTCGAAAAAAATTAACCCAAAATCACTTATCTCTGTTTTGCTGTGTTTTTGCTCACTTTTGCTCCGTTTTTCTCAAGTGGCAAATTGCAAAAAAGGGTTGTTTTATATGTGCAAAACATATATAATACAAGGGCAAAATACGTTATTTTAGATAATTGACACACCTTTTTTACCACCATAAAATAATGGTAAAAAACGACATTATCTGCGAGTATATTAATGTTATATATTATATAAAGGAAGTTTTTATGTCACAGCATTTTCAGCGTCTGTGCGGCCTTGCCCGCAAAGCTATAACAGGATATGAAATGATCAGGGAAGGGGACAAAATCTGCGTTGGTGTTTCCGGCGGCAAGGATTCCGTTGCCCTTGCACTCACATTGCGCAAACTGCAGAACTATATGAACGTAAAGTTCGATATGGTTGCGGTTACACTCGATATGCGCTTTGGCGGCAAAGACACCGATTATTCCGCGTTGGAAAAACTGTTTGCGGAAAACGATATTGAATATGTTATCAAACGCACCGATATCGGCCCGATTATCTTTGATGAAAGAAAAGAAACAAACCCTTGTTCACTCTGTGCAAGAATGCGCCGCGGTGCTTTGCACGATGTTACAAAGGAACTTGGCTGCAACAAAATTGCCCTGGGCCACCACCTTGACGATGCGATTGAAACTTTCTATATGAACCTGTGGAACGAAGGCAGAATCGGCACTTTCAGCCCTGTTACATACCTTTCCATCAAGGATATCACAATGATACGTCCGTTTGTTCTTGCCATTGAACAGGACGTTATCCGTGCAGTTAATGAAATCAGCATGCCAATTGTGGAAAGCAGCTGCCCTGCAGACGGTGTTACAAACCGTCAGAACATCAAAAACTGGGTAATGGACCGTTGCCGCACCGACACATCCTTCCGTGCAAAAAGCCTCAATGCCTTCCAGAAAAAGGACCTTGACGGCTGGGGACTTAAAAACAAGGGATAAAATTACCGTTACAACGCAGCAAACCGAAAGGATTATATAATGAAACTTGTGGAAAAACATTGCTGGGCAGAGATTGACATTGACGCAATCCGCCACAATTACAATTTTATAAAAGAAATTTCAGGTATGCCTTTTTACGTTGTGCTCAAGGCAGACGGCTATGGTCACGGCGCAAAGCATCTTGCAAAAATTTACGAAAAAATGGGAGCTTTCGGCATTGCGGTTTCCGCTTTTTCCGAAGCTATGGAACTGCGTCAGGCAGGCATTAAAATTCCACTGCTTATTCTTGGTTACACCGAACCTCATCTTGCAACACAGCTTTCCAAAAATCAGCTTACACAGACAGTTCACAGCCTTGAATATGCAAAAGACCTTCAGCAGAACAGCCTTTATCCAATCGACTGTCATCTCAAACTGGACACAGGTATGGGCCGTATAGGTTTTGACCTTGTTGGTGACAAGGAGAATGCGTACAGCGAAATGAAGGAGCTTCTCACCCTGCCAAACCTGCGCTTCACAGGGATTTTCAGCCATTTTCCTGTTGCAGACAGCCTTGGTGAAATGGAGATAAAATATACCGAAAAACAGATTGAACTGTTCAACGAAGCTTATGATTATCTCACACGCTACGGTTTCAGTTTCAAGGTTGTTCACGGCCAGAACTCTGCAGGTATACTGCGCAAACTTTCCGCCCGTTTCAACACAATGCGCGCAGGTGTAATTCTTTACGGCGGCAAACCTTCACCTGAACTTTCCGGCTGTAACCTTGAACCTACAATGAAAATCAAAACAGTGGTAAGCCATGTTAAAGACGTTAAAAAAGGTCAGTATATCGGCTACGGTATGGGCTACTGTGCACCTGTTGATATGGAAATTGCAACTGTTGCAATAGGTTACGCTGATGGCCTGCCAAGAATGCTCAAGGACAAAAACTATGTTATGAACATAAACGGCACCGACTATCCTCTCCTTGCGGTATGTATGGACCAGTGTATGCTGGATGTTACATTCGGCAACGTAAAAAGAGGAGACGAGGTTATTGCAATGGGCGGCAAGGGCAAACAGAACTTTGACGGCATTGCACAGATTTGCGGCACAATAAACTACGAAATTGTTTGTCGTGTGCAGCGCAGAGTACCGCGTGTTTATGTGGAAAACGGCAAAATTGTCCACGTGGAAAACAACATATAGTAAAAAATTACCATCAAAAACAAAAAGTCATTCTGTGTTGCAGAATGACTTTTTTATGTTGAATATTTTTATCTGTGTTTATCTTTTCTTTACGCTTGCACCAAAGTTTACAGGGCGTGCCACAAATACGCTTTTAATGTTAAGCTGTGCGCGGATATCGCTGTCTTTAAGGGCGTTTTCTGCACTGAGAGCTTTTTCTTCGCTGTCAAAAATGCCAAACACAGCGGCACCGCTGCCTGTCATCATACTGCCAAGTGCACCAAGTTCCACAAGTTTTTCCTTGATTGGTTGGGTGTCTTCACTTCCGGCGGCTGTTTCAAGGTCGTTTGCCATATACTTTGCAATATCGGCCAGGTTTTTGTTCTGGAGTGCCTCCACAAGCTTTTCCGTTTCAACGGTGGTTTTTATGCCCATTTCATCATAGTTGGCATAAGCCTGAGGGGTGGAAACACCTTTGGTCGGCATACAGATTACAAGATGGCAGTGTGGCATCTGAGGTGCAGGCAGAATAACATCGCCTGTGCCCTGAATGCGTTTTGTGCCACCGTGAATCATAAACGGAATATCACTGCCGCACATAAGGCCAATCTCGCACATCTGTTCGGTGGAAAGCTTGGTGCCATACATGTAGTCAAGGCCCACAATAACACCTGCAGCATCTGCGCTGCCGCCTGCCATGCCTGCTTTGATAGGTACGGTTTTTTTGATGTGGATATGTACGCCGCCTTTTACGCCTGTGTATTCAAAAAACTTAATTGCTGCTTTTACCGCGGTGTTTTTGCTGTCAACAGGGATAAATTTTGCATTGCTGGACATAGTTATATCATCCTGCTTTGTCAGGGTGATACGCTCAAAAACCGAAACTGTCTGCATAAGCATATCAAGCAGATGATAACCTTTTTCGTCCACGCCTGTTATATCAAGGCTTAAGTTTATCTTTGCAGGTGCAATAACATTTACTTTTTCCATAGGCGACCTCGTAAAAATCAGATATTAATTTTATATTATCACAGCTATGCTGTTTTTTCAATTGACAAACCGTTAATAAAATCTATAATATATAATAGATAAATATGTTTTTAAACATAAATTTAAGGAGAATTATTATGGCAGAAAGAAAAGTAAGAACAAGATTTGCCCCAAGCCCTACAGGCTACATGCATGTTGGCAACCTGCGTACAGCATTGTATGCTTATCTTACAGCACGTGCACACGATGGCAAATTTTTGCTTAGAATAGAAGATACAGACCAGTCCCGCCAGGTTGAAGGCGCAATCGACATCATCTACAACACACTCAAAGAAACAAACCTTCTCTGGGACGAAGGTCCGGACGTAGGCGGTGACTACGGCCCATATATCCAGAGTGAAAGAAAAGGTATGTACAAAGAATATGTTGACCAGCTTATCGAAAGCGGCCACGCATACCGTTGCTTCTGCACAAAGGAAAGACTTGAAGAAGTAAACAAAATCAAAATGGCATCAGGCCAGCCAACAGGTTACGACAAACACTGCCGTCACCTCACACAGGAAGAAATCAACGAAAAACTTGCTGCAGGCGTGCCTTATGTTGTAAGACAGAAAATTCCTGACAGCGGCAAAACAAGCTTTACAGATATGGTTTACGGTATTATCGAAGTTGACAACTCCGAACTCGACGACCAGGTTCTTGTAAAACAGGACGGTATGCCAACATACAACTTTGCAAACGTTGTTGACGACCATCTCATGGAAATCAACCCTGTTATCCGCGGCAGCGAATACCTTGCTTCCACACCAAAATACAACCTTCTTTATCAGGCATTCGGCTGGGACATCCCTGACTATGTTCACTGCCCACCTGTTATGAAAGACGCACAGCACAAACTTTCCAAACGTAACGGTGACGCAAGCTACGAAGACCTTATCGCAGCAGGCTACCTCAAAGAAGCAGTTGTAAACTACATTGCACTTCTTGGCTGGAACCCACAGGGCGAACAGGAAAAATTCTCTCTCGAAGAACTCGTAAAAGAATTTGATCCAAGCAGAATCAGCAAATCTCCTGCTATCTTTGACATGCAGAAACTCCGTCACCTCAATGCTGAATACATCCGCGATATGAGCGTTGCACAGTTCCTTGAAACAGCAATGCCTTACATCAGACAGACAGTAAAAGGCGAATGTGACTTTATGCTTCTTGCTGAAGTGCTTCAGAAACGCTGCGAAGTTCTCAGCGATATTCCTGAACAGGTTGACTTTATCGATGAAATGCCTGAATATGACATCGATATGTACAACAACAAAAAAATGAAAACAAACCCAGAAAACAGCAAAACTTCTCTCGAAGCTGTACTTCCTGTACTTGAAGCTATCAGCGAAGCAGACTGGAACATGGAATATATCCACGAAAAACTGTTTGAACTCATTGCAAAAATGGAAGTTAAAAACGGCGTTGTGCTTTATCCATTGCGTGTTGCTGTTTCCGGCAAAGCATTCACACCGGGCGGCGGCATTGAACTTGCTGTAATCCTCGGCAAAGAAAAAACAATTGCAAGACTTAAAGCTGCAGTTGAAAAACTTGCTTAATCAGCAAAAACAGATAAACATTTCAAAGGCACCCAAAAGGGTGCCTTTTGTTTTGCACAATCCGCAACATTAAAGCATGTTTCTGGTGTTCCGGGGCACAGGATATAGTTTTGACGCTATATACAATATCATTTAAATATGGTATTATAGTTTCAATAAATAATTTTACGGAGAATAAAGATGAACAAACTAGAATTGGCAATAAAAGTTATCGGTGTTGTTGTTATAACACTTATCGTTGCAGGCATTTTTAACCAGACATTGCTCACAAAAATTTTCCCTGTTATTGTGGGCGGTATTGCTGTTATGCTGGTTTTGTATGTAATCAATGCTTTTAAAACAAAAAACACAGCAAAGGTTTTTACCATTCTGCTTATGGCTGCATTCGTGGCTATGATAATGTGGTACCGCAGATAACTGCATAAAAAATTGTATAATAACCAAACAAACTCCGATGGTATATACCATCGGAGTTTTGCATTTTGTATAATTTTCGCATAATATTACTTTTTGTAGGACTGTCGACAGGTTCAACAGGATTAATCACACTTTGATATGACAGGTATTCTCTGACATAAAATACTGATACAGTCAAAAGCAAAAAAACAGCCTGTACGTTTGTACAGGCTGCATTTGTTTTATTTGTTTACAGGAGTGTGTTTAACTCTGTCTCTTTCTTCGGCACGTTTGCCGTCATTGAAACGGTCAACAGTACCAACGAGGTAACCTGTGATACGGCGGATTCTTTCGAATTTAACGCCTTCGCCTACCATTTTTGTTTCTGGATTGTAGTTCATAATGTGCCTCCTTTTTATAATATAAATTTTATGCAGGGGCGAACAGTGTTCGCCTTTCTGTATGCTGGAAAACTTTGCGGGCGAACTATGTTCGCCTCTGCGAAGCTGTTTTATTGTTTTGCTGATCAGAACAGCTTAAATTCTGTTAGGAATTCTGTCTGCTTCTTCAAGCTGGTTGCCGCACTGACCAAGTGTTGCAGCGTTGAGATGTTTGTAAAGACCAAGTCTCTGCAGTTTTTCAAGCGGAACACCTTCGCCGTCACGTCTGCCGCAGCGTGGGCAAACATCACCGATAATGCCGTTGTATCCGCAAACAGGGTCGCGGTCAACAGGGTGGTTAATAGCGCCGTAGCCAATGCCTGCTTCTTTCATGCATCTTACAACAGCTTCAAAAGCTTCAAGGTTCTGGCTTACATCGCCGTCAAGTTCAACGTATGTGATGTGGCCCGCATTTGTAAGTGCGTGGTAAGGTGCTTCAAGGTTGATTTTTTCGTAAGCGGAAATATCAAATGCAACAGGGATGTGGAAACTGTTTGTGTAGTATTCCTTGTCTGTTACGCCTTTGATTTCGCCAAAACGTTTTTTGTCAATGCGGACAAAACGACCGGACAAACCTTCTGCAGGTGTTGCAAGCAATGAGAAGTTAAGGTTGTATCGTTCGCTGTATTCG
>JAZOTI010000160.1:0-9484 GCA_045657565.1 Oscillospiraceae bacterium | reverse complement strand
CACAGGCATCGCGAAATTCAAGGCTGCCGAAGGTATCCTGGGGCAAAAGCACCAGCCCAAGTGCAGACTCGGCTCCTGCAAGGGCACCGCATATATGTCCGCAGCCTATACCGCCGCCAAAAGCGGTGATAAATCTGGCATTGTCTTTTTTGAGTCCAAGGTCATATATTTCGCCCGCTGCAAGCAGTGTTGCAGCGGCACAGTTAAATCCGTTTGTATAATATTCTCTGGCTTTCTGTCCTAAAGTCATAATATTTTCCGTTCCTGTAATTATTCAATAATCTCAACGCCGAGGCCTTTGATAACCTCTACGGCATATTTCTGCATATCACCCAAAGCTGCACAGGCATCAAGGTGAAGGGAAAGTTTTGCATTTTTGAAATGTGTCTGACAAAGCACAATATTGGAGATAACGCAGATGTTTGTCACAACACCGCAGAATTCAATCTCGTCAGGTGCACCGCCAAAAGCTTCTTCAATTGCTTCACACAGTTTATCACAGCCAAAATCACCTTTTTCCAGCACAAGGACATTTGGTGTGATTTCTTCTTCAAACACTTTAAGTTCACCAAAAAGCTTGTGACCTTCGGTACCTTTTATACAGTGTTTTACAGGCAAAAATCTGCCTTCGCGGGTTTCAAGGTAATCTTCACCATGGGTATCCTTTGTAAAAACGACAAGATTGCCTTTGTTTATATTGTTTACAACAAGGGAATAAATATTGCCTGCAATGTTTTCGCTGGCATTGAAACCAAGGGAGCCTGTTACAAAATCGTTCTGATAATCAACAACAACCAATACCTTTGACATATCGATTTACCTCGCTTTTTATTTTATGTTTTTAATATATCACAATATGGAAAAGCAGGCAATAAAATGATGAATTTTTAACAATAATATGTACAAATATTGTAAAAAATATGAAAATATGTTACCTTAATAGGTAGAGTTATTATAAAGTACAAGTCCTTTATATAACGGAGGATAATGGTATGTATACAGATGCAATAAACAATAATATAAAATATCTCAACATGCTTGCAAAGGAATTTCCAAGTGCACAGCGTGCAGCTGCAGAGATAATAAGCCTTGAGGCCAAGCTTAAACTGCCAAAGAGTACCGAGATGTATATGAGCGACATTCATGGTGAACACGAGGCTTTTTCACACATTCTCAACAACGCATCAGGTGTTATAAGGGAAAAAATTGATGTTGCACTTGAGGGTGTTACAACACCGGAGGAAAACGCTGTCCTTGCAACACTTGTTTACTATCCTGTACAGAAACTTGACGAGATAAAACGTGCGGGCACAGATATGACTGAATGGTACAAAAAGACAATCTACCGGCTTATCGATGTGTGCCGTCATGTTGCAAGTAAAAATACACGTCAGTGGGTGCGTCAGGCTATTCCGGTAGGATACGAATTTATTATCGACGAACTTCTCCACGCTCATTTTGAAGACCATAACAAAGAGTTTTACTACAATCAGTTTGTTTCTGCAATTATTGACACAAACATGGCGGACCAGTTTATTGTTGCCATCGCCAAGGTTATCAAACGCCTTGCGGTACATAAACTGCATATTGTAGGTGATATTTTTGACCGTGGTGCAAGACCTGACATTATCATCGACAAGCTTATGGAACATCACTCCGTTGATATTCAGTGGGGCAACCACGATGTTCTGTGGATGTGTGCAGGCACAGGCAACCCTCTTGGGGTGGTAAGTGTGGTGCGTATCTGTTCCACATACAACAACCTTGATGTGCTGGAAAACGGTTACGGCATCAATATGCGACCTCTTGCAATATTTGCCGAAAAAACATACGGCGAATGTCCTCTGTTTATGCCTCGCGGTGCAAACCCTGACGATGAGGACTCCAAGCTGTTTGCAAAGATGCACAAGGCTATTTCAATAATAATGTATAAACTTCAGTGTCAGACAATCAGCCGCAACCCTTGTTTTTATATGGAAGACCGCTGTCACCTGCTTCACATTGACTATGAAAAAGGTACACTTGAAATAAAAGGGGAACACCATCCGCTTCTTGACTGCGATTTTCCTACAGTTGATCCTTCTGACCCTGCAAAACTCACCGATGAAGAACAGGCTGTGGTTGCAAAACTTACACGCAGTTTTATCGAAAGTGAAAAACTGCAGGAACACATCCGTTTCCTTTATGCAAAAGGTTCTGCATACAAAGTGGAAAACGGAATGCTTATGTATCACGGTGCAATCCCTCTCAATGAGGACGGTTCTTTCCGCGAAATTTTCTTTGGTGGCAAAGGTTACAAGGGCAAGGCACTTATGGATTTCTGCGACAAAATGGCGCGCGTTGCATATTTCGGTGTTGATGGTACATATGAAAAACAGCTGGGTCAGGACCTTCTGTGGTACCTCTGGTGCGGCAAAAACAGCCCTATGTTCGGCCGCAGCAATATGACAACCTTTGAACACGCATTTCTTGAAAATCCGCTTCTTTCCATCGAACGCAAAGACCCATACTATGTTTATTGGGAAGACAGCGAAATTGCCGAAAAAATTCTTGCGGAATTCGGCCTTTACGGCCCTATGTGCCGCATTATCAACGGTCACGTACCGGTAAAAAGCAAAAATGGTGAAAGTCCAATCAAGGCAAACGGCAGAATCATTGTTATTGATGGCGGTTTCTGCCATGCTTACCACAGCCGTACAGGTATTGCGGGTTACACAATGGTTTATTCCTCACGCGGCCTTTCTCTCCGTGTGCATGAACCTTTTGAAAGCACAGAAAAGGTTATCAAGGAAAACAGCGATATCAGAAACAAGGTGGACGTTTTTGAAACCATGAAAAAACGTATGCTTGTGGAGGATACAGATGAAGGAAAGTTTGTAAAATCTGTGATAGGTGACCTTAAATTGTTGATACAGGCCTACCAGCTGGGTATAATAAAAGAGAATAAAAATTAAACGAGGTTTCTCTGATGAAAAAACTTACAAAACTTGCATATATCGCTGCCACAGTGTTTTTTGTGGTAAATGCGGTTAATGTGAGACTTAACTTAAACCCTCTTTACCCGGGCACGGCTTTCTTTTACTGTGTTATGATTTCTGTATACACAGCAATATGGGTTATCAATAAAGCGGGTAAATTTATACTTACAAAACTCGACACAGGCCATGTGGCAGTGGATTTTGAACGCAAGGCACCTTTCCCTAAAGCACCGATTGTCTTTGTAATTGCAATCTGGGTAGTTTACGGTGCTGTTACAGTGGGCTCCAGTGTGTTTTTCAATGTTCCTGCATTCCGTGACCAGATGCCGGACTATCGTATAGGCGATTTCAGCAAGGAAGTTCAGGTTGTGGATATCGACCAGATTCCTATTGTGGACAAAGCCCTTGCGACCAAAATTGCGGAAAAGAAACTTGGTGAAAAACCATCCCTGGGCAGCCAGGTTGTTCTGGGGGAACCAACAATTCAGACAGTTAACGATAAACTTGTGTGGGTTGTTCCGTTGCAGCACTCAGGCTTTTTTAAATGGCTTACAAATATGGGCGGTACACCGGGCTATATTGTTGTAAGTGCAACCAACAGCCAGGATGTGGAATATGTGGAAAATTACAAAGTCAAATATCAGCCGAACGCTTACCTGCTGAGTGATCTTACATTCCACACACGTTACACAGCGGCACTGTTCACAGGTGTTACCGACTTCAGCTTTGAACTTGACGACACAGGCAGACCGCATTGGGTAATTACAACCTTTAAATACACACGCGGTTTCTCACTGCCGGAAGCAACAGGTGCAATTATCATGGACGCCGAAACAGGCAAAAGCATACGCTATGCTCTTGAAGATGTGCCTGCATGGGTGGACCGTGTTCAGCCGGAAGACTTTATCATAACACAGATAAACAACAAAGGTCAGTATGTCCACGGTGTATTCAACTGGGCGGATAAAGACAAATACCGCACAAGCGAAGGTGAAATCATCGTTTACAATGACGGCAGATGCTATCTCTTTACAGGTATCACATCTGTAGGTGCAGACGAAAGTGCCATCGGTTTTGTAATGGTGGATATGGTTACAAAAGAACCTATTATGTATCAGATGGCAGGTGCAACGGAAGAAGCTGCACAGCGTTCTGCCGAAGGTAAAGTTCAGCAGTACGGTTACTATTCTTCATTCCCTCTTATCATCAACTTTGAAGGTACACCAACCTACTTTATGACACTTAAGGATATTGACGGCCTCATCAAGCAGTATGCTTATGTTTCCGTTAAAGATTTCCTTGTGGTAGGTGTAGGGGAAAGTATGCAGGATGCAAAGCTTGACTACGAAAAAGCTCTCAGACAGAACCCGGGTTCTTCCACAGTTACCGATACAAACACACTGGAAACTGCAAAAGGCACAGTTTATCGCATAAACCAGGAAATTGTGGCAGGGGAAACAGTTTATCGTTTTATCCTCAATGAAGACAAATCCGTTGTGTTTGAAGCACAGGGGTCTGTAAGCGAAATGCTTTCTCTCACACAGGTAGGGGATACAGTGGAGGTTTCTTACCGCGCAAGTGAAGCTGCTATCAAAGACGTTCACGAATTTGAAAACACAGCTTTCGGTGATGAATAACAATTTTGTAAAATAAAAACAAGGAGATTATCTTTTGTGATAATCTCCTTTATTTTTGTTATAAACGCAAAAACGAAATGGCATGCACCATTCCGTTTTTGGTTCAAGGAAGTAATACTCATATGAATTACAAGTATGTGATGTTTTATTTTGTTGTCGGTTTTTTTACAATGCCTGCACGGCGGAGGCTTGGTTCAATCATATAGTAAAGCACAACCGAAATTACCATTGCAAGCAATGCGTTGATAAGGCTTGCAGTGCCTTTTGTCAAAAGCACACCTGCAACTGTCTGCCAAGGATTGCCGAAAAGGAAATATTCCACAATAACTGTTTTGCCAAGATAAGCAACTACATAACCTACAGCACCGATAACTGCAGCAACAATAACTTTTACCTTTGTTTTTGTGCCTTTGTTTGCGATAAAACCAGCAATCCAGCCCATAATGAATTTAAGGATAAATGTAATCCAGAACTCTTTTGCGTAGAAAGGATCCATAAGGTCATACAAAGCACCGCCGATGCCGGATGCAAGTCCGCCCGGCACAGCACCAAACAAAAGGCCTGCCAGGATGCACATTACATTACCTATATGAATTCTTGTAGGTCCAAGAGGTGTAGGGATTTTTGGCAACTGAATCTGATTGCCGATAAAAACGATGGCGGCCATAACGCCGATCATTGCGAGGTCTCTGACTGTAAATTTCTTTTTATTGTTCATAACTAACTCTTTTCCGTCGCGACTTATTTATTATGGCTTTATTATATCTGCGATTTGATATTAAATAAATATCCAAAATTGTAAGAATTTATATAACCAGATTTCGCTTGTTTGCGGAAAATCTGCAATTTGACCATCTGATTATGTATGTGAAGCTTTCCGATTTTGATAATGACAGAAATTCTGTAAACAATGCCGGCTTACTGTCTTATCTGCTTTTCTTTTCTTCTCTGGCGTCGCACACGGTTTATATGGCGTTCAAAATCGCCGCTGTTTATAAGCTCTGTCAGCACATACTGTTCAAAAACAGGAACAGTACAGGAGTAAAAGCCAAGCTTTTCTTCAAAATCGCTGACCATAGGTTGCGGCAGAACCATATACCCAACTCTCATTGACGGTGCAACAGTCTGGGAAAAGGTGTTGATGTAAATTACATAACAGGTATTGGAAAGGCTGAAAACAGTGTCATCATTTTTGGAGGAAACCGTCAGTTCCGACGCATAGTTATCTTCTATAATAAAACCGTTGCGTTTTTCGGCCCATTGGATATATTCTTTTCGCTTGGAAGCTGTTGCGGTCACCCCGCTAGGAAAACTGTTGAAAGGTGTGATATGCAGCACAGTGGCATCGGTGTTTTCCAATTCTTCTGTCAGAATACCATCACTGCCCATTTTAAGCATGCGGTATTCCACACCGTTGGCGGTGTAAACCTGACGGATTTTTTCGTATCCGGGGTCCTCAAGGGCAAATTTCTGCCCTTTGCCCACAAGCTGTACAGCAAGGCTGTAAAGATACTCTGCCCCTGCACCGATGATAATCTGCTTTGGCTGAACAGTTATGCCTGTGCTGCGTGTCAGATATGCGGCAATGGCACTGCGCAGTTCGCCACAGCCCTGATTGGGAGATTTCATAAGAATGTTTTCGCCATAGTCGGACAATACCTTGCGCATTGTGCGGCTCAGAACCGAAAAAGGGAAAACCCCTGTTTCTTCAGACTGTACAGCGGATATTTCGGTAATATAGTTGCGGCTGTCGCTGACTGTCAGAAAATCACTGTCGCGGTAGATTACAAAATAACCGCTTCGCTGACGGCTTTCCACATAACCTTCATCGCAAAGTATGGCATAGGTGTGCTGTACCGTTATAACACTTATACCGGTTTCCTCAGCAAGAATACGCTTGGAAGGCAGTTTTGTGCCATAAGGGTAAACCCCGTTCACAATATCATTTCGCAACTGTTCATAAAGCTGAATATATGCGGCTTTGCCGTCAGGTAATATACTGTAACGCATCTGAATATATAAAATCCTTTCGTAGATTAAAAACTATATTATCAGTTACATTGTAAAATTTTTGCGCTGTTTTGTAAAGGTTTTGTATTATGTTGATTTTTCTGTTGAAATCAGCGCCATATATGATAATATAAAATGTAGAAATACACGAGGTGAAAATATGATTACATATAAAGAAGTACGCGAAAACAAGGAAATTGCAGTATATATCCGTATGGCTGACAAAACAATGGAAAGTATGCGTTTTACCGAACACAGCTTTGCTCACGTGGTAAAATGTGCCGAAGTGTGCAGATATATCCTGACAGAACTTGGTTATGACGAAAGAACAGTTGAACTTGCACAAATAGCGGCATATATGCATGATATCGGCAATGTTATCAACCGCATTGACCATGCACAGTCAGGCGCTGTTATGGCTTTCCGCCTTCTTGAAAAAATGGGAATGGATGCGGAAGAAATCTCCCGTATTATCACAGCAATAGGCAATCACGACGAAAAAACAGCTTTCCCTGTAAATGAAATTGCCGCAGCACTTATCCTTGCCGATAAAACCGATGTGCGCCGCAGTCGTGTGAGAATTGAAGAAGTTGCAACAATTGACGAAGATATTCACGACCGTGTAAACTATGCAGTTGAAAAAGCAACCTTTGTGCTGGACAAGGATAAAAAAGCATTTGTTCTCAGCATTGAAGTTGACGAGAACATAAGCAGTATTGCAGAATACTTTGAAATTTTCCACGATCGTATGCAGCTTTGTCGCCGTGCCGCAAAACATTTTGGTATGGGCTTTGAAGTAAATATGGACGGCATGAAGGTTATGTAAGTTAAATCTGCAGAAATATCTTTACTTTAAACCAATAAATTCCACAATAAAATAAATCCACCATATCACATTGCTGTGATATGGTGGATTTTAATTTTGTCATAAACGGTTTGCGGATTTATTTTGTTGGGTCGAGACCTTTCACAAATTTACGAACGTCATCGTTAACCATTTTAACATTTATTTCGTCAAGGTAAATCATATGGCCTGATTCGTAACCTTTAAAGTAAACTCTGTCTTTAGGGAAGTTTGCGTGGTTCATTGTGTACCAGAGAATACCTGTTTCTGTACAAAGGTCATACCAGCCGTTCATAAAGAATACTCTCATGTTAGGCACACGGCGCATTGTATCGCTTACACATTCAGCAGTTGTGCGGCCTTTGATGTTGTTATCCCATTTTGCATAGAGACCATTGGAGGAAAGGAAGTTTCTGTCCCATTTGATATTGAGTTTAGGGCAGATAACACCAAGAAGAACTGACTGGAAGAATGGGTCATATTTGCCTTCTGCAGGGTCATCCCACAAACCGCGCTGTCTTTCGGCGATGCGTTCTTCATAAAGCGGACGTGTAAGTCTGCCGTCAAGACGGGAAACAGAACAGCCTTTGTTTCTTGCAACTTCGCTGCGGTAGATAACATCTTCCACAACAAGGTTTCTGTCTTCGATGTACTGGCGGGATACGCCTGTGTAGTGCATAAGTTTCTGGATAATTTCTTCTCTTTCTTCGCCTACAACACCTTCACCTTTGAACAGTGCTACAAGATAATCTGTTGCAGCCCAGTGGCTTGCTTCGTAAACAAATTCTTCAAGAGTCTGTTCTGTTGGGTGGTTATGATACCAGTGAACAGCCGCAAGTGTTGGGAAGCTTGTAACAGCAGCATAAACAGGTGGATGGTCAAAGAAATGTTTGCCTTTTGTAACTGTGTTGCCGATCATAATAAGGCCGTCAAATGCCATGCTGAAAGCGCGTCCGTTGCCGCCAAGGGAACCCATACCAGCAATTGTTGCGGCACGTGTACAGCCGTAGCTTTCGCCCATAAGATATTTTGGGCTTTCCCAGCGGTTATATCTGTCAAGCCATTTCTGAATCATAACAAGGAAGCTTTCTGCATCCTGTTCAATGCCCCAGTATTTGTCTGCTTTTGTCTGGTCAATCAATCTGCCGAAACCTGTGCCTACAGGGTCAACCACAACAAGGTCAGCCACGTCAAGCAGGCAGTATTCGTTGTCCTGACTTTCGTATGGTGGCAATGGGGTGCAGCCGTCATCAGGGTCCACATTGTATTTAAGGCGTGTAGGGCCAACATAACCAACGTGCACCATCATGCTTGAAGTGCCAGGACCGCCGTTGAAGCAGAAGATAACAGGTCTTTCCTTTGGATTTTCCACGTCGCTGCGGAAATAGGAATAGGTGAACATTGATGCTATTGCCTTGCCGTCGTCATCATAAAAAACGGTGTCTTCTGCCACTGTGTTGTAAGGGATTTTCTGGCCGTAAACCTCGATACAGCCTTCGGAAGTAAAGCGCGAAGGGGTAAAAACGTCTGTTCTGAACATTAATAAGTCCTCCTTGAGTAACGTACATTTTATTATATTTAAAATATACTATAAATCTGACATATAAGTAAATTGTGATTGTCCATAGATTTTTTGCCGCAAGGTTATACAAAAAGGCAAAACGCGGGAAAAAGGGAAGAAACGACACGATTTGACGGTAAGTTTTCGCAAAACAGGTTGACAAAACGGTTTTAAAGTAGTAATATAATTTGTGCTAACAAAATGCACCATTAGCTCAGTTGGTAGAGCAACTGACTCTTAATCAGTGGGTCCCGGGTTCGAGTCCCTGATGGTGCACCAAGAAAAAGAGAGTATCGTAAGATGCTCTCTTTTTTGTTTTTTACGAATCCGAAGGGACTCGCACCAGCGGTTCCCCGGGAAAGTTATCGGCGCACTCTGCGGCGGCACAAATGCCACCTTGATTGCTTGTAACTTTCCCTTCCTCCGCCTCCCTGTATCCGCCACCGGCGGCGGT
>JAZOTI010000159.1:0-5588 GCA_045657565.1 Oscillospiraceae bacterium | reverse complement strand
TAAGTTTCCTCAGCCTTATACTTATTCCTGAAAAAGAATTTGTTATGATGTATGTCTTTGTTTTCGGCCTTTATTCCGCGTTCAAATTCAAAGCAGATAAAATAAAACCAAAACTGCTTCAGATTGTGCTTAAAGCCCTGTACAGCCTTGTGACTACATTTTTGTGCTATTATGTGCTGCTTGTTATATTCCCGAATCCCGTGCTTTCAGGAGAAATGGGCGATATGACCATTGGACTTGCAGTTGCGTTTTTTGTGCTGTTTATGATAACTTTCCTTATGTACGACTTTGCCGCAGGCAAAATGTTTATTGTTTATTATTACAAACTGCGTCCAAAGCTTGTCAAAAAAAGATAAATAAAAAATGCTCTTTGCTCAAAGCGTTATAAAACAGTTAACCCGACCTGTGATTGATTTCACTGGTCGGGTTTTGTTTATCATTTATATGGATTTTGATTGTGCGTCACAAACTGTACACTACACGATATCCCAGCGGATATATAAAAGTGTGCGTTATTATCTGTTCAATAAATTGGAATTTGTTGAATTCTTTAAATATTATTGGAATTAGTTTGTTGGCAATAAAATTTGTGAAATGTTAGATGGAAAGGATAAAAAAAGAAGTAGATTTCAGTGCTCTACTTCTTTTTTTGTTTAAATAATTACTCTTAGTCAAGTTTTTCTACTTCCATATTTTTAGGAAGAATAAGATTTAATAAAATTGACACAACGAACACCACTGCTACAACATTTGCAGAGAATACTGACTGGATTACTTCCGGGAAAATCCCCCATAATCCAATTTCGCTGGCTGATGTAAAACCAATACCGATTGAAAGTGATAATGCTGCAATTGTAATGTTTCTCTGTGTAAAACCTGCTTTCGCAAGCATTTCAATACCGGACACCATGATTGTACCGAACATCATAATTGTACATCCGCCCAATACAGATTCTGGCAAAGAAGCAAAGAAGTTCCCAACTGGTGGCAACAAGCCTGCCAAAATCATACAGCATGCACCGGTTGCAATTGTAAATCTGTTTACAACTTTTGTCATATTGATCAAACCAACATTCTGAGAGAATGATGTTACAGGAGGACATCCGAATAACGCTGAAAATACAGAAGCATATCCGTCACATGCCAAAGAACCTGAAATTTCTTCAGAAGTAATATCTCTGTTTAATCCACCGGAAACCATAGCTGTGGTATCTCCTATTGTTTCTGCGGCAGATACCATAAAAATAATTGCTACAGAAAAAATTGCGCCAATGTGGAATTCTGGTGCATATGGAAGAATTTTAGGTAAGGACACAATACCTTCTGAAAAAATTACTGATAAATCAACTTTTCCCATAGGAATTGCTACAATATATCCAACCACTAAGCCAGCTAATACAGATAACTGTTTTAAATAGCCCTTTGCTAAAATATTCCATCCAAGGCATACTGCTAACGTAATTGCTCCTAATAACAAATTAGTTGCAGAACCAAAATCTTCAGCGTATCCACCGCCAAAGGATCTGGCGCCTACTGTAAGCAAAGAATATCCGATTGATGTTACAACTGTCGCTGCAACGATTGGGGAAATAATCTTTCTCCAATATTTTGCAAAGAGACCAAGTGTCCCTTCAAAAACACCGCCACAGATAACCGCACCTATTACCGCAGGATAACCGTAGTTCACAGCTACTGTAGAAAGTACTGTTACAAATGTGAAACTAACCCCCATAACAATAGGAAGTTTTGAACCAACTTTCCATAATGGGAATAATTGAATTAATGTTGCAATCCCTGCAATAAACATTGCATTTTGTAAAAGAATTGCAATCTCTGCCTGTGAAAGTCCACCTGCTGCTGCAATGATTGTAATTGGTGTCAGGTTTGCAACAAACATTGCAAGAATATGCTGTAAACCAAATGGTACTGCTTTTAATACCGGCACTCTTCCGTCCAAATTGTATATGTTTTTTACACTACATTCTTTTGTGCTCATTTTTTTAGCCTTTCATATATTATTTTTATGGGAAAATTTTCCGCAAACTACATCATTATATAATGTTTGTATAATTTGTCAACAGAATTAACCTGTAAAAAGGCTTGAAAAGTGATGATTTACAGAGAATTCATTAAATCTAAATTTTCTTGATGGTATTATACTAAATGTGGATTTCCCACCTAACATTCAGGTCTATATAACTGCTCAACAATTCAAATTTATCAATCTTCCAAATCAGATTTTATTTTCAACCCCACAGCCAACCAGCGGCCGTCTATATCTTCAATAACAAACTCCTTGTTCTGATAGTCAGTCACATTCAAATGTTTAATGAATTTAACGCCGTTTTCATTGAATTCTTTTTCAAGAAGTTCCTGATTTTCTGTATATAAATATGCATCATAACCATATCCGTACAGAGTTCTGTTGGGTAAAACTTTATCAACGCTTGCTTTGAGCAAAATGATTTCAATATCGTCCCTGTACAGGCAAATATGAGGTTGTGTACATTCCAGATATTCAACTGCCCTGAATCCTAATTCCGATACATAGAATCCCGCAGTCTTCTTTATGTCCGGAACCGGGAAAATACAACTTAATCCCTTTATGCTCATCTTGCACCTCTAAGTCACAAATCTATGTAGATTTAATTTTATCTGATAAACAATTCCATAAGCAGCACAACCCCGCAGCAGGAAAAAGCCACGCGGAAAATATCAAATCCGTACCATGCTGTAACAATACCAACAACCAGTGCCGCAACGCCGGAAACCGGGCTTTGTGTTGCGTAAATAATTGTTGGGAAAGTCATTGCCGCAAGAGTTGCGTAAGGCACATAGTACAGGAAAGATTTTATAAACTGATTGTTTACCTGTTTGCAGAATAAAGTGAGAGGCAGAACACGCACAGCATATGTAACCGCTGCCATTGTAAATATGTATGCATAGATACCCGGTGTCATAGCTTATACCTCCTCTTCCTCTTTATGCGGGAACAGCAGCGCTGCAGCCGCAGAAACAATAACTGTAATTACAATCGTTTTTGTGCCTTCGGCGATATTTGCAAACAAAGGCAGATAATATCCTACACTGCTGAGTGCAAAGCTTGCCGCAACAACTATCATAACTGATTTTTCCTTGCGTGCAGGCCCGATAACAATTGCAAGGAACATACCATAAAGCGCAACGCTGAATGCGCTTACAAATCTCAGAGGCATAATATTGCCTGCAATTACCCCAAGTGCTGTACCTATTGACCACCATGGCACTGATGCAACAATTGCGCCGTAGGAATAAAACGGATTAAAACTGCCTTTGCGGTTAATTGATATGCCAAAAATTTCGTCTGTAACAAAATGTGCTACGATAAAACGGTGGAAAAACGGCATTCTGGAATCCATTTTCTGGCTCAGCGCACAGCTCATAAGAAAATATCTTGCATTGGTAACCAAAGTTGCAATTGCAGTTTCCATAAGAGTTGCACTGGCTGCAATCATAGTAAATCCCACATATTCTCCTGCTGATGCGGTGCACAATGCACTGGCAATAAATCCCTGAACAGGGCCAAGACCTGCATTTTTTGCCGCAATGCCAAGGGAAAATGCTACAGCAAAGTAGGCCAGAGCAATCGGCACGCCGTCCTTCATACCCTGGGCAAACGCCGCTTTGTTGTCATTGTTTTTTAATGAATAGGTGTTTGTCATAATTATCCTCTTAACAGTTTTTTCCCATTTTTTCCATAAGTGCCGACATCACTTTGCCGATACTGTCGTGGAAAACAAGGTCCGCTTTAGAATCGCTTGCTGTGCGTTCCATATTGATAACAACAATGTTGTTTCCCTGAAAATAATTTATAAATGAGGCCGCAGGATAAACAGTCAGTGATGTACCGCCAATAATGAGAGTGTCCGCCTCCCATATTGAGCGGATAGCCTGTTCCATAACCATTCCGTCAAGATTTTCTCCATACAGAGTAACATGCGGGCGCACAATGCCATCGCCGCATTTTTCGCAGTAAGGAACAGGTTTTGTTGGGTCGGCGATGTATTCCGTTGTGTGGTTTTTACCGCATTTTTCACAATAATATTTTGCCGCTGACCCGTGAAGTTCCAGCACTCTTGTACTGCCCGCTTTCTGGTGCAGTCCGTCAACATTCTGTGTTACAACCGTCACCTTTTTGCCCGTTTTTTCAAGCCGTGCAATGGCTTTATGGGCAGCGTTAGGTTGTGCAGCACAAATGAAAAATTCACGGTAGAAATCGTAGAATACCTGCGGATTTTCATAGAAAAAGTCGATGCTTAAAATATGTTCAGGCGGTATGCCGTATTTGTTGTATGTGTGGTATATACCGTCTTTGCTGCGGTAATCTTTCAGTCCGCTTTCGGTGCTTACACCTGCACCGCCAAAGAAAACTATCTTTTTGCTGTCTTTTATAATCTGCGCAAACTGCTGTATCTTTTTTTCGTCCATAGTCAAATCAGTTTATCGTAAAGTTTACTAAAAAATAAATTATTTTGTATCTCTTACCCAATATTTGATTTCAGGTGCAGGATATTCCACACCCCAGGTTTCAACTTCAACCTTTTCCATAATTTCAGGTGTAACCGCTTCTCGTACATAAAAGTTCATTTCTTCAATAAACACTTCTTTAAGTTCTGTATCTGTGAGGCTTTCCACAACTTCCCAGCCTTCAATAACTTTGCCAAAGCCTGGATAATCCCCCTGCAGTCTTTCCCCTGCTTTGTCTGTCAGCACAAAGAAAAACTCGCAGCCATGGCTTTCTGCTTTGCCGTCACCGGAAAGTGCAACAGAACATTTTTCCAGTTTTACAGTGTTTGGTCTGCCGTTTGTGTCAAATTCACCGTCCAGCATAAAATCGCAGCTGTCGTCCTCAAAGTGGGAATATGATGGTTCAATAACAAAATCCGGTTCAATGCGGCGGATTGTTCTGTTATTGTAAAATCCCTGCTGTGCGCACCAGATAAAACTGTGAACAGAATTTGGCGCCTGCTGTGGGTAAAGTTCAACTGTTATTGTACCTTTTGTTGTGTAGATTTTAGCTATAGGATTTTTCATACTGCACCTCTTGTTTATGTTATGTAATAATAAATATCTTACCATATATTGCTTTTATATCCAAGGGCAAAATACTAATGTTTATATGTAAAAACACACTGCAGAAAATTTCCGCAGTGTGTCTATTTTTATTTTCTGCCGTAAAGTCCGTGCCATACAATGTTGCGGTAATTTTCAACATCCGTTGCGCCTTCTGTGGAAAAACACAGGATAACAGAGTTTTCATTCATAACAAGGTTTTCTGCAATATCTTTGTGTCTGCCGAGTATTTCCACTGCAGCACCAAAGCCTGCGGCACCACTTTCGCCCGATATTATCTTTTTGTCTTTGCCTTCAGGAGAAGCAAGTATGCGCATTGCATCCGCCGCAACGCCATCATCCATGGAAACAAATGCGTCTGCACCGTTTTTAAGTATCTCCCAGCCTATTGTGCAAGGTTCACCACAGGCAAGTCCTGCCATAATGGTGTCCATATCTCCGCCTACAAATTTTATTGTTCCGTCGTCGGCTTTTGC
>JAZOTI010000158.1:0-2677 GCA_045657565.1 Oscillospiraceae bacterium | reverse complement strand
CGCTTTTTTTGTTTTGTGTAATAAAATTTGAAGATGTCTAGTGTTAAAATTACCATACACTTATTGTGTAATATTAAAAAATCGGTGTATAAAGTGGTATAACAACAAGTGAACACTTGCCAAAGTGGGTATTTTATTTTGCAATCTTTATGCTATAATTTTTATATCAAACATAAAACGGAGAAATGTTATGAAAGAAAAATTTTTGGCAGAAACAGCACAGCAGGCGGGGTTTAAAACTGCTTTTATTCCCACAAAGGATATTGTTGTAAACTATGATTTCCGCAAATTCTGCGAGGATAATCTCTGCGGCAAGTACGGCGCAAACTATTCCTGCCCACCGGATTGCGGCACACCGCAGGAAGTTCACGAAAAACTGCTTTCCAAAAACACAGCAATGGTTCTGCAGAAAATATGCCATATAAACGGGTACGACGACAAGGAAACTATCCTCAAGGAAAAAGCAACCATCAATGTGCTGGCACTTGATGTTATGTCAAAAGTGAAAGCGGCAGGTTACGACTGCATTCCGTTGGGCTACGGCGGCTGCCCTGTGTGCAACCCTTGCAGACGAATCAGCAACGAGCCATGTGCATTTCCCGATAAAAAGATAAGCTGTCTTTCAGCCTACTGCATAGATGTTGCACAGCTTGCAAAGTGTTGTGATCTTGAATTTGAATGGTCACAGGAAAAACTGTACCTGTTTGGTATGATTCTGTTTGATAACTAGAAAGGGATTTTTATGTCCGATATTATAAATATAACCGATTTTTCGGCACAGGAGCTGGATTTTTACGCCCGTTTGAGCGAAAAACAGCTGATGCATTATTACGAACCTGACACAGGGCTTTTCATTGCCGAAAGTCCAAAAGTTGTGGAAAGAGCGCTGAATGCAGGGCACAAAGCGGTTTCCTTTCTTGTGGAAGACAAGCACATCGATACACAGGCCAGGGAAATTATCGAACGCTGTGGAGATGTTCCTGTTTATACAGCACCGTTCAGTGTGCTTAAACAGCTGACAGGCTTTGAGCTTACCCGCGGTATGCTTGCGCTGATGAAACGCAAAACACTGCCGGCAGTTGCGGAAATATGCAAGGGCACACGCCGTGTGGTTGTTTTGGACAGGGTTATGAACCCAACAAATGTCGGGGCAATCTTCCGCAATGCAGCGGCACTTAATATGGATGCGGTATTGCTGACAAAAGGCTGCAGCGACCCGCTTTACCGCCGTGCCGCAAGGGTGAGCATGGGCACAGTATTTCAGATTCCATGGACCTTTGTGGAAGACGATTGGCAGGCACAGCTTAAAGAACTTGGCTTTAAAACCGTTGCAATGGCCCTTAAAGAGGATACTCTGGATATTGATAATCCGCAGCTTATGGCGGAAGAAAAGCTTGCAATTATCCTTGGCACAGAAGGCGACGGCCTTGCAGACGACACCATTGAAAACTGTGACTACACAGTAAAAATACCAATGTCACACGGGGTGGATTCCCTCAACGTTGCTGCGGCAAGTGCAGTTGCACTGTGGCAGCTGGGAAAATAAAGTGAATACACAGGCAGTACAGGATAACCCTGTACTGCCTGTTTTGTTGTGTAAAATAGACTTTTGCAGCCAACTGTGTTATACTTAATATATCTATGCATATAAAAATGCATTTAATGTACGATCAAGAGGTTTGTTATGACTGATATCAACAGAAATTCTGCAGCACTGAAATGGAAAAAAATCAGAGAAATTTTGTTTTTACTGCTGATGTTTTCCTATATTATGCTGCGTTTATATAATACCTCCTGGGTTTTTCTGGGGGATATAATACCGGGGTTTGACACATTCACCTCCCTGGTGGAAATGTATGCGTTCCCGATAGCAGTCGGGGTGCTGTATATTGACAATTTGATAATAGACAGAACATATTTTGAAATAAAAAGAGAAGCAATCAAGTTCGTTCTGTTTGCCGCCCTTGCAATAGTGTCGGTGGAACACAGCGAATGTCTGATACTCGGAACATTTTTGCTCTGTTCAGATTTTTCTTCCGTAAAAAACATATCCGTAACTTTTGCGGCGGCTGTTCTGCTTGGTACAGTGGGGGTTATACTGGCTTCCCAGACAGGATGGACCAGCGATTATCTTGTGCCGCGTATGGACAGGGAAGCCCATTATTTCGGGTTTGCACACTATGCAATATGGGCAAGACAGATTTTGTTTGCAACTGTTCTGTATCTGATTTCCCGTGCAAAAAAAATATCTGTAGTTGAATTTGTGGTATTTGCGGTTATTCAGGCTGTAACATTTTATTATTCCACACAGAGACTTACATTTGTGGTGAGCATTTTTGCTGTTGTGGTATTTGTGGTTTTTATGAAGTGCGAAATCATAAAAATCAACAACAAAATCATAGGCGGTTTATCTGTAGCTGCATTCCCTGTGGCTATGGTGGGTACAATCTGGGTGAGCCTTATATATGATAAATCCAATGAGCTTCTTTATAAAATAAACAAAATGCACAGCGGAAGGTTCAGACTGCAGAAACGAGCGTTTGATATACTGGATATCAAACCATTTGCACAGAAAGTGCACCATATAACAGATTACTATTTTTACATTGACAGTGGTTATCTGTATGCGTTGTTTGCTTTTGGCGTTGTACTGACAGCGATAATTATAGCGGTGTTT
>JAZOTI010000157.1:0-7786 GCA_045657565.1 Oscillospiraceae bacterium | reverse complement strand
TGAACAGTTCAACAGCGGTGTAACCCTTGCGGACGGCACACTGCTCAAAAGCGCAGTGCTGGAAAAAACCGACAATCCTCTTGTGGTTAAAGTAGTGCTTAAACAGGGGGTATATCATCAGATAAAAAGAATGTTCGGCGTTTTTGATATCGGTGTAAACGAACTTCACCGCAGCCATATAGGCGGTATAAAACTGGACGACAGCCTTGCTGACGGAGATTACAGGGAACTTACCGTGCAGGAACTGGAACATATTTACTCTCAGATAAACAACTAATTTACACAATGTTAAAATAATTGTCACATTGACAATGTATAATTTTATTATCGTTCTGATGACATATTTTGCATTTTGCACATAAAAATCAATTTTTTTTGTAAAAAAATGTTGCATTATATGAATTTATTGTGTAAAATATAGATGATTATTTTAAAGTATTGTGTAAAATTACAATAAATTCACAAACAGGAGCTTACTATGTCTAACAGAATGTTTCAAGGTGTTATATATCAGATGAAAGATGCTATCGGTCGAGTAGCTGGTATTACAGACGAAATGGGCGTTGTAATAGCCTGCAGCGAACTTGGTCAGATTGACAGCATCAAGGACGGCGTTCAGGCAGAAAGAATGGCAAACAGCCAGAACTTTGTGCGCGGCGGTTATACTTTCAAAGGTTTTTCCAACAACAAGCGCAACGATTTTTATGTATTTGTGGAAGGCACAGACGAAATGGCAGATAAATTTGCGTCTATGCTTGCTATTTCCATGCAGAGCCTTAAACAGTTCCACGATGAAAAGTTTGACAGACTCAACTTCATAAAAAATGTTGTTATGGATAATATCATGCCGGGGGATATCTACGCAAAGGCAAGAGAAATGCATTTTGTGACAGACGTGCCACGTGTTGTTCTTATCATCCGCATAAATCAGCAGAAGGATATGTCCACATTTGATGTAATCCAGAACTTGTTCCCTGACAAACAGAAAGACTTTGTGTTCAACACAAGCGAAACAGACATAGTTCTTATCAAGGAACTCAAAAAAGGCATTGAAGCAAAAGATATCGAAAAACTTGCAGCTTCCATTGTTGATACACTCAATGTGGAATACTACATCAAATCCACTGTTGGTATCGGTACACAGATAACAAACATCAAAGACCTTGCAAACAGCTTCAAGGAAGCACAGATTGCTTTGGAAGTAGGTAAAGTGTTTGACACAGAAAGAAACATTGTAAGCTATGACCATCTTGGCATTGCAAGACTTATCTATCAGTTGCCTACAACACTGTGCGAAATGTTCCTTAAAGAAGTTTTCAGACAGGGTTCAATTGAAAGTCTTGATCAGGAAACACTGTTTACAATCCAGAATTTCTTTGAAAACAACCTCAATGTAAGTGAAACTTCCCGCGGATTGTTTGTTCACAGAAATACCCTTGTTTACCGCCTTGAAAAAATCAGAAAAATCACAGGTTTGGATTTAAGGGAATTTGACGATGCAATTGTATTCAAAGTTGCACTGATGGTTAAAAAATATCTCCAGTCAAGTCAGGATAGATTTTAAATTTATCGCTCTTAATACACTCTTTGGTAAGAATGGTTAAGAGCGATTTTTGACTTTATTGTAAATCAGGAAAAAAGGAAGATTCTATGATTGAATTTAAAAACGTGACCAAAGTTTATAAGCCGGACATAACCGCTATGGACGATGTGTCATTACATATAGATAAAGGGGAATTTGTATTTGTTCTCGGTCCTTCCGGTGCGGGCAAAAGTACATTCCTCAAACTTATGCTCCGCGAAGAAGTGGCGACAAGCGGTGATGTTGTTGTAAACGGTTACAATCTCACCAAAATAAAACAGAAGGATATTCCGTATATGCGCCGTACACTTGGTGTTGTATTTCAGGATTTCCGTCTGATTCCTACAATGACAGTATACGAAAACATTGCTTTTGCAATGAGAGTTACAAATATCGGTGAAAAGGACATCAAAAAAAGGGTGCCTTATATCCTCAGTCTTGTTGGGCTCAGTGCCAAGGCAAAAAAATATCCTACACAGCTTTCCGGCGGTGAACAGCAGCGTGTTGCCCTTGCAAGAGCACTTGTTCACTCACCACGTCTTGTTATCGCAGACGAACCTACCGGTAATATTGACCCTGAACTTTCCATCGAAATCATGGAACTGCTCAAGGCCATCAATTCTGTAGGCACAACGGTTGTTGTGGTAACCCACGAACACGAACTTGCCCACAGATATGCAAAACGAATTATCGAAATCAAGGACGGCAAGGTCATCAACGACACAGCAGAAAAGGCGGTGATGGCATAATGAAATTTTCAAACTTCAAGTATCTTGTAAAACAGGGATTCTCCAATTTTAAGGAAAACCGCATTATGTCCGTTGCTTCCATCGGTGTTGTTGTCAGCTGTCTGGTTATTGTTGGTGTATGCGGTCTGCTTGCACTTAATATCAACAGCTTTGCAACTTTTCTCGGCAACCAGAATGAGGTTGTGGCATACATCTATGATGATGCTACAGAAGAACAGGTTGAAGAGGTGAGAAATTTCCTCAAAAACAGCGAAAATATCGCGTCTTTTGACTATATTTCCAAAGAAGATGCTCTTAAAGAACAAATGGGTTATCTTGGTGAATATGGTGAACTGCTTGAAAGTTACACAGGGGAAAACAACCCTCTGCCGGCTTCTTTCCGCTGTAAACTCAAGGATCTGACTGCAATAAAGGAAACTTCAGACCAGCTTGCAGCACTGACAGCGATTGAAATTTTAAGCACTCCTACAGAACTTGCAGGGGTTCTTATAACTATTAAAAATGCAGCATATTACGGCGGTATGGCTGTGCTTGCAATACTTGTTTTTGTAAGCATTGTTGTTATATCCAACACAATCCGTCTCACTGTTTTTGCACGCCGCAAGGAAATCAATATTATGAAATTTGTAGGCGCAACCAACGGTTTCATCCGTCTGCCTTTTATTGTGGAAGGTCTTATCATCGGCACAATCGGTGCACTTGTTACCTTTGCAATTCTCAGTGGTGGCTACTGGTTCCTCCTTGACTATATGGCAAAAACAGCATCAGGCTGGCTTGCAACAGTATGGGCAGTACTTATCCCGTACAAAGATATATGGTGGCAGATGCTTGTGCTGTTCCTCGGCTTCGGCTGGTTTATCGGAACAACAGGCAGTGCGATTTCTATGAAGCGCTACCTCAAAGTTTAAAATATAAACGGAGACTATATGAATATAAAAAGAAGTCTTGTAACGGTAATCACCCTTGTGCTGGCTTTTTCCATGGTGTTTGCAGCAGCAATGCCTGTAAAAGTAAATGCCAATGCGCAGGATGATTACAATGCGGCACAAGCAGAACTTGACCGCATTGAAAAGGAACTCAGTTCCATCAAAAACACAATTAAAAAACAGGAAAAAGAAAAGAAAAACGCACAGACACAGGCGAATCTTGTAAAACAGCAGATTAACTCACTCACAATGCAGATTGCAGAAAAAACAAGCAATCTCACTGCAAAACAGGAAGAACTTGACCAGAAAAAGCTGGATATCCAGCAGACGGATGATCTGTTTAAAAGTCGTCTTAAAGCAATGTACATTCAGCGCAGTGGCAGCATGCTTGCAACAGTTCTTGCGGTTGACACTTTCTCTGAAGTTATGACAGCTGCAAATACATTGCAGAGTATCTCTCAGGCAGATACAGCATTGCTTAAAAAACTCAATGAAGAAAAAGCTGAAATCGAAAAGGTTGAAGCTGAAATAAAAGCAGAACTTGAGTCTCTGGAAGCAAGCAAAAAACAGCAGGAAGCAAAACAGTCAGAACTTGCAGGTCTGCTTAAAAAGGTTAACAGTCAGCTTTCAACAAGCGAAGCAGAAAAATCTGCAGCAGAAGCTGCCTATGCCGAAGCAAAGAAAGCAAGGGATGATGCAGCAGCAGAACTTGAAGAAGAATACAAACAGAACGGCGGTCTTGACGGATATGTAGGCGGTACATGGAAATGGCCGGTGCCTACAAACAGATATGTTTCCTCCCATTATGGTTACAGAAACATTTTCGGCTACCGCGAATTTCACACAGGTATAGATATTCCTGCACCGGGCGGCACACCTATTATCGCTTCCAACAGCGGTGTTGTTACAACAGCAAGATACGCTTCCACAGGCTATGGCAACCGTATTATTGTTGACCATGGCGGCGGATACAAAACATTGTACGCTCATTGCCAGAGCCTTAATGTTACAGTAGGCCAGTATGTAAAACAGGGTGATGTAATAGGCTATGTAGGCACAACAGGTATGTCCACAGGTAACCACCTGCATTTTGAAATCCGAGTAAATGACGCTACGGTTAACCCTTATCCGTACATCAAAAACAACTAAAACAGAAAAAAGGATGTTTTTATGAGAAAGAAGATAACAATCAGTTCAGCATTAAGTATCATATTTATTGCTATTACTGTTACTTTCTGTCTTACAATGATAGTTTCAGCACGTCTTTTTGAAAACAAGGTTTCCAATGTGAATGAAAAGGAAAACATGTATTCAAAACTCAGCGAAGTTGACAAAACAGTAAGACAGCATTTCTACACTTCAATTGACGACGCAACCCTCCTTGATGGTCTTGCAGCAGGTTATATTGAAGCACTGAATGACAGCGAAGCAAAATACTACACAGCGGCGGAAGTTACTGCTTTGCAGCAGATTTCAAAAGGTAAAAGAATAGGTATCGGCCTTGAAGTTCAGAAAGATATAAGCGGATACTATAAAGTTGTTGCAATCGATGCAGATTCCCCTGCAGACATTGCCGAAATGGCAAAGGAAGATATGATTACACATATCAATGATATTTCTGTGATGACACTCAACACACAGCAGGTGCGTGAAATGCTCACAGGCACAGAGGGCCAGTCTGTAAGAATCAATTACCTGAAAAACAACGAAGAACAGGTTACAGAACTTGTTTTTGCACTTTATGATGCACCGTCTGTAAGCTATTCTATCGAAGATACAGTAGGTTATATCAAAGTTTTCAATTTCTCTGAAAAAACAGCAGCAGATATGGAATATGCTGTTAAAAACCTGCTCAGTCAGGGCGCAGCAAGCTTTGCAATTGATGTGCGTTTCAACTCCAGCAAGGAATACGGCTATGCTGCCGAAGTTGCGGATATCTTTGTAAAAGAAGGTACCACAATGTATGCACATTATGTTGATGACTCCAAAAAGGTTCTTTACACATCCGATAAGGAAATGATTGAACAGCCTGTAACAGTTATCGTAAACGGCCAGACAGGCTATGCGGCAGAAATGTTTGCTGTTATCCTCAAGGATATGGGCGGTGCAAAATTTGTAGGCACAAAAACAATGGGCAAATGCACAATCCAGAACATTTACCGTCTTTCCGACGGTTCAGGGGTGGAAATCACAACAGCACGTCTTGTGCCTGTTTCTACAGCAGACTACCACGGCACAGGCCTTTTGCCGGACTATGAAAAAACACTTTCAGCTGAACAGGAACAGAATTTCTATGATATGACAATCACATCAGACCCACAGATTCAGCGTGCCTTTGAAGTTGCAAAGAATATGGCTTCACAGCAGTAAATAAAATCTGACCCCTGCAGGACTTAAAGTCTTGCAGGGGCTTTTGTTTATGCAATAACTGTGGTATGATATTTATCGGTTTGAAATAAAGATACTGTTATAACGATGAGGATATGACGATGAACAGCATTGCGGTTAAAACACCTATAGGTTTTCTCAAGATAAGCGAAAGCGATGGATATATCACTGAAATTACATACTGTAGAGAAACAGCGGATTTCAGCCAGTGTTCAACTCCTTTGCTGGAAGAAGCAAAAAAACAGCTTGAAGAATATTTTGACGGTATCCGCAGAGAATTCTCTCTGCCATTGTTTATTGAAGGCAGCAGCTTCAATAAATCGGTGCTGCAGCAGCTTGTACAGGTGCCTTACGGACAGACGGTAAGTTACGGTCAGCTTGCGGCTATGGCAGGCAGCCCAAAGGCTGCAAGGGCGGTAGGGTCTGCAATGCGGAAAAATCCATTTGTTATTGTTGTTCCATGCCACAGGGTTCTGCCATCTGACGGCAGTCTGGGCAATTATTCTGCGGGCGGACCTGCAAATAAAGACTGGCTGCTTACTTTTGAAAAACAGAATAATGGTCTTGGATTGTTGGGTGCATTTTGGGGTTTGAACAGTTGAAAAAATATTTTAAAAAATTTTAAAAATTTTATAAAAAAGTGTTGACAAACAGAATACTTTGCAGTATAATAATTTTCGTTGCTGAGAGAGTGACAACGGGATGTGGCTCAGTTTGGTAGAGCGCCTGGTTTGGGACCAGGATGCCGCAGGTTCGAATCCTGTCATCCCGACCACGACCACCGAGAAATCGGTGGTCTTTTTTGTTTGTGTAAATATAAAAGAATTAATTATTCTAATTGAAAATCCGGACTTATCGTGATGATAAGCCCGGATTTTATTTTGATTGTAATTTTCTGATAAAATTAAAGTGCTGTATAGATGTTGTAGAAATTAAGTATTATAAGTGCAATAAGCAGATTGCGGAAAAACTTTTCTGTTTTAGTGTTGTCCATCTTCTTTGCAATCGATGAGCCGATAATAGCACCGCTTATACCGCCGAAACACATTACAGCAAGATAGAAGAAATTTACAGCCGGTACAGTGTGGGTGGCCACTGTAGTTATAAAACTTGTGAGCTGGGAAAACAGAATTATGAAAAGTGAATTTTTTGCAGTTTCCTTTGCCTGTGTGGAAAAGAAATAGGACAAAACCACAATGTTGATAGGACCGCCGCCGATGCCAAGGAATGATGAACTTACACCAAGGATAAAGCCTATAACTACACAAACAAGTTTGTTTTTTATCTGCTTGGTTTTAATGCCGGATTTTTTAACAAGATATAAAAATACCAGCAGGTTTATTATAAGCAGAAGTATGGACTGTATCAGTTTTACATTTGCAGTGGCGTTGCCTGCAATAACGGAAAAAACAGTTTTGCCAAGCCAACCGCCGACACATGCACCCAAAGCCAGCCACAGGGTGGTAGCATAGTTGAGTTTTACAGGGCTTTTGAGACCTCTGATATAGGATGAACATGCCATGGAAAGCACAGTACAGCCGGACATAAAGCTGATTGCACTTGGGGTTAAATCAGTAAAGCAGTCCATTACAGGTTTTATGATAATGCCGCCGCCAATGCCGCTTATGCTGCCGATAATACTTGCAAGAATAGCAATAGAAAAATATAACATTTTAAATCTCCGATTAAAGTTGAATTTGTTAATATAAAAATAATAGCACCAGTGTATTTATAAGTCAAATAGTGCCAATAAAAGAGCTGTCCTGCAGGACAGCTCTTTTTGAATGTAAAAATTATTTCATTTCAGGGAGACTTGCAGCAGCCATAGACTGACCAACACGACGGAATTTTTCATCAGGAAGTGTAAGGTTGATTTTGTCTGCGTATTCAGGATATTCATCATCCAGAACTTTGCGGCATGTTTCAAGGAGGATATCGCCGCCTTTGCCACTCATAACACGGCCAAGGAGCAATACATATTTGAAACCGTAGTGTTCAAAGTAGTAAGCAAGTGTATGACCGAGATATGTACCGATAGACTGGTAAACCTGAACAGCACGAGGGTCATCATTTTCCATAAGTTTCTGAGTGATTTTAAGTTTTTCAGCAGGGGAAAGGCTTTCGTCAAGTTCAATGCCTGC